>JBGPBL010000099.1:0-7621 GCA_041481225.1 Sulfurifustaceae bacterium | reverse complement strand
TGCATGTCTCGGGTCCTTAACTCGGGTTACGATAGTGAAGAGTTTTTGCTGATTTTGTGATCGTAACCGGCGCTATCGCCTTTCTCATTAAAGCCCATATGGCCGCTTCTCCAACTACAGAACGTTCGATTCTATTCCGCAAGCTGTTGCGAGGGACAATGGTCTTGACGCTGGGAAGGAGCGCCTCATATGGCCTTTCCTTCATACGCAACATCATTCTGGCGCGGATGTTGGCGAAGGCAGACTATGGCCTGGCAGCGGTTTTTGGGCTGGCCATAAGCATTGTCGAAGTAAGGGGAAGGATGGGGTTTGGGACGCTGATCGTGCAGGCAAAACAGGGTGACGATCCTGATTTTCAAGGCACGGTTCATGCGATTCAGTTTATTGGCGGCCTGTGCAGCGCGTTGCTTCTTGCAAGCACGAGTGTGCCCATGGCACGCCTGTTCAAGATGCCGCAGACATGGTGGGCATTTGCCCTCCTTGCGGTGGTGCCGCTGTGTTATAGTGTAGCTCATTTAGACGTATGGCGGCGCCAGCGGGATCTCAATTATCTGCCATTGATGCTGGCGGAAATCGTGCCGCAGGCCTTAAATACAGCCGCCGTTTGGCCGTTGGTGCGCTGGTTCGGCGACTACCGCGCCATTGTGTGGCTGATGATTGGCAAGGCCGTCTTTGACACCACCATGACATTCACTCTGGCGCGGCGTCCATACCATTGGACGTGGGACCCGAGGTGCGTGCGCGGAATTCTGTTGTTTAGCTGGCCCCTGCTGCTGACGGGGTTCGTCATGTTTGGGTGTCAACAGCTGGATCAGATGATCGTCGGGGCAAAGTTCTCGTTGAGCGTGTTGGCAAATTACGCGCTGGCCTATTCGCTGGTGAACGTCCCGTGGTACATTTCTTCCCAGGTGGCAGGATCGTTGATGCTGCCGCTCCTGGCACGGGTGCAAGACAATCCCGACCAGTTCCGCCGCCAGTATCGGGTCTGCACACAAGCCTCAGCCATTGCTGGAGTTATTATTACGCTTCCCCTCATGGTTGCGGGTGAGCAAGTGATAACCCTGCTGTACGGTGCGAAGTATCACGGAACAGGACCGTTCGTAGCGCTTCTGGATGCTGCCATTGCAATTAGATTCTTGCGCCTGGTTTCCTCGATCGCTGCCGCGGCCAAAGCGGATACTATTAATGAGTTCCATTCGTATATCGGGCGGAGTGTCAGCCTTCCGCTTGCGTTGACGATTGTGGTTGCTGGGGGAACGCCGCTGCAGATCGCGGGCTGCGCCTTGATAGGAGAGATCGTTGCGGCATGCGTTTCTATAGCTCGACTGCGGCGGCGGCAGAGCGTGCCCCTGCGGGAGAGTTTCGACTCTAGCGTCTATTTGCTCACGCTGGTCGCTGTCGGACTTGGCTTTGCTCTTGTGGGAGGCCCTCATTTGCGCATTTGGTCGGCGGCAATAGCTGCCATAGGGGCCTTTACTATTGCTCTTGGAGCCGCTCGTTTCATGTTTCCCGAGGTTGCGCGCTCGGTGATCGCGATGATACGACTGAATCTCGTCGCAGGCACCGAACAACCTGCCCGGACATGAGTCCCAATTCGCAATTCCCCGAGAGCGCGCTCCATCAAAGCCCAACCAGTGCCGTCTGCACATACGGGCGGGACGCGTTCGGGTATCCAAGGTAGATTTGAATGATGGTGCGATCTCCAGGTGCGATGTTGCTCAGGCTTTGGAAGCTTACGAGAACGAGGGTCCTCTGGAGTTGGAGGTTCTATTCCTTGGGCGTGCGCTCGGTGGTTGGCAGGGCAAGGCTCGTCCCTAACGCCAAAGCCATAGCGATCGGCCATCACACAAACGTTTGCGATGGGTGGTCGCTGGTGGACCTGAAACCGGTGGACACGACAAGTTCTCCGAAGATTCGGATTGGATCCTACTGCACCATTTTGCATGACTTTCAGTGTAATGCGAGCATTTCGGTGGAAGTGGGGGATTACGTGTTGATTGCGCCAAGAGTTTTTGTTACCGACTCCGACCACGTGGTGGATCCGGCCGGGGCGCGGACAACACTATGCCACGAATTCCGGTGCGCGCCGGTGGTGATCGAGCATGATTGCTGGCTGGGTGCCAACGCGGTGATTTTGAAGGGCGTTAGAATTGGTCATCATGCGATCATAGGAGCCAATTCAGTGGTCACGCGCGATGTTGCTCCGCTTACGGTCGTGGCGGGGGCCCCCGCTAGACCCATCGGCCAGAAGCACCAGCAAGGTGTGTGACCGGAGAGGCATTCCAGCTAAGAAACACGAACGATTCAATGGAGCATCCGAGAGCGCCGGCGCCTGCCATCTTGAGAACGGGAAGTTGATTGGCAAGGAGACTCGGACGAATGGTCCGACCGATTTCCGATCCGAATTAATCCGATGAGGCTTCACATGGCACATAAAGTGATTAAGAACAAGAACATTTTCCTCACAGGCGGAGCGGGATTCATTGGCTCAACGCTAATCGAGCGGTTGATAGATGACAATAAAGTCACGGTATATGATTCTTTCCGGCGGGACTCGCTAAGCTCCAAGCCTTATTGTTCCCATCCCAACCTCCGAATCGTCAAAGGCGACGTATTGGATTATGCTGCCTTAAAGTCAGCCATGGATGGCGCCAACTACGTTGTTCATTGTGCGGCGATTGCCGGCATCGATACTGTAATCAAGCGGCCCACGGAAACAATGCGCGTGAATATGATTGGCACCGCCAACGCCCTCGAGGCCGCCCGCGAATTACCCAATCTCGAACGGTTTGTGGACTTTTCAACCAGTGAAGTTTTCGGGCAGTCCGCGTTCCGCGCCGAGGAAAACCACGTTACCCACATTGGTGCCGTGGGGGAGGCTCGCTGGACCTACGCGGTAAGCAAACTTGCCGGGGAACACCTGGCAAAAGCATATCATGATGAATACTGGATGCCGACGGTAACACTAAGGCCCTTCAATATTTATGGCCCAGGTCAGGTGGGCGAAGGGGCCATCAAGATTTTTGTTGAAAAAGCCCTCCGCGGTGACGATATCCTAATTCATGGCGATGGGAACCAAATCAGGGCGTGGTGTTTTATTGACGATTTCGTCGAAGGTCTGCTATTGACCCTGACTCACCCAAAAGCAGTTGGCGAGTCATTTAATCTTGGAAATGCGCGCGCGGTCCTGACGATCTACGGGCTCGCCCAGACGATAGTTCGGGTTCTGAATTCAAGGACTCGTATTGTCTTCACGCGCAAAGACTATGCGGACGTCGAATTGAGGGTGCCTAGCGTCGCTAAGGCGAGGGAGTTGATCGGTTTTGAGGCAAAGGTGGACTTGGAAGAAGGACTGGTTCGCACGGCTGAATATTTCAAGAAATTAATGAACGATGCAGATACAAGTTCCGCTGGCAAAACCAGCGTTTGATGACCGCGAAGTCGAGGCGGTTCGCCGCGTTCTGGCCGGCGGCTGGGTTGTGCAGGGTCCTGAGGTGGCAGCGTTCGAGCAGGCCATTGCTGCGATGCACGGAGCCCGGCATTGTATCGCCGTGTCATCTGGCACTTCGGCTTTGCACGTGAGTTACTTGGCCCTGGAGCTGACCCAGGATGACGCGATCTTCATTCCAAGTTTCGCATGGCCTTCCGCGGCCAATATGGCGGTGGTTGTTGGGGCGCGCCCGGTGCTGGTTGATGTCTTGCCTAATACTTACAACATGGATCCTGAGGACTTGCGCCGCCAGATTAAACTATGCATCGAATTGAACTGGGGGACGCCTAGAGCGGTGGTACCAGTTCACGAGTTTGGCCTGGCTGCTGAACTGAACTCCATCTTGGACATCGCCGGGATATTTAATCTGCAGGTCATTGAGGATGCAGCGTGCGCACTGGGAGCGAGGTACCATGATAAGCCGGTTGGCACATTCGGCCGCATGGGCATTTTCAGTTTTCACCCGCGCAAGGCCACCACCACCGGCGAGGGAGGGGCCATTGTCACTAACGACGATGCCTTGGCGGAGGCCTGTAGAATGTGGCGCAACCACGGTCAAGTCATCCAGGACGGCCAGCGTGTGTTCCGCGAAGCCGGGTTCAACTACAGGATGACCGAGCTACAGGCTGCAATCGGCCGAGTGCAACTAGAAAAGTTTCCCGCAATTCTTGATCGGCGTCGGCAGATTGCGCGGCAATACGTGGATCAGTTGAAGAGCTGCCCAGGGATTCGGCTGCCGGCTAACCATCCCGATCACACATGGCAAACGTTTATGGTTGTTCTCGATGAAATCCTCCCGCCTACACTCGTGGTTGAGTCGCTGGCACGCGCGGGCATCGGCGCCGGGCCCGGCTCCGTAGCGGCCCATTTACAGCATGTGTTTGCTCGCCGCTTCGGATACCAAGAGGCGCAATTGCCGATATCTGATCAACTTGCGTCCCGTGGGTTAGCGCTGCCACTATATTACGGAATGACCGACGAGCAGGTCAAATATTGCGCAACCACTTTCTCTCGGGTTATTCGACATTCTATATCTTCTTACAAATAGGCTGGTCTCCCAAAAAGTGTGATGCAAGGTTCGATAAATACCAGTAGGGCTTGTGGGAGCTGTGGAAAACCGCGCCCTTTGCGGTTTTCCAAGGAGCGGTGGGCGCGTTCTTTGCGTCCACGGCTCCGGCAGCTTCCACAAGCCAGTGTTTCATGACATCGGCTCCAATGGTAGTTCTCCGCATCCATGCCAGATGGCCGTGATGTAGTGGTCGGTCTTGCGAAAGCCGTAAGCTCGATGGCTGATAACCTTCACTTTGTTGTTCATTCCTTCCAGCGCGCCGTTGGCAACGCGCAGCCGAGTCCAAGCGAGAATCCCATCCAGGTGCTCGCGGATCATCCGAGCAAACCGGACGAACGGCTCCAGCCGACTGTGGGAGGCCCACCAAAGCCATTGCTTCAGATAAGGCCGCGCCCATCCTTCGTAGAGGTAGTCCCAGAACCGTTGAAAACTTTCCTTGAGGTAGTATCCCCGCACGATCGTCTGATTGGTTTGGCGACAGACTACAGACAGGCGCCTCTGCTCTTCGTTCTTCAGATTCCAGGGGTTTTTGAGCCAGAGCCATCGGGTGCGCTTGAAAGCCATCTTGGCCTGGCCCGAGAGAGCCCGCCACGCTTGGCGCCGCACCTCGTCGACCGCATGGTTGAGATGCTGGACAACGTGAAACCGGTCAAACACGATCTGGGCTCGGGGAAGATGCCGCCGGATGGCATCGAAATAGATCGCCCACATGTCGCAGCAAACGATCAAGATCGATCTCGCCCGTCGTTTGTCGAGCCACTTGAAGAATTGCTCCATGGTCTCTGCCTCTCGGTTCTCCCCGATCCAAACCAAGCGTCGCCGAAGGAGGTCGTAGACGGGCGTCAGGTAGCGCTGTCCTTTGGAACGCGAGACCTCGTCGATGCCGATGACCTGCAACGGCTTCCAAACCCGATGCGCCAATCCCCAATCGACCGCCCGTTGCACAACGGTCGCGACAGTCTTCCAGTCCACACCGTAATGCGTGGCCGTCTCTTTCCAGCTCAACTGGCGCGACAGCCTGGCGATGACTCCCGCCAGCGCCTTCGTAATGCGTTGCCACTTGTGAGCCCAGGGCAGATGCTCGACGCGTGGGCCACAGACTGGACAGCGCATCCGGACAGGTGCATATCGCAAGATCAGGGGCTGATCGCGCACAGACAGGTCGCGCCACTCGCGCTGCATCTGCCGCGCATGAATCCGTGCCGTCCGTCGCGAGCAGTTGCTGCAGAACAAAGTACGACCAGGGATCCATTCGATTTCTGCCACCAAGCGATCCGGCTCCTCGAGGACCCGTCCAACTCGATGGCTTTTCAAACGCAGGCCTTTTCTGATACAAGTTTCCAGGCGCATCGGCAGCGACCATCCTTTCGTTCGTTTGGAACACGCACGAAGGATAGCCGAAATGTCGATGCGCCGTTTCCTTTCAGTCGCTTACAGAGCCATCACACTTTTTGGGGAAGAACCCTAAAATAACTGATTGCCGGATCGATATGCTCGATTTGGAAAGGCTGTTTATGTATCCATTTTTGCTCAGCACGCAAGGATCCCACTGTCAGCTAATTTGCCCTTTCGCGTCTAACTTCTCGGCTGAGCTTGAGCCTAATCTGAAAACCAGCATCCTCATACGGCTTCCGCCTATGACTGAATAATACAATGCATCTTTCAGCCCCTGCCAGGAATCGCACCTTTGCCAAATAACCATGCGTGCGTTCCCAATCGAACCACCCGCGCAATTCACTTTTGTTTTCCCATGATAATCGTCGATCACCAAGATAACTTAAGTCCTGAGGTCACGAAAAAGGTTATGGATAGAAATCGGCTCTTTAGCTTTCTTAAAGATGTAAAATTCAGAAAGTTTGAATCTTGGCCAGATCTTCAACCTGAATGCATCAATGACTATTTGTTTCAGCATATCAGCCAAATCGCAACCCAAGGAATTGTGTTTGAATCGTTTTCGGGTAAAGACACAACCGCACTTCTTGCGGCCGACTTCTTGGACTGGGATGCGATACACTTCGGATTCAAATGTATGGGCGTTCGATATCTCTTTTGTAGGAAATCGGCAGACACAGCAGCGAACAGGCGGGATCTCGCGTCGGTGGTAGCCATGTTTAAACAATACTGCAGCCAGTCTGGCATCGAATTTGCCTCAATAGATGTTGATAGCTGGGATAGTGATGCCACGTTTATCCTTCAAGATGCCGGCTTTAAATATATTCTCACCTGGATCGATGCTTTTGCACGGGAGCCGATAAATTGCATTGATAAATGGGAGAACTTGGAGATCGGAATACTTCATCAAGATGAACTGCCGCAACTCGCAGCAATGTGCGCAGAGCAATATTTTGGAGGAGGAAGATTTTACCTCGATTGCCACTTCGATAGGGCCAAGGTTGATCAGATGTATTCGAACCTTGTGAGGTCGTCTTATGAAAACAATGACATTATGCTCGCTTGCAGAATGGGTGGTAAGGTGATGGGCCTTATAATCTCAAAAAACATCGCATCAGATGGTAGTCTTGGTGGCAAACGAGTAGCATCGATGAGGTTTATCATATTAGCGCAGGAGCTGAGGGGGGCTGGAGTAGGGCGATTATTTTTTGCACGCGGCGCAAGACACTTGCTTGATAGGTATGACATTGTCACCACTGGACTTGAGGTTCATAATTTGGCTTCGTTGAATATGGTCTCCAGAGCGGGCTTCAAGTTCAATTATACTCATTCCGTCTATCACTGGTGGAGATCGAACAATTGAATGTTTCGTATGGATTCCTCTGTTGCAGAATATTATTGGGTATGACTATTCGGCATATTAATTTGATCAGGCTCAACTTTCAACCATGGAGCAGATTTATGTCATGACAATTAGACTTGGGATGTTTGGAGAAGTAAAAATGCGGCTCAAGGCTAAATCGCACTAATTACTAATCAGTGCATAAGTATGTGGACATTATGCAGCATACCTTGTGTCGGGTGCCTGAAAGAATGAACGGATCAATTCGGGAGTTCGCTGCATCCCTCTCATATAATCAACCACTTTTTGCTTCATGTCGTCAGGACCG
>JBGPBL010000098.1:0-7897 GCA_041481225.1 Sulfurifustaceae bacterium | reverse complement strand
CTGCGTGGCGGCGATGCCTTGGACACACTTGCGGATGTGATTGCCCGCCATCCCATGGGGGAAGACGAAGTGCGTGCCGTTATAGACGACCCCGGGGGTGGGGCGCGCCGCTTGGCAGAAGCCGGACGAGTGCAGCGAGTGTGTCGGGACGGCCGCTGGTTTTGGTGTCCTGCCGAAGGGCATTACGGCAATGGGCAGACCGCAGGCGGCCCGGACCGGGACGAAACCACGGCAGATCCTGCGCCTAGACCACGAGAGAAAGAAGCCGTAAGCCTTGATGAACGCGCGCACGAGACATGCAAAAACGGAGAATTGTGAATGCGGCATCCTGTGTGTCCTCGCCACGGAGACGACCCTTGTACCTGTGCGATGGGCAATATCTACCGTTTTGTGGAGCCTGTCCTTCTGCTGATGCTGAAGGATAAGGGACACTCGTATGGGTATGATCTCGCCGCCAATCTCAACCAGTATGCCTTGACGGATGGCCAGATAGAAGGGGCGGCGCTGTATCGAACACTGCGGCGGCTCGAGCAAAACGGCTACGTGGTGTCGAGTTGGGACACTCGCAACGGCGGCCCTGCGCGGCGAGTATATGCGCTGACAAAGGCAGGTGAACGGCACCTCGTGGAATGGGCCCAGGTACTCGGTAATCTTGGCGCCGCCATGGGACGCTTCGCCACGCGGGCTGGCGCTATCCGCTCAACTTGAGAACAGTGGACAGGTGGAGCGAAATCGACGATTAGTCTTCGCTGCGCAATCTTCACCAGGCGACTAGTTATAGCGCAGCCGGACTGCCTCATTCTCCAGCACGTGCTTGATCCTTTCCTGCCATTCCGGTGAATCCCAGGTTCCCAGCGCCTGGTGCGTTACGAAGTACTTCTCAGGGATTGGGTGCGTTCCAATGACCGCTTTCAATCCGTGGTGCTTCTCGATCAGATCACAAAAGTGATCGATATGCGGGCAGGGCGGATAGCCCACCACGAAACCAGTCGCCAGGTGAATGACTTGGGCGCCGTTCTTTTTCATTTCCTCGGGAGCATACTCCACGTTCCCGCCGGGACATCCGTCGCAAGTGGTGTATCCGACTAAGTCCACGTCCTGGCCCTGATACAGGCGGAAGGCGCCTTCGCGCTCCCGAACGGCGCGAAAGCATTTTCCTCCCGCACAGGTGTGATAGCGATTGCAGATGATGATTCCAATCTTTACGGGATCGGTCATGTAGCCCTCACTTCGGCATACGTCGCCCGAGAATGCTGTTCTCGCGCTCGGCATGCAGCCGCCTTAACCCGAAGCCTGAACTGCTCGTCCGTCGACAAGTGGTCACCTAGTTTATAGGTGTATTCTACACCTATATGTGAGCGGCCTAGACGGATGTAGCAGCCAGACTTTTTGCCCGCTCCAGTTGCGGGCAAAACACTTGGCACGTAACGAATCCGCCTGGGAGGTTTTTGCGGCAAAGCCGCGTTGCAAGAGGATGCGTAACGCGTAATAGGATCGCTGACCAACGTCGCAGTAGAGCCAGATTTCGCGGTAAGGCAAGCTTTTTCTCGTCCGAAATAACGCCGCCCATGTAGTAGGGCAACCCCCAGTTGGCGAATGAAACGTACGGACCGCGATCGAACAGCGGGATTTCGGCATCTTCGGAGAGACGCCGTGCCCGTGCGGCGCAAGATGCCCCGCCGGCGCCTCCGCCCACAATGAGAATTCGTCGTTTCGCTGGGCTCATGATTGATCTTCTTCCAGCTCCACGATCTCCGGAACATAACCGATCCCAGCACCGCCGCAACTCGTCTCTCCGCCAAGTTCGGCGTCGATCAAGTCCGCGAAAAGGCGAGCCCGCTGAACCAGACCAGGTTTGCAGTAAAGAGGATCGGGCCGACCGGCAGCCGCAACGTCATCGGCGGTGGTGTTCTCGGTTACGACAAACCTGAAACTCACGGTTCTCCTCCGGTTCTCCTGCAACCGAATAACTCAAGAACAGGCTGGCAGATTAAATCCGCGACATCTGTGCCAATGATCACGCACCTCTGTGTGGTGGCCAGTGCACTGGACCGGCATGCTTGCCCGATCAACGCTAGGAGGTACGATTCTCATCGCGGTGATCGCTAGCACCCGACCGCACAGCCAGGTACTGTGCGATGTTGTCTATACGGCTGCGCGTTCACGCGCATAGCGAGCGGAGAACTTCAACCCCACTGAGCTGAAGACGTGTTTCGCCGCGACCACCGTGTTGCAGTGGATCGTAACGGTGTCGAGCACATTGAAGGCGTAGCCCCCGCCCAGCGTGACCATGACCGGGATTCCGTGCGCTTTGGCCGTGTTGAAGACCAGGTCATCGCGTCGCTTCAATCCTTCGATGGTCAGCGCCAGTCCGCCAAGCTGATCCTCTCTGTATGGGTCGGCGCCGGCGATATAGCACATCAGGTCAGGGTGGAAGCGCTGGAATCCACAGCGGAGAATGCGGTCTGGAGAAAGAGTCAGACCGGAGGGAACGTTGATCATTGCGTTTTGCGTTGGCTGAGCATTTCGTCCTTGAATCGGCGCACAAATTCGGCCTGAAAGTCGCCGATCTCCATGGCCTCGTCGTATTTGCCCGCGAGATACAGGGCCATGCCTTTGTAGAGGCGTGCTTCCCTGGAGTTCGGGTCAAGCTTGAGCGCCTGGTCGAACCATTGAACGCTCTCGTCGTACCTGCCCAGGCCCATCAGCGCGTATCCCTTGCCGATGAGCGTGAACGGCGCAGTCTCCTGGCCTTGGCCGCGCCGGCTGGTAATCTCTTCGATCGCGTCCAGGGCCTCCTGAAATCGGCCGAGGTCGTTCAGGCAAACGCTTTTCAACTGCAGTGTTTTCCAGTCTCCCGGAGTGACCGCAAGTTGCTTGTGGCAACAGAAGACCGCCTCTTCCAGGAGTCCCTTCGCGGCGAGTTGGGTGGCCCCATTGATCCAGGTAATTTTCTCTTCGGCACCGATTGCTTTCATCATCAGGTTCTCATAAGTCTGCTCCATGACCTGTCTGCCGATGGAAGCCACCACAGGACCTCGGCCAGGCAAAATGTTTTCCACCTCGCGCTTCAGCAGTTCCTTGATGCTCAGCAGGTAGTAGTCGAGTCGCCCGCCGGCCGACGGATCGGGCGCGGCCAGGTCCCGCGGCAACACCGTGTCGCCGGTGATCAGGGTTTTCGAGGGTGCATGATAGAGACAGATGCCGTCCACCGTATGCCCCGGAGTGTGAATGACCTCCCACTCAACGCCGGCAAGTTCGATTCTTTCACCGCCCCTCAGGAGAGTGACCGTACAGTTGGACTCATTCCCCACATCCCTGAACTCGCGCGGGCCAGCTTCGTGTAACAGCAATTGAAATCCTTGGGCCTGGTTGGGGTAGGAGCGCAGCAGTTCGAAGATGCCCATGGCGTTGTCATGATGGCCATGGGTGAGAATTACTTTCGTGGTTTCCGCGGGCTTCATGCCCAGTTTGGCAAGCTCGATGAACGCTGTGTAGTCGTTGCCAGGGTCCACCATGGCCAAGCTGAGGCCGCTCATTGCGTAGATGTTGGAGGAGAACTCGTATCCGCGCAGGAAATGCGTAATGCCAAACGGCGGGCTCGTGGCGCCGAATAGCTTCGCCAAGCTTTGCCAGCCGCGGTGCCGCGATTCCAGATCGAATTCGGGTTGGGTTGGGCTGGACATGACCACCCTAGGCCCGCCGCCGCTTTCGATCGGATAGCTGGACGGGGTGCTCCCTTTGACCGCATTGGCCGGAACACAACGACAAGCGGGCCTGTGCGGTTTAGCTGGAATCCCGCACCGCCCCTGGCCGGGCTTGGCGGGCGTGTTTCCACACCCGCTCCAGCAACGGCTTATCGACCCGCTGCGGTCGAGCCACTCGCCGCTATCGCGGCGAACGGTTCATCCAATGTACGCCAGCTTGTAGTCGAGTTTCATCTTCTCTTCCGGCCAGAACTTACTGCTCTGCCGGGTTTCGCCGGGAAACACTGGCTTCCCGGCAACCTTGTCTACCTGCAGCTCGAGGAAATTAAATTCGGTGAGCTTGTACTTGGTGATCACGTCCGGCGGCAGCAGGACGGCGAGGCCGCTTTCTTTGGCTGTCTTCCACTCGAACGGCTCGTTGAGCGCCGCCTCCTTCTTACCCTCCGGGGTGTAGACCGCCAGCAGCGTGCCGCTCACGGTGTCCCCCGGCTTAACCCCGCACTGCTCGTACACTTCATCCGACACGTGCCACCACAGGGCCCGCTCGCCGGTCTTGACGTAGCCTTTCACGATCATGGGGTCGAAGCCGCACACCACTACACGGCATTTTTCAGGCATGCTTGCCTCCTCCTAATGTTGTTCGCTCACTGCTTGCCTCAGTGAATCCCGCAGTTCCCCGGCCTGCTGGTAGCAGAAACTCAGGAACTCGCCGGCTTCGGCTGAGGTGAGATGAGCGCACTCGCACAACCTGCGGGTGTACGGGTACACGTGCATCTCGATTTCTTCCAGGAAATCGTGGACCAAATACTCGGAGTCTCCGTCGGGGGGCGCCACCCGGAGGTAACTCTGCTTCCAGTTGAGCACCATCCCCTTCAGAGTCCCGATCTCCCGTTGCATATCCTCGGTCATGTTGCTCCCTGGGACCGGCGGCCCAGCCGATCCCGGCCCGGGCCGCGTCTGTTCTACCTCCGGGGCTGAGTGGCAGCGACCGCACGCACCTCGCTGGCCTCGAAGGCGTAGCATTTCTTGACCACGTTGAATTCGGTCACCGACCAGGTGAAGGGCCAGTGGATTTTGTTGCACCAGCCGATCAGGTCCGCCGGGGGGAAGCTGGAGCCCTGCAATACGGGCTTCAGGTGCTTGCACCCCCAGCACATGTGATCCGTCTTCTTTTCCGGGACAAGAACAGTTGCCAGGAACTCCTCAGGCGTTAAATTGGGCATGCTGCCTCCTCACCACTCCTTGACTTCGCCTTTCTTGATCTTCTCCTGATATTCCTTCCACACCTCAGGAGAGAGCTTCTGGATTTCCCACTTGTACCCGAAGCTGCCGGCAATCCCGGCGCTGGGTGGCTGAGGACGCCAGCCCCGCACCGGTTTGCCCCGGATGCTGAACTTCACCATGTCGGCCCTGCCCAGGTAAATGTGCCTGGGCAGGCACTGATACGGCCGGGTGCGGCCCTCGATCCCGGGCAGGTACGACCGGTAGCCTTCCAGCGGCTTGTCCGCATACAGCGGGCTGATGTCCGGCTTTTCCCCGGGCTTCTCGTTGGGCCCGTCGTACATGTGTCCCTGGATCATGTGGATGTAATACACGGTCCCGCACTCGGCGCAGTTGATCTTCCCCTTCCAGTTCCAGAAGCAGTAGGGGTCGAGGTAGTTGACGGTGTTGCAGGTCTTGCCGTCCAGTTTTTTCTTGCACCAAATGATATCTGCCACGGCCACCTCCTTATATCCAGCTCTTGGCATACCAGTTTTCGATCGTGCTGATCGGGTAGCCGAGCAATTCGTTGTAGAGCTTGACGTTGTCGGCTCCCACCGGGCGCCAGATCCAGTTCACCCGCCGCGGGGTCTTGGAGAGCATGCCGGCACTGTAGCCCGCCTGCATGAGGATGTCGCCATACAGCGGATCATCAATCCAGCGAACCGTGCCGCGCTGGCGCAAGTGCTCGCTCTCGTAAACTTCGCGATCGTTCTTCACCGGGGCCGCCAGAACGCCGGCATCGGTGAGGATCTTGACCACCTGTGACCTGGACTTGTCCGCCGCCCATTTCTCCAGGGCGCCGTAGATCTCCACCTGGGCTTCTGCCTCCACCCGGTCCTTGTGCTTCTGGTACCGGCTGTACAGCTCCTTCTGACCGGTAATGGCGCACAGTTCCTTGAAGTCGGGTTCGTTGAAGGCGGAAACCATGACGTAGCGGGCTTCGTACTTGTCCTGCGGGTTTTGCGCATCCGGGAAGTCCGACTTGCCGCACAGGATGATCCCATGCACGCAGAGCTGGGTTTCCCAGTTGCCCCACCGTTGGCGCACGATGCCGAAGCGCCCGTACAGGGGAACGGCATACTCGGAGAAGCGAGCCGGGGTCTGCACCTGGGAGAATTCGATCATGGTGCCCAACCCGGTCTTGCGCCGCCAGTGCATGGCCGACAGGATGCCGTGGGTAATCAGTGTGCCCGAGGCCCAGTCAATCACCCAGTTGGAGTGCTTGGTGGTATGGCCGCCCATGTATTCCGGCATGCCCATGATGGATGCAAATCCGGCGTGGGCCTGGCCCAGAATGTCATAGGACCCGCCAAACACCTTGGGGCCGTAGCCGAAGCCGCCGCCCCACACGTAGATGAACCGCGGGTTCATCTCCTGCAGGTAGCGGTAGCTCATCTTCCACTTGTCCAGCGTGCCCGGCCGGTACAGCTCGGTCAACCCGTCACTCATCTTCACCAGCCGATAGAACACCTGCTGCATGTCCGGAATGTGGTAGTCCATCGACATGAAGTATTCGTTGGGGTTGGCGTTGGTGAAGCCGAAGCCGGTGCCGGTCATGGGGCGCGTGTCGTGCAAGGGATACAGATAGGCTTCGTTGAATGGAGAGGTATGACGCATGGCATCGCCCATGCGCGGCTGTTCGATTTTAATCACTTCGGCGCCGAGCTCGGCCAGGTTGGCGGCCGAGTGCGGCGTAAAGATGTACATGGTGCAGCTCAGCCAGCGGATGCCCTTCAGCGCCGTCGGCTTGGTGTGTTCGTTGCCAGGGTCGAACGCATGGCGGCAGTACTCTTCGTACGGCATCTTCATTTCGTCGAGTTCTGCCTTGCTCTTCGGGCCTTTGAGTTCCTCCAGCCGCACTTCCCTCAAGTCTTTTGCCATGTCAGATGACCCCCCTTTCCTTCAGTGCCTCAACCTGGTTGGAGCTGATCCCCACCCAGCGCTGATACACCTCATTGTTGTCTTTCCCCAGGCGGCGGCCCATCCACTTCACCCGGTGGGGCACGGTGGACATGAAGGCGTTATTGGGGGTGGAGTACAGCAGCGTCCCATAGTCGCCCTCAATCGTGTACACCCAGGGGCGGTACTTGAAGTGGGGGAACTCGCAGACTTCGTCGAAGAACAGAATGGGCCCGGCCGCGATCTCGTACTCGAGCAATTTCTGCTCGGCCTGGATGCGGTTAAGGTCGCGCAGCCAGCGCGTGGTCAAGGTGTAAGTCTTGATCAGCGCGTGCAGCGCGTTGCGCGCGCCCATCTCCTTCAGGAACGGGTCTTCGTGGATGAGGCGCCCGAACTGTGGGAAGTCGCGCTCGATGCACATGCCGATGCGGTACCAGAGACGGTCGCTCTGGCCGCCGATCATCATGTAGCCGTCCTTGCAGGGGTTCCACTCGTACTGGTTGAGGTTGGGATCCCAGGCCCCGGTACGCGCCTTGATGCTGCCGTTGAATCCGTACCAGGAGATATCGAAGTCCAGGATGTCCATGAGCGCTTCCGCGCCGGTGACCTCGATGAACTGCCCGCCGCCGTTGTGTTGGTCGCGATAATACAGGGCCGCCAGGACGTTGACCGCCGCCTGCTCGCCGGCGACGAAGTCGGCTATCCACACCCCGGAGCGGGTGGGATCGCCGCCTTTGCCGCGCGGCAACTGGTCCTGCGGGAAGCCGCTGTTGTGGACAAAGGAATCGGCGCAACTGGAAAACGGCTCCAACTCCCACTGCCCAAACTTCGAGGTGTGATCCTTGTCCGGGCCCCACGAGCCCCGGATGCCGATCCACACATAGACCAGTCGGGGATTGATCTTCTCCAGGTGCCGATAGCCCAGTCCCAAGCCATCCATGTAGCCGGGGAGCATGCCGTCAATCACCACGTCGGCGTCGCGGATCAACTCCTTGAAGAGCTGCTGCCCTTCAGGCTTTTCCACGTCG
>JBGPBL010000097.1:0-8058 GCA_041481225.1 Sulfurifustaceae bacterium | reverse complement strand
TCTATGTCCTGCGCAACCAGCGCGGCGAGATTTTCGAGTACCGTGACCTGCCGGTGTCTTATGTGCACGGATCGGGCGCCGATCTGTTTCCCAAGATTGAACAGGCCCTGGAGGGACACAATGTGGGGGATCGCGTGGAAGTGGAACTCACGCCGTCCGATGCCTTTGGCGATCACGACCCCAAGCTGACTTTCACCGACGATATCGAAAACGTGCCACCGGAGCTGCGCCAGCTGGGGAAAGAGTTCGAGGCGCAGAACGCCAAGGGCGAGGCCATTCTTTTCGTCGTTACCCGCATTGAGGACCGCAAGCTGACGGTGGACGCGAACCACCCGCTCGCGGGCCAGACCATCATTTTTGAGGTAACCGTGAAGGACATCCGTGAGGCCACGCCCGAGGAAATCCGTAACGGCTGCCCGGCGGACGGTCTGCCGACGCTGCAATAATCGCCACACCTACGCCATTTTTCCTATAGTTAACAGGGTGTGATTGAATTGGCATTCTGATCAATATGTCCACCCCACTTGAAATCGTCATCCTGGCTGCCGGCCAGGGCAAGCGCATGTATTCGGACATGCCCAAAGTACTGCATGGCTTGGCTGGGCGTCCGCTGTTGGGGCATGTGCTGCATTGCGCGCGGTCGCTCAAGCCCGTGGCCATTCATATCGTGTATGGCCACGGCGGCCACAGGGTGCGCGCCGCCTTTGCCGAGAGCGACATACGCTGGGCGCATCAGGCGGAGCAAAAGGGCACGGGCCATGCGGTGGCCCAGGCCATGTCCGCGGTTTCTAACCAGGCAACCGTGCTGGTGCTCTACGGCGATGTGCCATTGATCCGGCCGGAAACCCTGCAAAGCCTGCTTTCTGCCGCCCGCCCGGACAGCCTGGCGTTGCTCACGGCCGAGCTTGCCGACCCCGGGGCCTATGGCCGCATCGTGCGTGACAAATCAGGCAAGGTCGTGCGGATCGTCGAGCGCAAGGACGCGAGTCCCGAAGAGGCCGCGATCCGTGAAGTAAACACCGGTTTTCTCGCCGCACCGGCCGTAAAACTGAAAAAATGGCTCGCCAATCTTCGCAATAACAATGCCCAAGGCGAGTATTATCTGACTGATATAATTGCTATGGCGGTGGCGGAAGGCGTGGCCATCGCTACGCGTGCCCCGGGCGATGTCTCGGAGATTCTGGGTGTGAACAGTAAACAGGAACTGGCGACCTTGGAGCGGATTCATCAGAAACAGCAGGCCGAACGGCTTATGCAGCAGGGCGTAACGCTGTGCGATCCGGCGCGCTTCGATCTGCGCGGCGAACTGACCTGTGGCCGCGACGTAGTGATTGACGTCAACGTGATTATCGAAGGCAAGGTCGTGCTGGGCGATCGTGTGCATATCGGGCCGAACAACGTCATCCGTGATTGCACGATTGGTGCCGACACCATCGTTTATCCGAACTGCGTGCTGGAGCAGGCCACGGTCGGTGAGCATGGTCGCATCGGGCCGTTTGCCCGTCTGCGCCCGGAGACGACACTGGCCGCTCATGTGCATGTCGGCAATTTCGTCGAGGTAAAAAAATCCGAAGTGGGCGAAGGCTCCAAGATGAACCATCTTTCGTACATTGGCGATACCACGGTCGGACGCCACGTGAATATCGGTGCCGGCACCATCACCTGCAATTATGACGGGGCGAACAAGCACCACACCGTCATCGGCGATAACGTGTTCATCGGTTCGGCCACGGCGCTGGTGGCGCCGGTGACGGTGGGCGCAAACGCCACCATCGGCGCCGGTTCGGTCATTACCAAGGAAGCGCCCGCGGGCGAGCTGACGCTTTCGCGTGCCCCGCAGCAGACACGGACCGGCTGGAAACGGCCGGTGAAAAAAGCCAAAAGCGATAACAAATAAGAGGTCTTCCCATGTGCGGCATTGTCGGCGCGGTAGCGCAACGTAATGTAGTCCCGATCCTGATCGAGGGCCTGAAACGCCTCGAATACCGTGGCTATGACTCCGCGGGGATCGCCGTGCTCGGTGGTAACGGCGTCGCCACGCTTGAGCGCGTGCGTGCGGTGGGCAAGGTCAAGGCGTTGGAGAACGCCGTCGAGAGCCGCAAAACCCAGGGTCAGACGGGCATTGCGCACACGCGCTGGGCCACCCATGGGGTGCCGAGCGAGGACAACGCCCACCCGCATGTTTCCAACAACGTCATCGCCGTGGTGCACAACGGCATCATCGAAAACCACGACAAGCTGCGCAAGAAACTTCAGGATCTCGGCTACGTGTTCACGTCGCAGACCGATACCGAGGTAGTCGCGCACCTTATTCACCATCATCTGAAGAAACAGAAAGACCTGCTCAAGGCCACGCGTGTCGCCATTGATGAACTGGAAGGTGCCTATGCCCTGGGCATTGTGAGTCGTGACGAGCCCGGCCGCTTGATTGCGGCGCGCAAAGGCAGCCCCTTGGTGGTGGGTGTCGGTATTGGAGAACATTTCATCGGCTCCGATGTGCTGGCGCTGGCGCCGGTGACGCACAACGTGATTTACCTCGAAGATGGCGATGTCGTCGACCTGCGTCGCACCGAGTGCACGATTTATAACGCGGCGGGCAAGAAGGTGGATCGTCCGGTGCGCGTGTCCGAGGCCTCGGCCGATGCGGTGGATCGCGGCCAGTATCGGAACTTTACCGAAAAAGAAATTTTCGAACAGCCCAAGGCGGTGGCCGATACCCTCGAAGGACGTTTGGGCAAACACCGTATTCTCGAAGAGGCCTTTGGTGTCAGCGCCGGCAAGATTTTCGACAAGGTTCAGGCAGTACAGATCATCGCCTGTGGCACCAGTTTTCACGCCGGTTCGGTCGCGCGTTACTGGATCGAAAGTCTCGCGGGTCTGCCGTGCAACGTGGAAATCGCGAGCGAATACCGCTACCGCAAACACGTGGTGCTGCCCGGCACGCTGGTTGTGACCATTTCCCAGTCCGGCGAAACGGCGGATACTCTCGCCGCGCTGCAACAGACCAAAAAACTCGGCCACGGTCATTCTCTCGCCATCTGCAATGTGCCGGAGAGTTCGCTGGTACGTGAATCCGAGCTGACTCTGCTTACCCGCGCCGGTCCGGAGATCGGCGTGGCTTCCACCAAGGCCTTTACCACACAGCTGGCGGCGTTGTTGTTGCTCACCATCGCGCTCGCGCGTCGGCACGGGCTCACGGCCGACAAGGAAAAGAAACTGGTCGAGGAACTCGAACAGCTTCCCGGTCGCATCCAGAAGGTGTTGGAACTCAGCGAGGAAATCCGCGCCATCGCTGAACGCTTCGTCGACAAGCGGCATGCGCTGTTCCTCGGACGTGGGGTGCACTACCCCATCGCCATGGAAGGGGCGCTCAAGCTCAAGGAAATTTCCTACATCCACGCTGAAGCCTATGCCGCTGGCGAACTCAAGCACGGGCCGCTGGCGCTGGTGGATGCCAGCATGCCGGTGATTGCGGTGGCACCGAACGACGAGCTGCTGGAAAAGCTGAAATCAAATCTCCAGGAGGTCCGCGCCCGTGGCGGCGAGCTGTTCGTGTTTTCGGAACGCGGCACTGGCGTGCGCCAAGGCAATACCATCAAGGTGCGTATGCCTGAAGTGGGTGAATATACCTCGCCCATTCTCTATACCATTCCGCTGCAATTGCTGGCGTATTACGTGGCGTTGGTCAAAGGCACCGATGTCGACCAGCCGAGGAACTTGGCAAAGTCAGTAACCGTGGAATAGCCCCTTCATGACGACAGCCACCCCTGATGTCGGTGGATTTCCCGGGTATCCCGCGCTGTCTCTGGTAAAATGTCTCCATGGATGTTTCTCACCTGCTGGATGATCTCAACGACGCGCAGCGTGAAGCGGTCGCGGCGCCGCCGGGGCCGTTGCTGATTCTTGCGGGCGCGGGCAGCGGCAAAACGCGGGTACTGACGCACCGTGTCGCCTGGCTCGTGGGTGTCGAGGGCATCTCACCGCATTCGATTCTGGCCGTGACCTTTACCAACAAAGCGGCGGCCGAGATGCGCGGGCGCATCGAGGGCATGCTCGCCGCGCCCGTGGGCGGCATGTGGATCGGCACCTTCCATGGACTGTCGCACCGGCTGCTGCGGTTACACTGGCGCGAGGCCAACCTGCCGCAGGCGTTTCAGATTCTCGATAGCGAAGACCAGCTCAGAGTCATCAAGCGGTTGATGAAGGGTCTCAATCTCGACGAGGCCTATTGGCCGCCGAAGCAGGCGATGTGGTTTATCAACGGCCACAAGGAAGAAGGCCGGCGACCCAAGGACCTGGGTGAAGCGAACGATCCCACCCAGCGCGAACTGCGGCGGGTGTACGTGGCGTACGAAGAGGTCTGCCACCGTTCCGGCCTGGTGGACTTCGCTGAGCTGCTGCTGCGCAGCTACGAGCTGCTGCGCGACAACGAAGCCATACGTGCCCATTACCAAGCGCGCTTCCGCCATGTGCTGGTGGACGAATTCCAGGACACCAATCGCATCCAATATGCCTGGCTGCGGCTGTTCGTTGGCCCTGAGCGCAACCTGTTTATCGTGGGTGACGATGACCAGTCGATTTACGGCTGGCGTGGCGCCAAAGTGGAGAACATTCTCAAGTTCGAAAACGATTTTACCGGTACGCGTACCATTCGCCTCGAGCAGAATTACCGCTCGACCGGCACGATCCTGAAGGCTGCGAATGCCGTGATCGGCCACAACACCGGCCGCCTCGGCAAAAACCTCTGGACCGCAGGCAAGGAAGGCGAGCCGGTTCTGTTCTACACGGCCTACACCGATTACGACGAGGCGCGCTTTGTCGTGGACAAGATCCAGGACTGGGTGGCGCAGGGCCATGCCCGTGCCGAATGCGCGGTGCTGTACCGCTCGAACGCCCAGTCACGCCTGTTTGAAGAACGGTTGATCAACGAAGGTATCCCCTATCGCGTTTATGGTGGCCTGCGTTTTTTTGAACGTGCCGAAATCAAGGACGCGCTCGCCTATCTGCGGCTCATCGCGAGCCGTCACGTAGACCCCGCATTCGAGCGCGTGGTGAATGTGCCCACGCGCGGCATCGGCGCGAAAACCGTGGATGCGGTGCGCGAACTGGCGAAGGCAGAAAAGATTTCGTTGTGGGACGCCGCGCAAAAACTGATTCAGTCCCCCGATCTTCCCGCACGGGCGCGCGATGCCCTCAATGCCTTCCTTCAGCTCATCGAGAAGATGACGCGCGAGACCGCGGGCTTGCCACTGGCCGAGATCGTGGAACACATGTTTGCAGACAGCGGTCTTATCGAACACTACAAAAAGGAAAAAGGCGAAAAGGGCGAATCGCGCGTGGAAAACCTGGAAGAGCTCATCAACGCCACGCGTGGGTATGAACACGATGAGGCCGAAGGCCTGGACCCGCTGTCGGCGTTCTTGGCGCATGCCGCCCTCGAGGCCGGTGAAGGCCAGGCCCAGGAATGGGAGGACTGTGTGCAGCTCATGAGCCTGCACTCGGCCAAGGGGCTGGAATTCCCACTGGTATTCCTGACCGGCCTCGAGGAAGGCCTATTTCCCCACCAGCATTCGCTCGAAGACCCCAGCCGGCTCGAGGAGGAGCGGCGGCTGTGCTATGTCGGCATGACCCGGGCACGGGAACAGCTGGTGCTGACCCAGGCCGAACAGCGGCGGCTGCACGGAAACGAACACTACACCAGCCCCTCGCGCTTCCTGGGGGAGGTTCCGGAGGAGTTGATCGAGGAAATCCGCGCTAAACCCACGGTTACGGCCTATCGTCCTACCGGATTTGCTACTGGCCTGCCGGCGCAGGAGCCCCCACCCGAGGGCATGCGCCTGGGCGGTCGGGTGCGCCACGGGACCTTCGGTGACGGGGTCGTTATGCGTTATGAGGGCCAGGGGGCGCAGGCCCGGGTCCAGGTCAATTTTGAGACCGCCGGGACCAAATGGCTGGTGATGGGTTACGCCAAATTGCAGGCCCTTTGACGGACGTGGCGGTCCCTTGCATCTTCGCGTGATGGTCTATAGTTAGGGCAAGAGAAAACCATCGGAACAGCCGGCTGGACTCGCTGGCAGTAACCAGGTCCCGAAAACATGGGGATTGCCCTTTGAAAAAAACTAGGAACGAGTGGTTATCCGCAACCAAGGCGATGCTGGCTATTGTGGCCATCGTATTCGTTGCGGAGTATGCAATCATGTATGGCCTGGTCTTAATCGGTTTCGCCTCTTCTCCCCCATACGTTAATTTTTTGGATGCGGCGCTGTTATCGGTAGTGACCGCCCCACCGATTTATTGGCTGGTATTGAACCCCATCCATAGGGAATACGAGCGCCGCCTCACGGCCGAGGGCGAGGCGCAAGAGATGAGCCGGCTTGCAATTACCGATGCCCTGACGCAGATCATGAACCGGCGCGGCATTACCGTCGGGTTGCTCGATGCCATGGCGCAGGCAGAGCGTTACAACACCCCGCTGACGATCGCCATGATCGATATCGATCACTTCAAACAGGTCAACGACAGCTACGGTCACGAAGCCGGCGACAAGGTGCTGAAGGACATAGCCGCGATTCTCTCCGAGGCCTTGCGCATGCCGGACAAGGTCGGGCGTTATGGCGGTGAGGAATTTCTGATCATGTTGCCGCACACGACGCTGGTGCAGGGCCGCAAGATCGCCGACCGTATCCGTGCTTCGGTCAGCAAGTGGGAATTTAATATTGGGACAAAGAAAATCAAGCTGACCATCAGCATCGGTGTAATTCAATACAAAGCCGGCGAAGACCTCGAGCGTTTCCTGTCGCAGGCGGACAAGGCGCTGTATGAGGCCAAGGCCAGCGGCCGCAACCTTGTGGTCGCGCATAAGGCATAAGAGCAGTTAAGCCGTTCCCCCGGTCGTTTTGTCCCTCGTCACGCCGTGGGCCATGGGGTATTGATAGCCTTCCGATAAATTACTCCATCCGGCCCGGGGCCGCGCAGTTGGCGAATTGGCCCGTGTGCGGGACAATACAATTTTTGTTTTGCGCGCAAGGAACCACCACATGCAACGACGCGATCTCCTGAAAGGCGCCGGCCTTGGTCTGGCCACTGGCGTACTCGGCTCGGCCCAGGCGGCCGACCTGCCCACGGTCCGCTGGCGTATGGCCTCGAGCTATCCGAAGAACCTCGACACGATCTACGGTGCCGCTGAATTGCTGGCAAACCGGGTGAATGAACTGACGAGTGGCAAGTTCCAGATCCGCGTGTTCGCCGGCGGTGAACTGGTACCGGGTCTGGAGGTGCTGGAGACCGTGCAGAAGGGCACGGTCGAATGCGGCCACTCGGCGAGTTATTACTACGTCGGCAAAAATCTCACGTTTGCGTTCGATTGTACGCTGCCATTCGGGTTTACCGCGCGCCAGCAGAATTCGTGGATGTATTCGGGCAACGGTCTCAAACTTACGCGCGCGTTCTTCAAGGACTACAACATTCTGAATTTTCCGGGTGGCAACACCGGTGTGCAGATGGGTGGCTGGTTTCGCAAGGAGATCAAATCGCTCGCTGATCTCAAAGGCCTCAAGATGCGCATCCCCGGTATCGGCGGCCAGATTATGGCCAAGCTCGGTGTGGTACCGCAGACCATCGCCGGCGGCGATATCTATCCGGCGCTCGAACGTGGCGCCATCGATGCCATCGAATGGGTTGGACCCTATGACGATGAAAAACTCGGTTTCCACAAGGTCGCCAAGCACTACTACTATCCCGGCTGGTGGGAAGGCGGGCCGCAGTTGTCGTTTTACGTGAACATTAAAAAGTGGGAGGAGTTGCCTGCGGTGTATCGCGCGGCGTTCGAGGTTGCCGCGGCCGAGGCCAACGGCCAGATGCTTGCCGACTACGACGCCAAGAACCCGCCGGCGCTCGTACGCCTGGTGAATCAGGGCGTAAAGCTGCACCCCTTTCCGCAAGACATTATGGTGGCCGCACGCAAGGCCTCGGAAGCGTTGTACGATGAGGAAGCGGCGAAGAATCCGGCGTTCAAACATATTTACGTCGATTGGAAGCAATTCCGCGATGCTACCAACC
>JBGPBL010000096.1:0-8401 GCA_041481225.1 Sulfurifustaceae bacterium | reverse complement strand
TTCCGCCTAATCCGGTCGACAAAACGCGACCTGGCCAGGATTGTCACGCCGCTGCTCATTGTGCATTCAATAGAAGACGATATGGCGAGCCTGGAGAATGCGAAATTCTTGGCGGCGCGGGTGTCTTCCAGGCACGTGGAGACGTTTTACCTGAACGATACCTACCATGTTCTGACTCTGGACAAACGCAAGGAGGATGTGGCCAACCGAGTGTCGGAGTTTTTCTTACGTGACGAGGCAGTGGCAGACGAATCGATGATCCCAAGCTCTGTCAGCGCATAAACTGCCTCTGTCTGTGAAGCAACTTTCCGGGTATCCGGGAACACAATAATCGAATTGACGGCGATTCGTGGAAACAGCATGATTCACACATGACTGTGTTTTTCCATCGTGCGCGTTACCTGCTTGCTGTTATTCTGATCAGTACGGATCCATGCCTCGCGCAGGCAGTGGATACGCCTGTAACCAAGACATTGGATGGCTATTTAGGCGCCGGCGCCCTATCCATGCCCAAATACGCCGGCGGTGCAACCAACAATACGCGGTTTGTACCGCTCGTGATGGGTGAATACGAGGAGACAGCCTATCTCCATCTCGACCGCGCCGGGGTGCGGCTATGGCACACCGATGACAAGAAAATAGCGATCGGGATTGCGGCACAACCCCGTTTCGGTTTTTACGCCAAGGACGGTGACCGTTTGGCGGGAATGTCGGCCCGACACGACGCCGTCGAGGGCGGAGCCGCATTCGAGTGGGAACTGCCACAGTTCTCGCTCAGCGTGGCCTATTTCACGGACTGGTCGGATACGAGTGGTGGTCAATCGTTGCAGTTCTCCATCGATCACCAACTCATCGACGAGGGCCCTTGGGACCTCAGTGCTTATCTTGATCTCGATTATGCCAACGCAAATATCGTTCAATATTACTTCGGTGTACGGGCGAACGAAGCAACCGCCACGCGTCCAGCCTACCAGCCGGGCGCCGCGGTGAATTCATCGCTCGGCTTCACAGGGGCGTACAAACTGAACAAGGATTATGCGCTGTTATTTGGTGGCGAGGTGACCGCGCTCGGAGCGACCGCCGCCGCGAGCCCCATCGTCCAGCGAAGAACCGGCTTGATGAGTTATTTTGGTGTAGGTTTAGTTTTCTGAATGCGGGACATATGCATTTTTGATTTTGATGGCAGCGTGACGACGCAACAGATCCTGTTGCAGAGATACTGTCAGCGAACAGAGATTGTCGATCTGCACAGTCAGCGCAACGTGGCGCGATTGTGGACGCGGCCCGCGGTCTACGAACGACTGGCGCATGAGAATTTTTCAGGGCGGCGGCCATACTTCTCGCTGCTGGGCTCGGGCGACTACCACCACTTCTCGCTTGCCCTCATTGCCAACCAGGAAGGTCCGTTAACGGTGGTGCTATTTGATAATCATCCTGACTGGATGCGCCCTCCGCACCGTTACCACTGCGGCACATGGGTGTACTCCCTCGCCCGCTTGCCGCAGGTAGAGCGTATCGTCATCGTTGGCCTGGAAAGCGGCGACCTCGACGGTAACCGTTTCGCGCACGGAGACCTGGAAAGCTATGCCAGCGGCAAAATTGTTTTTCTCCCAACCTTGCCCATCACTGCCACCATCCCCGGCCATGGCACGGTTCGTCTGGAATCCAATTTGCAAAAGAATCCCGAGCAAGGCATCGCCGCCATGCTGGCGGCCATCACCACTGAGCGCGTCTATGTCAGTATCGACAAGGATTGCCTACGCTCGGAAGATGCTTGCACCAACTGGGAACAGGGGACACTGGATCTTGATTTTGTGCTTCGCGCCATGGCTGCCGTCGGCAAGCAACATGTCATCGTCGGCGCAGACACCGTCGGTGACTATTCGCCGCCCCTGTTCCGCTCTCCATTTAAATGGGTCGGCTCGCTGTTCGACCGCCCGCGTAATGCGTTCTGTTTTTCCCCTCCTTTGTCCTGCCTGCAACGCAATGAAGTGGCTAACCTGAAGTTACTGAACGTGCTCGATGAATGCCATTAAGCCCTGGATTCTTCTGGTAGTCGCGTTGCTCCTCGACACGGCGGGCGCCACGCTGTTCAAGCTCGGCATGAACAAATTGCCACCGAACGAACATGCCGGTTTGCGCGACCATCTGCGGTTAATCACGCAAGCCCTGCGACGCAAGGAAATCGCCCTGGGCGTGGCAGTCTACGTATTCGAATCCATCGCCTGGCTCGGCGTCCTTTCCTATGCCGCGCTGTCCGTGGCCTTCCCGTTGTTCAGCGCCAACAACATCCTGATACTCCTGGCGTCATACTTTTTTCTGGGTGAGCGGGTAGGCCGTGCCCGCTGGCTGGGTGCCGTGTTGATCGTGATTGGCATCGTTCTGGTGGGGGGGTAGCACTTAATGGGTTCGCTGGAAATCAGGGACTTTACCGCCACCGAGGAATCCTTCAGCACGTCGATGGACGGCGAAGCCTTGTGGGCCAGGATACTGCCCGGTGATGCCGAAGGTTATCGTTATCATCTCGCGTTCGCACAGGGCGGCATCGAGGGCTTTCGCACCGGTTACGTCGTCGTGCGCCAGGGGCTTACCGCCATCTGCCTGGCGCCCTACTTCATCACCGATTACAGGCTGGACAGCACAGTACAGGGGCCGCTCAAGCGCATAACGCGCTGGATACAGCGTCATCTACCCAACTTGCTCACGCTACGTCTCCTGTGTGTCGGCTCCCCTGTCACCGACAGCGGTAAGCTCGGTTTCCTGCCAAACCATCGATTCCACCCCGAAGCAATACAGAAACTTTGCACCGAGCTGGAGCGCATCGCCACACGCGAAGGCGCGGTGCTGCTGGCCTTCAAAGACATTCTTGAAAGAGACACCCGGCAACTGGATGGTCCGCTCCACCAGGCCGGATTTGCCAAGCTTGCCAACATGCCGGTCGCCACCAATACCATCGGGTTCTCGAATCTGGACGAATATCTGGCGAGCCTGAGTAGATCAACGCGCAAGGACCTGCGTCGAAAATACCGTCAGTACAATCAGGTTAGCATCGAGGAGTGTGACGGTATACCGACGAACTTAGATGAAGTATATCGGTTATATTTGAACTGCTACCAGAAAAGCGATCTGCAATTCGAGAAACTGACCCCGGAATTCTTTCGCAGCGTTGCCACGCTTATGCCGGGCGAGTGCCGTTTTGTGCTTTACCGCGCCGAGGGAAAGCTGATCGGATTCAACCTGCTGCTGCATAAGAATGGCGTGCTGCTGGACAAGTATCTCGGCATGGATTATCACCTGAGCCGCCAGTACAACCTGTATTACCTGAGTTGGTTGCATAACCTCAAGATGTGCCTACGCGATGGCTTCCACACCTACCAAAGCGGCCAAGCGGCTTATCAGGCAAAGTTGAAACTCGGCGCCACGCTGGAGCAAACGTATCTCTATTTTCGCCACCGCAACCGTTTGGTCAACCTGCTACTGCGGCTGGCATCCCGGTTCTTTGCCTATGAGAATTTTGACAAGTCGCTGACGCATGAACGCTAATCCCTCACGCAAGCCCATCAAGTGGGGAATCCTGGCGTTGTTCGCCCTGCTGTTGCTGTGGGATACGACGGCGCAACTGTTCTTCAAGCTCGGGGCAAACGCGTTAGGCGAGTTCCCCATGGATTCGTTTGCGGCCGTCGTGCATTACACGGGCCAGCTTGCCACCAATGGTAATGTTCTGCTTGGCGCAGGCTCGCTGCTGCTCGCTTTCTTCACGTGGCTCGTCATTATCGCGCAAATCGACCTCAGCAAGGCGCACCCCATCAGCTCATTGGTCTACGGCACGGTGGCGCTCGCCTCGACGCTTATCCTGCAGGAACCTTTCACTCTGCGACAGGGGTTGGGTGTCCTGCTTATCATGATTGGGGCTTACATCACCTCCGAGCACGATTACCGCTAATGGTCATGTATCTCCGCCTACACACGCCCTGAAATCCCATATAAACTAGCGTCGACATGGCCGCCGACGTCGACAACAATAAACACGCCGATAACGATATTGTTATTATCGGAACCTATAAGGATGACGCCACGGACAACGGCCATACCGTGAATAACTATAAGGGCCTGCGCATGTACGCCATTGCCGGCCTGCATGAGTTCGTGGCGCAGAAAGTCGTTCAAACCCTCAAGCCGTCCAGCACCCTACTCGATCTCGCCGCCGGCAGCGGCGCGATGTCCCTGCGCTTACACGATTTGGGATTTCAGGTGACCGCCACGGATATCGTCCCGGACAATTTCCGGCTTCATGATCGGATGCCATTTGTTTCTGCCAACCTGAACAAGGATTTCTCGCGTGAGATCTCACCACGCTATGACGCGGTCATGGCGGTCGAGATTATTGAACACATCGAGAACCCAAGACACTTCCTGCGTGAGTGCTATGCGCTCCTGAAACCCGGTGGGGTGCTGGCGTTAAGTACACCCAATCTCGATAACCCTGTTTCCAAGGCCATGTATGCCAAGTTTGGAACGTTTCAGGCGTTTACGGATGCGGATTATAAGAACTCGGGGCATATTACGCCCGTCGGCCCGTGGTACCTAAGCCACTGTGTCAGGGAAACCGGGTTTGAAACACTCTGGAAGGGAACCTACGGCGATCCATACCGGGTTACGGAAGATGGCTGGATCAAGCTGAAACTGTTTGCAAAATTCCTGCGTCTTTTCTCGACCGCGAAACCCGAGGCGGAGGGTGAAATCCTTGTCTTGATTCTGCGCAAACCAAGCTAAGCATCAACAAAACGCCTTCAGAAAGAAGGCGCAGGCCCAAAGATGTTTGGAATCTGCGCCTTTTTTCCTGTGTCTGATTTTCAGCGCGGTCTTTCGGGATGTTCTGGACGATCCGGGCGCCCGGCACGATCAGGCCGCTCGCCGCCCATCTCTGCTTTTTCATGCTTTTCCACTTTCTCCGATCTCTCCATGCGCGATTCCTTGCGCATCTCGCTGCGCACGTGCATGGCCTCGTTCACCACGGGTCCGAGCTTCAAACCAAGATCCTTGGCAATCTTCCCCCAGCCCATCTTGTCGGCGCGCATGGCGCTGATTTTGTTCAGCGCGTCGGTCATGGTTGGGTAATCCTTGGGATCGGACTGCATCAGATGCTGTGCCATCGACAGCTCGATGGTGGTTTCGCCCCAGCCCTGCTTCTTGGCACGCAGATCCTGCACCACGCTGGGATCAACCTTGAACTGCGCGGCCAACTCCTGAACCCGCGCCTCCGCTTTCGACGAGGCGGCGTCTTTATCGATATCCTTGCGTACGGATTCGAGATTGGTCTCATCCTTCTTGTCGTCGGCCTGGGCCCAGAAGGGAGTTCCCAACGCCAGCACCAGAATCAATCCAGCCAATACAGCTTTTGCGTCCATTTGTTTCATGGTTCTTCTCCTCGAAGAGCTAGGTTGCTCGGCATATTCAAGCACAAAAACCGATACGGGTGATAACCGTTGGGCGGCCGAATCAGGCCTCCCATTCCTCCAGCGGCGAGCTGGGCTGGCGCTTGTCCGTCAACAGGCGCTTGGCCTTGGTTTCGTCTTCGGCGAATGTCATGCGGATGGCATTGGGGTTGTCCGGCGATTCCTTCTGCCGCAACGCACGGCAAAGGTCTTTGGCTTCCTTGTAATTGTCGAACCGGCTTACCAGGGCAGGTGTGTTATTGGCGGAGATTTTGAAAACGAAATAAGGCATGGCGTGTGTGTTCCCGTGATGATCAAAAGCGCCGAAATGCTACTCCGACATCCCGTCGTTGTCATTACTCTCCGACATGCAGCAACTGGCCACGCACCCGCGCCACCTTGAAAAACGCGAGGAATGAAAGAAAACCGGCGGAAAGATAGATAACATTGAGCGCCACGGCATACAACAGCAAATCCCCGCGGAAGGTATGGTCAAACAGCACCGCACGCATGCCTTCGAACACATGGCTCGATGGCAGCATGGCCGCCACGTATTGCAACCATGTTGGCAGTGTCGCGATGGGATAGTACACCCCGCTGATGGGCTGTACCGCAAAGATCGCAATCCACGCCATGCTCTCCGCGCCCAGACCATAACGCAGCACGATGCCCGACACCAGCAAACCAATGGACCAGCCCATCACGATGAGATTGAGGAAGAAGGCGAGCAACGGCAACCCCATGCTGAAGATGGAAAAATGAAACAAGGGAATCGCGATCAACGCCGCACCGCCCACTCCGATCAGCGTGCGTATCAGACTCATCGTAATCAGCGCACACGCGAGTTCAAACGGCCGCAACGGGCTCACAAACAGGTGTCCTAGATTGCGCGACCACATCTCTTCCATGAACACGAGCGACACCCCGAGCTGGCTGCGAAAAAGCACATCCCACAGCAACACGCCGGAAAGCAGTACGCCCGAGGCCTGTGCCAGCCAGGAGCTGTGGTTGACCAGAAACACCGTGATGAACCCCCACAACACCATTTGCACCGTCGGCCAGTACACCAGCTCGAGGATGCGCGGGCCGGAACTGCGCAACAGGTAGATATGCCGCAACACTAGAGCACGGATGCGCCGAAGCGAAGGAACAACGCCGGTATGATCGTGCGCGATGACGATCATCTCTTGAGCGCCGGATCGTGATCGAGTGGAATTTCCAGGCGGCGTTCACGGGCGATGTCGATGAATACCTCTTCCATGTTTGTTCGCCCATAGCGCGTGAGCAGCGCCCCCGGCGTGCCGCGATCGACAAGCTTGCCCGCACGCAACATGATGACGTCGTCGCACAGCCGTTCGACCTCCGACATGTTGTGCGAGGCCAGCAGAATCGTCGTGCCGGTGCGAACACGGTAGGCCTCGAGCATGCCACGCACGTAATCCGCGGTATCGGGATCGAGCGAAGCCGTCGGCTCATCGAGCAGCAGGAGTTCCGGTTCGTTGAGCAGCGCCTTGGCCAGCACCACGCGGGTTTTCTCGCCGGCAGACAACTGGCCATAGGGACGGTCCAGAAAACGGCCGATGTGGAGCTCCTCGCTCAGCGCGCCGATGCGTGCCCGGACGTCGATAATCCCGTAGAGACGCGAATAGACGGTAAGATTCTCGCGCACGGTCAGGCGCCGCGGCAGATCGACATAGGGCGAGGAAAAATTCACCCGCGGCAATACCCGATAGCGGTCGCGCAGCATATCCACCCCGAAGATGGAAATGCTGCCGGAGGTCGGCAGCAGCAGCCCCAGGAGCATGGACAGGGTCGTGGTCTTGCCCGCACCATTGCCGCCAAGGAGCGCAGTGGTGGAACGTGGCGCCACGTCAAAACTTACGTCATCGACGGCGATAACGCTGTCGAAATGCTTACGGAGGCGGGAAACAGAGACGACCGGTGGCAGCATGGGAGGTGCAGAGTAGCGCAGACCGGCAAACTTGTCAGCGTGCAGCGCCTATGGATTGGAACGATCCTGTTTTTTTACCGGCACTTGCTCGATACCGGGGCAAATGGTTTATGCTGTCGGCGCGAAGATACGTCACGCCCTGCCGGATGGCGGGGCCGGCGTGCAGGCTTCACGGACAGGATTCAACAATCAACAAGGAGTACATCATGAAGATATTTCATCGGACGGCCGCACTGCTTCTGCTGTTCAGCTTGCACCAAGCCGCGTGGTCTGCGGACGCCACCACCCTCACCTGGCATGGCCATGCCGCCTTTGAGATCGTCACCCCGAACAACAAGGTGCTGATGATCGACCCGTGGCTGAAGAATCCGATGAACCCCAACGCCAAGGTCAGCAAGGCCGAGGGCGACAAAGCGCCGGGAACGGCCAAGGACCCGCTGGCCGCGATCACGAAGGTCGATTACATCCTGATCACGCACGGGCACTTCGACCACCTTGGCGACGCCGTGGAACTGGCCAAGAAAACCGGCGCGCGGCTTGTCACCAATTACGAACTTGGCGCCAACATGGCCAAGCTCCTCGGTTACCCCAAGCAGCAGATGGGGTACGACACGCTGATGAATATCGGCGGCGAAATCACCATCGCCAATGGCGAGGTGGTGGTGGACATGGTGCCGGCCGTGCACTCCAGCGGCATGGGCAATCCCCTGGCGGGCGATGAGGACCCGGATGTGGCCGTCGGCGGCAACCCCGCAGGATTCGTCATCCGGATTAAAAATGGCCCAACCATTTACGACACCGGCGACACGGCTTATTTCAGCGACATGGTGCTGATCAGTGATTTCGCGCCGGACGTCGCGCTCATTAATATCGGCGGGCACTTCGGCATGGAGCCGGCGATGGCGGTACGCGCGGCCAAGACCGTGCACGCCAAACTCGTGATCCCGCAGCACTACGGCACGTTTCCGGTACTGACGCAGGATGCCAAGGGTTTTGCCGAGGAAGTACAAAAAAT
>JBGPBL010000095.1:0-8435 GCA_041481225.1 Sulfurifustaceae bacterium | reverse complement strand
GAAGAGGCGGAAATGGGCGGCAAGGAATCCCTGGACGACTATCTGGAGCGGATCGAACGGGCCACGATCGAAAAGGCTCTGGCCCAGACGAACCAGAACAAAACCGCCGCGGCCAAATTGCTGGGCATCAGCTTCCGGGCGTTGCGCTACAAGCTCGAAAAACTGGGCATTGAATAGGGATATCGCAGGTGTAGCGCGGCATATTTTGGCAAGGTCCTGACCCAACGCGTCAGACACAGGATTAAACCCATTTTTGCATGTCGATGGGCGGGGGGTGCCCAAAAAAACCCCTTATGTTTCAATAAATCAGATAACGTCCGCAGCAGACAAACGGCAACTGTTCTCTGGCACAGATCATGCAGCATGTCAGGGGCGTGAGTATGGTAGAAATAGCAGGTCCAGGCCGAAATTGACATCGGGTATGGCTCTGCTAAGTAAGTAATCTGAGGATGTCACGGAAAGCATCGGCCTGGCAGGGAGCCTGGGGTTCTATGCGTGATACGGTCCCGGTTTAAGGATTAAACAGGGCCGGTTATTTCCGCGGCGCCCTCGCAATCGCAATATCCAATTGGAGGTTTTTCTATGAAAAAGTTGCAACAGGGTTTTACATTGATCGAGCTGATGATCGTGGTCGCGATTATCGGCATCTTGGCGGCCATCGCTATTCCGGCGTATCAGGACTACACCGTCAGGGCCAAGGTCAGCGAAGGCCCGTCTTTGGCGTCACCGGCATTTACCGCTCTGGGCGTGGCGTGCAGTGAAGCCACCATCGCGGCATCCAGTGACTTCAACACCTCACTCGGCCTCCCAGCGCACGGTAGCTATTCGGGTACGGCTAGCCCCCCCGGAGCAGGTAAATATGTTACTGACATCTTGACCGCTGCTTCCACTGCCAGCTCGGTGACTGTTGTCATCACGTATGCGGCGATCGGCACTTCCGTTAACGCGGGTGACACAATTACCTATACAGGTACTTGTTCCGATACAGGCATGAAGTGGGCGATTACCGGGACTATTAACGCCAAGTATCTGCCGAAGACGTAACTTGACTTCAAACTAGTACGCGGTCACGCACCGCAAAAAACCCGCTCGCGAGAGCGGGTTTTTTTTCAGGGGTCGTCCAGGGAAAGCCACGCAATGGAAAATACTTCTCGCCTATCTGTCTTCTGTCTCGTCACGATCAGCCTTATCGCTATTTTTCCTTTTCTCTATCCGGTTCATCAAGTACCCATCGTAAGTTTTTACAATGAGTGGATCGCCCTGGCGCTGGGCATCATCGGCTTTCTCGTCTTTCTTACCCCCCGATTCTGGAACGACCTTCGCGCCCCCAAGGTAGCCTTGTACCTGCTGGCGTTTGTCGCGGTCGTGGCGGCACAGAATTTTTATATTGCGCGTCCGTACCTCGCCCTAAGCCTGACGCCGGGCCTTTATCTTGTTTGGGCATTCCTGCTGATGGTGCTCGCCACGTGGTTGCGCACAACGCTCGGGGCTGAAAGAGTTGCTGCCACTTTCGCCTGGTTCGTGCTTGTGGGCGCGCTATTGCAGGCGCTTACAGGTCTTGTCCAATATCTCGGGATTGCGGGCTGGCTGGCGGCCGTCATCGCCTTCAAACAAGGCATGGCTATTTACGGCAACGTCGCGCAAGCCAACCACTTTGCCACGCACCTTGTGCTGGGCGCTATTGCCTTGACCTATCTTTATTCGAGAAAACAGATATCGGTACCGACTACCTTCGTTCTTCTCGCATTCTTTGCCTACATCGCAACGCTTTCAGGGTCACGATCCATTCTGATATACGCCGCTGTGCTCTGCGCACTGTCACTGGTTGGGTACTACAAGCAACGCGACATCACAAACTTTCGACTGTTAACCGGATCGAGCTATTTTCTAGTGGCATTGATCAGTTCACAGTGGATCGTTCCCTGGCTTAATCCATGGCTGGCGCTACAGCTCGCGGATATCAGCCTCAACATTGACCCGTTTGCATACAGCAGCGCCCTTGAAAGGGTATCGCAAGTGCCGATGGGCATGGAGCTAAGAACATCCGAATGGCACAAGGCATGGCTGATGTTTACGCATGCCCCGATTCTGGGGGTCGGTATTGGGAACTACGGATCGTTTGGCTTCGTTTATCAATCGTTGCCAGAATTTGCAGACGTATCAAAACCGGCCCTGTTCAGTCACTCGCACAACATTTTTGCCCAGGTATTGGCGGAAACAGGCATCGTGGGTCTTTCAATTCTGGTTGCCATGCTCGCTGGCTGGGTGAAACAGTTTAAGGAAAACTGGCTGTCCCCTCACGCCTGGTACATCGCCGCGACGCTGTTCGTTTTATTCATCCACAGCAATCTGGAATATCCGCTTTGGTACAGTTATTTTCTTGGCATAGCGGCTTTTCTTCTGGCCCTGGGAGATACCCGGACCATCTCCGTGAAGTTCTCGCCAAGGCTGGGACAGGCAACTACGTTGGCCGTGCTGCTCCTTGTCTCATCGATTCTTGTGTCCACTCTTTCCGGTTATCGAAAAATTGCGGACTTATCCGATCCGTTTATTGAACCGCAGGAGCGAATCAACCTGCTCCTGACATATGGCAATAACCCGATTCTGATGCCCTACACGGATCTTATACTTTTGGCGATGATGCCCACGTCCAAAGACAGTATCAAGGAAAAACTCGCCATTTCTACCCGCGCATTTCGCCGCAATCCTGACTTCTATAAAGCCTACAAACAAACAACGCTCCTGGCGCTGAATGGCCAGAAGGAGGACGCCAAGGCCCTGCTTGCCCAGAGCGCCCGCGCCTACCCTGCCAGCCTTCCGAAATATATTAAGGGATTGAAGACCCTGCCCGACCCGGAAGTACAGCCGTTGGTGGCGGATGCCGAGCGCATTTTGGCGTCCACCCCTATCAAGTGACATGGGGCCAAAAAGCCAGGGCACCAATCTCGAACGGAAAATCCAAGGGAACGAGATTCATAAAAGGGTTTCATGCTAGAATTTCTGTCCACGGGGCGGTAGCTCAGCTGGGAGAGCGCTGCGTTCGCAATGCAGAGGTCGAGGGTTCGATCCCCTTCCGCTCCACCAATCCCGCGCATGGCCGGCAACTCCGGCCATTTCTTTTGCGGATACCCAAAATTCTCTTCTTTTCCGCTAGAATGACGGCGCGCCCCGGTAGCTCAGTGGATAGAGCGGCCGCCTCCTAAGCGGCAGGTCGCCGGTTCAACTCCGGTCTGGGGCACCATTTTCAAAGATTGATGTATCTTCAACCCGCCTTGGGGAGACTGGCTTGCTGGAAGTGGTAAACCTTGAGTGTGTCCGCGGCGACCGCCCGCTCTTCAGCGGCCTGTCTTTTTCTCTCAAGCCGGGCGTGCTGCTGCACGTCACCGGGGCCAATGGCAGCGGCAAAACCACATTGCTGCGCACCCTCTGCGGCCTGTCGCAACCCGCCGCCGGAACCATCCGCTGGAACGGCACCACTATCCATGAACTCGGTGACGAGTACCGCCAACACTTCTCCTACGTCGGTCACAGCAATGCTATCCAAGGGGAATTGACGCCGGAAGAAAATCTGCGTGCCGCCGCCTGTCTGGCGGGTGATACCGACGCAGTGCCAACCCGGCAAATTCTGGAACATCTGGGTCTCGGCGCGCACCATTACTTCCCCGCCAAAGTGCTCTCCCAAGGGCAGAAGCGCAAACTCGCGCTTGCCCGTCTGGCGATTCAACGCAAACCACTATGGATTCTGGATGAGCCCTTGAGCGCGCTCGACGTACGGTCGGTCGGGTTAATCACCGAAATTCTTGTGGGCCATCTCGGCACCGGTGGCATGATTATCCTGACCTCGCATCAGGATTTCAATGTCGAAGTCAAAACGGTTGTGCAAATCCAGCTCGATACCTGAACGTGCCAAACTTGCTCAAAGCCGCCAGCTGCCTCCTCCGACGCGACCTCACCGTGGCCCTGCGTCGCAGCACGGACGTGCTGACACCGCTTATCTTTTTCATTATCGTCGTCAGCCTCTTCCCATTGGGGCTGGGCCCCGAACCCTCCGTGTTGCGGACCATTGCCCCGGGGGTGATCTGGGTCGCGGCATTGCTGGCGACCATGCTGTCGCTGAACCGCCTGTTCGCCAACGACTACGCCGACGGCACACTGGAGCAGATGCTCCTGTCGCCCCACCCGCTCACGGCCCTCGTGCTCACCAAGGTGATCTCCCACTGGATGCTGACCGGCCTGCCACTCGTGCTGATATCGCCGTTGCTGGCCCTGCAACTCAACCTGCCGGCGGCGGCCATGAAAACACTCACGTTATCGCTCCTGCTCGGCACGCCGGTTTTAAGCCTGTTGGGCGCGGTCGGCGCCGCGCTGACGCTGGGACTACGCGGCGGCGGGGTGCTGGTTTCGCTGTTGGTACTGCCGTTGTATACTCCTGTCCTGATTTTTGGTGCGGGCAGCGTGGCGGGCGCCATCGCCGGCATTGATATCGAAGCGCATTTTTCCCTGCTCGCAGCCTTCCTCACGTTGGCGGTGAGTTTCGCGCCTTGGGCCACGGCGGCCGCATTGCGGATTTCTCTGGATTGACGCCACATCATGTTTAATTTTAATAAGTACGCCTCACCGAAATATTTCTATACCCTCGCTGGGCAACTGACGCCATGGATACTGGGGCTTACCGTGCTGTTGTTGGCGGCGGGACTGTACCTTGGGTTGTTCATCGCACCGGCGGATTACCAGCAAGGCGAAAGCTACCGCATCATGTTCATTCACGTGCCGGCCGCCTGGATGTCGATGTTCATCTACGTCTCCATGGCTGGCGCCGGCGCCATCGGGCTTGTCTGGAACAGCAAGCTGGCGGAGGTGTTTGCCCGCGCCTGCGCGCCGGTCGGCGCCTCGTTCACGTTTCTGGCGCTTGTGACCGGCTCGCTCTGGGGCAAGCCCATGTGGGGCGCGTGGTGGGCCTGGGACGCACGCCTGACGTCGGAACTTATTCTCTTTTTCCTGTACATCGGTTACATGGCGTTGCAGGCGAGCATCGATGACCCCAAACGTGCCGCCCGCGCCTCCGCCATTCTCGCGCTCGTGGGCGTGGTCAATATCCCCATCATCCATTTCTCCGTGGAGTGGTGGAATACGCTGCACCAGCCGGCCTCGGTCAGCAAGATTGGTAAGCCCTCGATCCACCCGAGCATGCTCGCGCCCCTGTTGCTCATGGCCATCGGCTTTACCACCTATTTCGTAGCGGTCGCCCTGATGCGCATGCGCAATGAAATTCTGGAACGGGAAAAACATACTACCTGGGTCGTTCAGGTATTGGAGCCCAAACCGTGAACTGGTCTGAATTCTTCGCCATGGGCGGCTACGGGGTCTACGTATGGAACTCCTATGCACTGGCGGCCATGATACTGGTGCTTAACGTTTACCTGCCGTTGCGCCGGCGCCGGGTGGTGTTGCGCATGTTGCACGAATTTCTGCGATTGAAAGGACAGACCAAATGAAGGCAAGATACAAAAGACTGGCCATCGTCGTCACCGGCGTAGCGGGACTCACGATCGCCGGCCTGTTCGTGATGAATGCCTTTCGCAGCAACCTGGTTTTCTTCTACTCGCCCACGGAAGTGCTGGAAGGCAAGGTGGCGATTGATAAAACATTCCGCATCGGCGGCCTGGTGGAGAAAGGCAGCGTGCGCCGCGCACCGGACGGCCTCAAGGTGGATTTCATCGTCACCGATCTCAATAAAAAACTTTCGGTACATTATGAGGGCATCCTCCCCGACCTGTTCCGCGAAGGTCAGGGCGTGGTGGCACAGGGACGGCTCCAGACGGGCAACGTCTTTGTCGCCTCGGAGGTATTGGCCAAACACGATGAAAAATACATGCCGCCGGAAGCCGCCCAGGCCCTGAAGGGCGGCGCCTATGCACCAAGCATGGAAGCGAAAAAACCATGAAGAAATACATCATCCCGCTCGTCATCTTCATCGCCCTCGGCCTCCTGCTTGCCTATGGGTTGCATCTCGACCCGCGCCGCATTCCCTCGCCGCTGATTGGTAAGTCGCTGCCCGCCTTCTCGTTGCCAACGGTGGCCGACCCGGCACACAAGGCAGGCCGTGACGATCTGCGTGGGCGTGTGTACCTGCTCAATGTCTGGGCTTCGTGGTGTGTTGCCTGCCGCGAGGAACACCCCTACCTAGTCGAACTTACCGGCCGCAAGGCCGTGACCATCATCGGACTTAACTACAAGGACAGGCGCGAAGACGCACTGCAATGGCTGGGGAGTCTCGGTAACCCGTATGAATTGAGCCTGTCGGATACAGATGGCCGCCTGGGGATAGATCTCGGTGTGTACGGCGTCCCGGAAACCTTCGTCATCGACAAGCAAGGCGTCATTCGCTACAAGCAGATCGGCCCGATTACACCGGAAGCCTGGGAACAGAAACTGGCGCCGCTGATTAAAGATCTTTCCTGATCCCGCCTGCGGGAAAAGAATCACGCCGTTCCGTACTTGGTCTCCACGATCACGCCAATTTCTTTCAAAAGCGGGGTTGGCAACACGCCGCCCACGCTCACGATGACGGCGTCATTTTTGAGTTCTACCGCCTTTCCGGCGTGATCAAGCGCGACTTTCCCCGACTCGATCTTCGTTACGTTCGATTGTAGCAACACCTTCACGCGCCCCCTCTTCTCAGCTTCCTGCAACCGCTGGCGGTTTTTTTCCTTCACGCGCCCAAAGGCCTCGCTGCGGTAGGAAAGTGTCACGGTCGTCCCCGGTTCATCGATTATCGCTAATACCGCCTCGAGCGCGCTATCACCACCGCCGACCACCAGCACATGCTGGTTACGATACTGCTCCGGATCGATGAGCCGATAAACTACCTTGGGCAATTCCTCGCCCGGCACCTCGAGCTTGCGCGGTGTGCCGCGCCGGCCGATGGCGAGCAACACGGTTTTCGTGTTGTACGAACCGCGGGAGGTTTTCACGGTAAACCCGTTGCCGTTTCGGATAATGGCCTCCATACGTTCGCCGAAGTTTATCTTGAGGCCAGTCTTTTTCATGACGCCCTGCCAGAATTCCAACAACGCTTCCTTGCTGATCTCGCTCATCTTCACCTTGCCGAGGATAGGCAACTGCATCGGCGCGGTCATGACGATCTTGTTGCGCGGATAGTGATACACCGTGCCACCGAACGAGTCTTCCTGTTCGACGGTAACGAAACGCAGCTTGTGCTCCAATGCCCCCAGCGAGGCAGCCAGGCCGGCGGGACCAGCCCCGATCACAACGACATCCAGCGACTGGTTACTGCCTTTCCGTTTGCACACCGATTCGATCGCCTGGCGCCCCTGCTCTACCGCCTTACGAATAAGCCCCATCCCGCCCAGTTCGCCGGCGATATAGATGCCTGGCACATTCGTTTCAAAATTCGGATTGACCAAGGGGATGTCCACGCCGCGCGTGGCCGTTCCGAAAACAAGCGTGATGGCATCGTGCGGGCAAGAGACACTGCAGGCACCGTGACCGATGCAGACGGCCGGTTTGATAAGGTGGCCCTTGCCCTTGATGATCCCGATGGCTTCCTCGGGACAGGCCTTCACGCAGGCCCCAGAACCGATACAGCGGTTGGGATCAAATACCGGATGCAGCGAGGCGGGCTCCGTCAACCCGGACTCCATGGTCTCCTTGAGTTGCGAGACATGCTGCTGCTCCTTTTTTCCGTGCCAGCGCAGGTAGAAAAACATCACCACGACCAGGGGCACAAGATACAGCAGATAGGCAATGAGATCGGGGGCGGTTGTCATGGTTACTCAGGTAAATCCCTTCCATTCGTCTGATAAATCATACACTTCATACGGAAAGCATTGGTTTTGTGCCATACGTATAGCTTTAATACATATAGCAGGCTGTTCCCACCCGCTATATGACCCCTTGCCAATCAGGGTCCAGCCGTGGGGACGGAAGCTGGTCATTTGAAGGATAGACCATCACCCAAACAAATACTCTTCAGGGGTAAAGCGGCAATGGCAAGGAAATCTCCATGAACCAAGAACAAGCGATTATCCAGCCAGCCCGGTTAGCGGCAACCGTACTGATCGAGCCGAATCGGGACCGTGACGGGATGCTGCGCTACGCGGTCATTCCGTTGGTGCTGCTGCTGCTCGCGGGCGCATGGGCCATCCGCCAAGGCGGTTACTACGAGCCGGGGGACGATTTCGGTTATTACCTCGGGGTCATCGGCGGCATCATGATGCTCACCCTGCCGCTTTATTCCATGCGTAAACATTTCCGCTTTATGCACAACTGGGGCGCCAGCAAACACTGGTTCCGCCTGCACATGTTCCTTGGCATTACCGGCCCCACGCTGATCCTGTTTCACTCCACCTTCCGGGTCGGTGCCGTCAATTCAGCCGTTGCCCTGTATTGCATGTTGCTCGTCGCGGGTAGTG
>JBGPBL010000094.1:0-8510 GCA_041481225.1 Sulfurifustaceae bacterium | reverse complement strand
TCGCCCATCACCGGCATGCCCATTGTGATAGCCTCGTGGTCATCGTGCGTGTAAGGATGATCGTACACGGTGATCACACCATCCACCTTCGCCTTCAGGTTTTCCAGGGCCTCACGGATCTTCACGCCGTCGGTGCTTCCGGTCTGCTTGATGGCGGCGGCGAGCAGATACATGGAGTCATAACCTTGAGCCGCTGATACCGGCGACGGAATACGGTCGACCTTATAGGCCTTCTGATAGGCCGCAATGAAGGCCTTGCGCTTCGGTGTGTTCGGTACCTGAATGAAGGTCTGCGGCATCCGTGCGCCCTCACCATTGGGGCCGGCGTTGTCGATGAAATTACTCATCGACAGGGTCCAGCTGCCGACCATTGGAACCTTCCAGCCCAGTTTGGCCATGCCGTTGGCGATCTGCGCCAACTCCGGTCCGATAGCATAGGTCAGAATTATCTGAGCACCGGCTTCCTTGGCGCGCAGCAACTGTGCGGTCATGTCCACATCCTTGATGTTGAATTTCTCCACGGCCACCGGCTGTATGTTCTTTTTGGCCAAGGCCTTCTCCAAGTCTTCCCGTCCCAGCTGTCCATAGTTGGTGGAATCCGCCAAGATGGCAACCTTCTTGAAGCCACGCTTCACGATCGCCTCTTCCACGATCATAGCCGACTGAATCGTGTCGTTCGCAGAGGTACGGAATATGTAGTTATCCGGGAACTCGGGCGGGAGAAATTGCTTGGTAACGATCGAACCGGTGGCGACATTATTGAGGACCGGAATCTTTGCTTCTTGATAAAACCGCTGTGATGCCAAGGAGACACCGGTGTTGATATAGCCAAGGGTGGCAACGACATGTTCTTTATCGATCAATTCCTGGGCCACCTGAACACCACGTTCGTTCTGGGCCTCGTCATCCCGTTCGATGAGTTGAATCTGACGTCCTATAATGCCGCCTTTTCTGTTGATCTCGTCTGCGGCAAGTTTCACGCCGTCACGCATACTGACACCCATGGGTGAAGATCCACCGGTGAACGGGCCCGACAAACCAATCTTGATTGGTTCGGCCGCTGAAACAGCTGTTGTGATGGCTGCGACAAGTACGGTAATAATTGCTTTGGATATAATGCGCATCTACGAGCCTCCTAATTGCCTGACGTTGGACAAACTAGAGTCAATATCCAAATGCTGGATACTGGCTTCACACCCAGATGTTTATTAAAGCATCGGGTGTCAATGCACTGCGCTTTCCTCCTTGTTTCAGAAGTCAGCAGAACGGTATAAATATTTCCAATCGACGTATACAACACCTCGATAACGATTCTAACCCTCTGCTATTAAATAATACCAGTACCCTCGTTCCCGGATAGTGAAATACGCTTGTGTGTTGGTGATTTTTGCTGATTCTGTAAACGTCGCGTCTCTTCCAGCAGAGCGGTCAACCGCAGAGCGATCCGCTGCGATACCGCGAGCACCTGTTTTCTGACCTGTTCAGTCGGTGTCTGGGGATACAAGTCCGTCGAGCCCTCGGCGGGTGTGGCCGAAACTTCGGGGGAAATCGCAATGAGTCTGTCCAGTTGATTTAGCGCTGCCTGTGTCCGTTGTTCGCTCAACCGTCGCATGGCATCCACCATTTTTTCGACGCGCTGCGCCACCTCTGCCACCTGGTTGGCATTGCCAGCTACGCTGCCCAGCGCCTGGAAGGCCTGCGACCCGATCTGGCCTGCCATCCGTCCAAGTGTAGCTTCGGTGCGTGATCGCACAAGGTCGAATTGCTGGCCCACCTTCATCAGCGCTGTTTTTGAAGCAGTTTGCGGCTTGCCGGACAGGCTCTTAAGCAAGGTGAGCGAGTCCTTGAGCGGTACCACAAGCATCTTGTGGGTTTCTTTTAGCGCCTGACTTGTATTTTTTTCAGCCGATTCCGGCGCGCCCTGCACCACCCGCTGCACAACAGGCACAAGACGGCTGTCCACGTCTTGCCTGAGTTCGCCGACCTTTAGCACCACGCGATGTAGCGTCTGGGAAATGACCGCCGCATCGGCAAGGATCAGTGTCGGAATAACCGCGGAGGTGTTCGCTCCGGAAGACGATAAATGCGGAGGCAGGTCGATCGCCGTCGGCATGGCCAGGCGCTGGGCCTCGGATTCCGACCGCGCCAGCTCGCGCTGTGCCTGCTGCACCTCCCGGAGCATCTGGCTGGCCCGTACCTTGACGCTGGTTTTGGCGACCTCGGCGGTATCGTTGATATCGCGCTCCAGAATATTAATGGTCTCATCGAGCTGTTTGGCAAGATGGGGGATGGAATCCTCTAGTCGCTTGCTGTCTTTCGTCCCTTTCGTTTCCTTCTTAGCCTTGCCGGGGGTTACCGGTTGCGGCGATCGGGGAGAGAGTGGTTCAACAACGCTCGTCTCTTGCGTTGGGGCTGTTGCCCCAACCCCACCCGTTGGAAAGATTGTCAGAAATAAAAACGCGACAAGTGTTCCGCTAACCACGATGCCAGCACGAACCGATGAGTTTGGTTCCCTCATGGATCCTATTATAGGTAAGCCACGGGCGACTTTGCCGGCGCACCGGGAACCTCGCGCACCAAGCGCGGCACCAGATAGCCCGGCAGACGCGCATTGAGTTTCGTCATCAGGTCTCGTGCCGCCGTTTCGTCCACCTCAAAATGTCCCGCGCCTTGGACCCGATCCAGCAGGTGCAGGTAATACGGCAACACCCCGGCGTCGAACAGCGATGTGCTCAGCTCCGCCAGGGCCTCAGCACTGTCGTTCACACCACGCAACAGCACCGATTGGTTGAGCAGCGCAACACCCGCGGCTTTCAAACGCGCCACGGCGTCACGCACCGCCTCATTGATCTCATTGGCGTGGTTGGCATGCACCACAACGATGGTTTTGAGGCGCGTTCCGCCAATCCAGGCGATCAACTCATCGCTGACCCGTTCCGGCAACACGATCGGCAGGCGTGTGTGAATACGCAGGCGCTGCACATGCGGAATCGCAGCAAGTTTTTCCGTGAATTCCGCCAGACGTCGATCGGACAACGTCAGTGGATCGCCGCCACTCAGGATCACTTCGGCGATGGTGGTATCGCTGGTAACGTAAGTAAGCGCTCCCTGCCAATGGTCGGCGAAGGCATTGGCCACGTGATAGGGAAAGTGACGCCGAAAACAGTAGCGGCAATGGACCGCGCACGCCCCGGTCGCCGTGAGCAGCACCCGCCCCTCGTATTTGTGCAACACACCCGGGGCAACCATGGCCGCGGAATCACCGACTGGGTCCGGACCAAAACCCTCCCGGGACAGGCATTCTTCGCCCAGCGGCAACACCTGCCGCAGCAGAGGGTCATGGGGGTCATGGGGACGCATACGCGCCGCAAAACCCCGGGGTACCCGCAGCGAAAACAGACGGGCCGCGGCCCGGGCCGCCGGCAGGTGCTCCGCTCCCAGATGCAGCAGTGCCAGCAGCACCTGCGGGTCGGTAATGGCGCGAGCCAATTCCGACTGCCAGCCGGGGGTCTGCCGCAAAACGGAAGTTCCGGGTATCATAGCGCCCTCCGAAATTAGCAAGTGCGTGCGCAGCACGCAACGGCTCGCCTTCCTCTCCCTCTGGAAGAGAGAATGAGGGTGAGGGAAAACGATAGACTCGTTAGCATCAAGAAATTTTACCTGGAATCAGCATAATAAATAGGTGTGTGATGGCAACTTACAATACTAATGAATTCAAGGCCGGTCTCAAGGTGATGCTCGATGGCGACCCGGCCTCGATCGTCGAAAACGAGTTCGTGAAACCCGGCAAGGGCCAAGCCTTCAGTCGCGTCAAAATCCGCAACCTCAAGAATGGGCGCGTGATCGAGCGCACCTTCAAATCCGGCGATACCATCGAGGCCGCCGACGTGGTCGATGTCGACATGCAGTTTCTCTACAGCGACGAGCAATTCTGGCACTTCATGAATCCGGAAACCTTTGAGCAGCTCGCGGCGGACAAAAAAGCCATCGGCGACAACGCCAAATGGCTCAAGGAGCAGGGCGTTTGTGTTATCACCCTGTGGAATGGCATACCGCTTACCGTTGAACCGCCGCAGACCGTCACCCTCAAGATCGTCGAGACCGACCCGGGCCTCAAAGGCGACACCAGCGGGGGCGGGGGCAAGCCGGCGACACTGGAAACCGGCGCCGTAGTGCGCGTGCCGCTGTTCATCCAGATCGGTGAAATGATCAAGGTTAATACCCGCACCGGCGAGTACCTCTCGCGCGCTTGACGATGAAGTCCGACGCTTCCGGTGACTGGCGGCCCACCGCCGCCCTGGAAGTTTTGAAACGCCGCGCCCGGATGCTGCAACAGCTCCGGGCGTTTTTTTCCGAACGTGGCGTCCTTGAGGTGGAAACCCCGATCCTGTCCTGCACCGGCACCCCCGATCCGGCACTGGCGAGTTTTGCCACGCGCTACACCGGCCCGCTGTTCCCGCACGGCCAGACATTCTATCTGCATACCTCACCGGAATTTTCCATGAAACGCCTGCTCGCCACGGGCATAGGCTCAATCTACCAGATCACCAAGGTATTTCGCGATGGCGAGGCCGGACGATGGCACAACCCGGAATTCACGATGCTTGAGTGGTATCGCGTGGGCTTCGACCATCACCGGCTGATGGACGAAACGGGCGATCTGGTCACACAACTTCTCCGTCCCTCCCTGCGGCTTGAGACACCCGAGCGACTGACGTACCACGAAGTATTTCAACGTCACGTGGGTATCGATCCGCACACGGCTTCGGCGGGAGATTTCGCCGCCATCGCCGAGACCCATCGCCTCGGCGTACCGCATGGCATGCTCGCACAGAGCGATCATGACGTCTGGCGCGATCTGCTGCTGACGCATGTGGTGGAGCCAAAACTCGGACAGGGGCGGCTGACATTTGTCTATGATTACCCCGCGTCCCAGGCCTCGCTCGCGCGCATACAGCCGGGCAACCCGCCGGTCGCGGCGCGCTTTGAACTTTACTTAAACGGGATTGAACTGGCGAACGGCTTTCACGAACTGGCCGATGCGGATGAACAGCGCACCCGTTTTGAACGGCAGTGGCACACCCGCATGGCCAATGGCCTACCGGTCGTTCCCGTGGATGAGCGTCTGCTCGCCGCACTCGCGCACGGCCTGCCCGATTGTGCCGGGGTCGCGTTGGGCTTTGACCGTCTCGTCATGCTCGCAACCGGGGCACACGCCATCAAGGATGTCATCGGCTTTCCAATCGATCGTACCTAGCGGCGCGCCCTATTCCACCCGTAACCAGAATGTCACGGGACCGTCGTTAGTCAGCGTTACCTGCATGTCGGCGCCAAAAACTCCGGTAGCCACCGTGGTGTGTTGCGCGCGCGCGGCGCCCACAAGGTATTCGAACAGCCGCTGGCCTTCAGCGGGGATGGCGGCAGGGGTAAAACTTGGGCGCATGCCTTTTTTCGTGTCTGCCGCCAGCGTGAACTGGGGCACCAGCAGCAGGCCACCCTGAACATCCTGCACGCTCAGGTTCATCTTCCCGACCGCGTCTGAAAAAATCCGGTACCCCAACAATCTTTCCAGCAAGCGATCGGCCTTGGCCTCATCGTCGTGTTGTTCCACCCCGATGAAAACCAGAATGCCACGCTCAATGGCACCGACGGCCTCACCGCCCACGCTAACCCGGGCAGAACTGACGCGCTGTAAAAGTCCGATCATGGCGCTGGATTGTCTGTATTGGGTGTGTTTTTGAACAAGCCGCCAGCAGTAGTATAGTGGTACCGTCTTTCAAATCCCATTCAGGACTCGCCCATGTCGACCTTGCCGGAAAAGAACCAACAAATCCTGGTTGCCCACGCCGGATTGGTGCACGCCGTCGTGCAAACCTGTCACAACCGTGAACTGGCGCCGCAGCTTGAGCAGTTACTGCGTTTATCCGCGGAAAACGGCTGGACGCAACTCGTGACCGCGATCCGCCGCATACTCGCCGGCCGCCGCGATATGGAAGTCATGAATGGACTCGACGAAGAAGACAGGGCGATTGTAGAAGCGATCCTGAGTGGATTGCAAAATCCCGCTACCCTTCCCGACCTCAACGCCCAACCCAGTGGCGACCATGCCGCACCGGGTCTTGCGTCCATCGTGGCCGCCGCACGCCATGGCAACGTCGAGGCCTTGAAGGCGTTGGCTGACATGGCCGACCAAATGCGCCGCGCGGGCGGTGACATGGCTCGCCTGGCGGCAGTGCTGGCACGACTGGAACAAGGTGAGACCGACGCCGACAAGCTCTGCCAGGGCATGAGCGAACCTGGTCAGAAGCTGGTGATGTCTATTCTGGAAGAACTGAAAAATATGCCGTAGCCGCCGGAAGCTCAGGCAGCCACGCCGGGAAACGCAAGGCCACGCAAGTCATAGCGCTCGTCGGACAGAACTAGACCGGAGGGCAAGGTAACTTCCATCGCGATGGGAAGATGATCGGAGAAGGGAACATTCAACGCGCTGATGCTTTCCACGTTGATAGAGGGAGACACTAAAATCTGGTCCAGATTGCGCGAAGGCCGCCAGCTCGGAAACGTAGGACAGTCGTGCACCGGTTCACGCAACAGTGTCCGCTTCACCAGCCAATCGATCTCACGGCTCTCGGAACAGCAGTTCATGTCGCCCATCAGAATGACGTTGCGATAGTTGCTGATGATTTCGGCGACACACTCCATCTGGCGGAAACGCGCGCGCTTGCCCAGCGCCAGATGCAGAATGACGAGAATCAGCGCCTCCGGTCCACGACCGAAACGCGCTGTCAGCGCACCGCGACCTGGAATCACCCCCGGCAACTTTACTTCCATTACCTCATCGGGGCGCACACGGCTGAGCAGGCCGGTACTGTGCTGGGCGAAGTGCCCCAGATTTCGGTTGGTCTGGTCGCACCAGTGGGGGAAGCGTGCCTGCAACGAAAGGTACTCGGTCTGATTGATGAAGCCACTGCGCAGACTCCCGCCATCGACTTCCTGCAGGCCGACAACATCGAACTCGCTGATGAGGCCGGCGATACGATCGAGGTTGTCCATCCGCTTTGGATAAGGCAACACATGCTTCCAACTGCGCGTCAGGTAATGGTGATAATGGTTGGTGGTGATGCCTGTCTGGATATTGTAGCTGAGCAGCTTGAGACGCCGTCCGGCGGTCCGGTCTGAACGCGGAGATTCCACCTGCTGCCGAAGGTTCACTACGGGGGCAATGCGATAGGCCGGAACACTCATTGCCAGAACATTATCTCACACATTATTCGGTTTTCCTGAAGCTGCCGGCCTTGCGTTGCCGTATTCTCAAGGCTAGCCCCTATTTCTCCCCCCGCAAGTCATACCCGGACAAACGGTAGCAATAGCCCCTCGTATGGTCTCTTTCGATCGGAAACCGGACCAATCGTTCGAAAACTTAGTCAAAAAAATCCCCCGGTGGCACTAGCCACCGGGGGATTTGGTGTTAAAAACCTGGCAGTGTCCTACTTTCGCATAGGGAAACCCCATACTATCATCGGCGCTGAGCGTTTTCACTTCCGAGTTCGGGATGGGATCGGGTGGTTCCCACTCGCTATGGCCGCCAGGCAAGCCTTTTACACTGCTGCGTTACCTTGCAACAGTCAATGTTTGGGCAGTGTATGCATATTCAGGCGCGGGGTTGTGTTCATTAGCGATTGACCAGACACCCGGCGTCTTGGGTGTTATATGGTCAAGCCACACGGTCAATTAGTACGGGTTAGCTCAATCCGTTACCGGACTTACACATCCCGCCTATCAACGTCGTAGTCTTCGACGGACCTTCAGGGGAGTTAAACTCCCGGGGAGATCTCATCTCGAGGTGGGTTTCACGCTTAGATGCTTTCAGCGTTTATCCCGACCGAACTTGGCTACCCGGCAATGCCATTGGCATGACAACCGGAACACCAGAGGTTCGTCCATCCCGGTCCTCTCGTACTAAGGACAGATCCTCTCAAATCTCCAACGCCCACCGCAGATAGGGACCGAACTGTCTCACGACGTTCTGAACCCAGCTCGCGTACCACTTTAAATGGCGAACAGCCATACCCTTGGGACCTGCTTCAGCCCCAGGATGTGATGAGCCGACATCGAGGTGCCAAACACCGCCGTCGATATGAACTCTTGGGCGGTATCAGCCTGTTATCCCCGGAGTACCTTTTATCCGTTGAGCGATGGCCCTTCCATACAGAACCACCGGATCACTATGACCGTCTTTCGACCCTGCTCGACTTGTCTGTCTCGCAGTCAAGCACCCTTCTGCCATTACACTCGACGCGCGATTTCCGACCGCGCTGAGGGTACCTTCGCGCTCCTCCGTTACTCTTTGGGAGGAGACCGCCCCAGTCAAACTGCCTACCATGCACGGTCCCCGATCCAGTTGATGGACCTAGGTTAGAACCGCAATGACACCAGGCTGGTATTTCAACGTTGGCTCCACGAAAGCTAGCGCCTCCGCTTCAAAGCCTCCCAGCTATCCTACACAAGTC
>JBGPBL010000093.1:0-9068 GCA_041481225.1 Sulfurifustaceae bacterium | reverse complement strand
GTGTTCGGCGCAACGCGCCACCATTTCTTTTCCGGTATAGGCACGGGCAAGTTTTACCGCCGCCGACACGGAAGTGGAACCATTCTTGGTGAATTTCACCATGTCCACGGAATCGATCAATCCGACCAATAGCTCCGCGGCTTCCAGCTCAATCAGCGATGCGCGCGTCAGGTTGTTGCCGTTCTGGATTTGCCGGATAGCGGCCGCGTTGATCTCGTCTTCGGCATAGCCGACATTTACGGCCCGCAACGCCATGCCATAATCGAGAAACCGATTCCCCTCCGGGTCGAAGACATAAGCGCCTTTGCCATGCGAGAGAATCGGCGGCGCATTCGCCGGATACTGATCGAAGCCACGAGAATATGTGTGTGCGCCACCGGGAATAACCCGAAGCAGGCGTTCCTGGTAGTTCATCGTACGTCCTCGCTTAGCGCTTCCAGCCGATAAAGAGTCTGCAGAACATGGTAATCATCGAGCAGCGTGTTGGGAAACAGGTTCTTGTCCCGATGGCTGGCTGCCTTGATAAAGTCTCTTAATTCGGCGATATAGGGTTCTTCCGGGTTAATGTATCCCGTCTCCACCGTGCCGCTGCCGAGATCGAAGCGTGTCCATTCAGGACTGCTGGTAGTGGCATAGCGCACGCAGTTCTCGTCGGCGCTGAACACAATCTCGCCTTCGGTGCCAAGCACCCGTAGTTCCCGTGTGGCCCGTGGCCGCGAAATAACTTCCACGGTAACGTTAGCAAGCATCGCATCAGGATAACGCAACAGGAAATGATAGATGTCATCAATGTCGGCGTTCATGTCGGTGAGCTTGGCCTTCACGCAGGTCAGCGGTTCGGGCCTGCCAAACACATCGTTGAGCCAGGCGAGTTCGAAGGGAACAATCTCCCGACAACCGCCGGTTTCCCTGTTCGACACGTAAAATTCTTCAATAGACTCCCAGGGATGCCAGTCAGGCAGGTACTGCCCTGTCTGATAATGGACATTGAGCGGACGTCCGATGATGCCCGACCGAATAAGCTCCTTCACCTTCCGCGGCCCAGGGTAGTAGCGCATGGTGCAGGATGGCGCCATCAACACCTGTGTCCCCTCGGTACGTTTATGAAGTTCGAGTATTCGTTCGGCGTCAACGACGGAGGCCTCGATGAAACAGGATAACCCGCGCTCGAAACCCGCCCAGGCATAGGCCATATGATGTTCGGGTGGAGTCGATATCACCAGAACGTCGGGACGGAATGTCTCCAGCGCCACGGTGAAGTCGGAATAAACCAGCGTGCCATATTTCGCGACCGCTTCGGCACGGCGGTCTTCACGAATATCGAATCCGGCAATTTCCGCTTCTCCCAATGCGCACAGGTTACGGACGCGCCGCTTGCCCATGGAACCCAGGCCGATCACCAGGAATCTCATTCAATTCCCCATTCGTATTTCATCACGCTTTCCACGCAGAGAAAGCCGTATACGTCATCGATCTCGTAGTTCTGGTAGCGCTTGATGACAAAGGGCAGGCACCGACGCATGTAAAATGTGTTTTCCCGGAGCAACGCGGCCGTTTTGGCGATGTAGGCGACGCCATAAGGAAAATACGCCGGTACATTGTCCTGTCTTCGTGCGGTCTGGGTCAATTCTGAACAGTAGGGTTCCATGCGATCGCCAACGAGACGCTTCATGATGGATGGATGCTCGGAAACCTCCCCCACGCTCACGATGGCATCAAATATCTCTGCACGCTGATCCAGCGTTTCCAGCATCCGGTCGACGTCTTCATCCTCGCGCAATGGCGACGTTGGCTCTAGCAAGACGGTGTACTCGAATTCCCGGCCTTGCGCTTCACGATAATAGGTGAGCCCGTGGAAAATCACGTCGTAGGTTGGCACACGGTCGCCGGCCAGGTCGGACGGCCGCAGAAAAGGAACATCCGCCCCGTATTTTTTTGCGATGCCCGCGATTTCCTGGCTGTCCGTGGTAACCAGAATCACATCCAGATATTTTGATTTTTTGGCCTTCTCAATAGTCCAGGCGATCAGCGGTTTCCCGCAAAGATCGCGGATATTTTTCCCTGGCAAGCCCTTGGAGCCGCCGCGCGCCGGGATGATTGCGATAACAGGCTTGCCATTGATCATGGTGGCGTCACTTGCCTTCTTTTTTTTCGGGTAACGCTGTGTCCATATCGTTCGCTTTTTCAAAGTCGGCAGGCCTGCCTACATCCAGCCAGGGCTCATGCATCGGATAAACGATGGTGCGCGCCGAACGTTCCTGCAGGCGACTAAAGAGAATGGGCATATCGCAGTATTCACCGGCAACCAGAAGATCCAGCGCGCCGGGCTCCAGCACATATATTCCGGAGTTGATATGGCTGCGCGAAACAGGCTTTTCCTCGAAACCAACAATATCCACCCCTTTTGTGCGCACGACACCAAACGGATGCTGCCACTCATGCAGGCGCACGGCCATGGTGGCGACTGCCTTATGCCGACAGTGGAAGTCGAGCAGTTCACCGTAGTGGATATCCGTGAGCACGTCACCATTAGAAACCAGAAATGGCACCTCAGGGCGTGGGCTCAATAAACCTATGGCGCCCGCAGTCCCCAGCGGGGACTCTTCGCGCAGATAGTCGATCTTTACCTGCCAGCGGCTGCCATCCCCAAAATAGTCTTCGATCATATGGCCAAGATAACGGATAGCCAGGACAAAGTTCTGAAATCCCTCAGACTTGGCCCGCACGATAATATGTTCCAGCATCGGTTTGCCGCCTACCTGCAGCAACGGCTTCGGGCAATTCTCGGTATGCGGCCGCAAGCGTGTGCCCTGCCCGCCGGCCATGATCACCATCATGTTGGGTCGCTGGCCTGGAACCATTAGCTCATCCCACAGATGCAGCCCTACCACGCGCCTGTCCTCATCGACAATAGGCAATTGATGAATCCTGTTTGCCTGCATCAGCTGAAGCGCCAGATCGCGAGTCAACCGTGGTGGCACGACCAACGGTTCCCGATGGAGAATCGAGTCGATCGAACTGTTTAGATCCAGTCCGCGCAAGAGACCACGCCGGATGTCTCCATCCGTAAGCGTGCCAAGCAGGGTGCCATCCTTTGATATCACCAGGGAAATTTGCAGCGCGGTTTCTTCCAGATTACGAATGGCCTGTTGCAAGGTAGCTTCGGAGGAAAGCAGGGCTTTACGCCAGTCATTCTTTCCCGCACGTGGAATTTTGAGTTCTTTAGCCATGATCGCTTCCGTGTCGATTACTGCCACTCACGCAACAGTTGAAATGCTTCCGCTTCGCGGAAGCCGTCGGCATTAATGCTGGATTCGTTCAGAGTACAAACACCGACAATACCTGCCCGAATCTCGATAAGCCGCTCAAGCGCGCTTCGGGAAAACGCTACTGCGCCGATAAAGATAATTCTCATGAATTCGGCAGATCAAAAAAACGCTTCTTCAAGATGCCTTCCAGCTGGATTTTCGCCAACGTCTCCACCACCTGTTTACTCGCACCACCATCGCCGTATGGATTTCGAACGGTCCTGAGTTTTTCCTGAAACACTGGCGAGTAAAGCTGTTCCAGGGCAGCGGCAATGGCCGCCCGCTCAGGAGAACAGTCGATCACGCTTTCCGCCCTGAGTCTCCCCCGCTGCCGGTCACCGATATTAATCGTGCCTTTACGAAAACTGGGCACTTCAGCCAAACCGCTGGAGGAATTGCCCACCACCCCATCCACATGCTGGATGCAGGAAAGGTAGCGTAACTGGCCCAGAGAGGTAAAGGAACGGGCGTTTGTGTGAACCGCTACAAATTTCTCAATCATCCCGAACAAAACGCGGCCATCGGTATCGGCGTTGGGCATGGTGAAGATCAGGCGCGTGTCCTCCAGCGCCTCCAGGGCCGCAAGCAGTTCAGCCATCTGCTGGGCGGACGTCGCATTCTCCAGCGTAACCGGATGAAAGGTAACCAGAAGGTTCCTGCGACCCAGTTCAAATCCGAGAGAGGCTTCCAACGCCGGTCGATCGAGAAGGGTCAGCTTTTTGATGCTATCGATGCCCAGCCCACCCACCAAAAATACCCGGCCTGGGTTCTCTCCGAGCTGGATCACTCGTTTGCGATATGCCTCCGCTGCCACGAAATGCAGGTGGGACATCTTGGTAATCGAATGGCGGATCGGCTCATCAATCGCGCCTTCCGTCGCCTCGCCACCGTGCAGGTGTGCCACCGGGATTCGGGCAACCATGGCGGCGGCGACAGCCGAAAAAATCTCGAACCGGTCTCCCAGCACCAACATCAAATCTGGCCGAAGCAGTTGCAACACATCGCCAAACCCGATCAGCCCCAACCCCATTGACTTGGCCAATCCCGCAGGCGTATCTGAACTAAGCAGTACTTCCACCTTGTGGTCAATAACGAAACCGTCCTTTTCGATCTCGCGGTAAGTCAGGCCAAATTCCGGGGAGAGGTGCATACCGGTGGCAATGATTTGCAGTTCAAGGCCCGGTGTTTCACGGATGCCTTCCATCACCCAGCGCAACAGGCCATATTCAGCGCGGGTTCCGGTAACCACGCATATCTTGCGATTCATAATTCGATCAACTCATCCGGTGCGAAATTACGCGGCGCCTTCTGTCCCAGTACTTCATCCCAGCGCGTGGGTGACAGGCCGGTGCCAGGGCGTTTCACTGCAAGATTGGCTTCGCTGAAAACCTCACCGGCATGAATGACACGTGCCGCCACCAGCGATTTGCGAACAATGGGCATGTTCTTCGTTTCGCTTGCGCTAGGGCGCTTGATCCCGTCGCCCAAGGCTTGCTCGATATTGCGGATGGCCGTGACCATCGCCTTGAGTTCATCGGGTTCGAGACTGGCTTTGTGGTCCGGCCCGGGCAAATTACGGTCACTGGTGAAGTGTTTCTCGATCACCGTTGCACCTAAGGCGACTGCGGCGACAGCGACCTCGATACCTGAAGTGTGGTCGGAATAGCCCACCTCCACACCGAAAGCATCCCGGATAGTCAGCATGGCGCGCAGATTTACATCGACCATGGGAGTGGGATACTCGGTGTTACAGTGCAACACAGTGATTTGGTCACGCCGCGTGCCGGCCTTCTCCAGCACCTTCAGCGCTGCCTCAACTTCGTTCAGAGTCGACATGCCGGTAGAAAGAATCACTGGCTTGCCATAGCTACCGACATGGCGCAAATAGGGAAGATTTGTAATCTCGCCAGAAGGAATCTTGAAGCGGTCCATCCCAAGCTCCACCAAAAGGTCGATGCTTTCCTGATCGAAGCCAGTGGAGAAGAATTTTATTCCGCGGGCCTTGCAGTGGATGATCAACGCTTCATGCATGTCTCGCGTCAGCTCCAGCCGTCGGATCATGGCATGTTGGGATTCGCCAGCGCCCGTGGCCTGGATTTGGTAGTCGGCCTTTCTGGCGTGAATGGCGACCAGCCGATCGGCGCTGAATGTCTGAAACTTGACCAGATCGGCGCCGGCGTCTGCGGCAATATCGATCAACTGGCGCGCCATATCCATATCACCGTTGTGGTTCACACCCGCTTCGGCGATGATCAGAACGCTCATTGTAGCCGGTCTCCAATCTGGATTTTTTTCAAACCGCTCCACTCCGTCACCTTCACACAAGAATCTGCTGTTTTCACAAAAAACGCTTCTTGAGTCACCCCCACCACCGCACCCGGTACACCCTTCTTGATTGGAGCCTGCGGCAAGAATTCGACACGATTGATTTTAATCTCGGTATCTCCACAGAAAGTTCTGGCTTCAGGGCCCGGCCTGCAGATCGCCCGGACAAAATTGAATACATCGCGAGAGGATTGATTCCAGGTCAACCGCTCATCCCCCTTTATCCTCGCTGTACAGTAAAAACCCAATGGATGTATTTCGGACTGCGGGGTCCGAATGATCTGGCCGGCCTGCATCTGCTTGACGGTCTCATAGAGCAGCTCTGCGCACTCCTTATAGGCGCGCTCCAGGAGGGTTGCGTAATTGTCTTGATCGGTAATAGGAAATAAGCGTTGCGCCAGAATGTCGCCGGTATCGATGCCTTCATCGACATAGTGAACGGTGATACCGAACTCTTTCTCATCATTGATCAAGGCCCAATTAAGGATATTCCGGCCCCGATAGAACGGCAGTTTTCCTGCATGGCAATTGATGGTCTGCAATCTTGGATGTCCAAGCAACCGCTTCCGGAATATCTGGTTGAATGACATGGAAACAAACAGGTCACAATCGTAATCTCTAGCCTTGCGAAAAAACTCATCTGAGTTAATTTCTTGATGCGTGAAATAATCAATTCGATGCATCTCGGCCTTTCCTTTCAGGAAAGGGTCAGGGCAATCATGGCGCGCGCAAATGAATGCGATGCGAATCGAAGAATCGAGAATGAGCTTTTCCAGCGCCTGATGTGCCCATGGGCCGTCGGCAAAATATCCGATAGTAATTGGAGTCATAGCGGACATGCGCTGCTCGGCAGGTTGATCAGGCGACTTTCCAGGGACTCAGCCACCGGCAGTTCCATCCTTGGATGTTCACGGTAAGGCGCCAGCGCATGCATCAATGTCCAGGCCGGTCTAGTCATCAACCCCGCATCGTTGGTGGCAGCCAGAATCGCGTCGCGCTGGCTGGCAACAGTTTCATGCAGCAACAATGTCTGTAGCCAGTAATTGCTGTGGCATCCTTCCGGTTCCCTGATGAGGCTCACTTGCGGTACCGCAGTAAACGCGGCCCGATAACGCTCGAACAATTGACGTTTCATCGCCAGAAACCGGGGTAATTGCTCCAGCTGGGCGCAACCTAACGCGGCATTGATATTGGGCAAACGATAGTTGTAGCCGATTTCATCGTGCGTGTGCTCCCAGCGGTGTGGCATCTTAGCGGTGGTAGTAAGGTGCTTGGCGTGTTTGGCCAAGGCACCGTCATTGGTGAGGATGGCCCCGCCGCCGCCGGTCGTAACGGTTTTGTTGCCGTTGAAGCTGAGCGTCCCCATCACACCAAAGGTGCCAGTATGCCGCCCGTCGACAGTGCTGCCCAGAGACTCGGCTGCGTCTTCCACCAGTGCCAGATGAAAATCCCGGGCAACCGCCAGCATTCCGTCAACGTCCACCGGATGACCGAAGGTGTGCACGGGAACCAACGCCCGAATCACGCGACCGGTGGCACGGTTCACACACCGAGTACCGCGGATATCGGCTATGTCATGCAGGTATTCGCGTAATGCCCGGGGATTCGCGCCGAGGGTACGTTCTTCGCTATCCACAAAATGAGGTGTGGCCCCGCAATAAGCAACCGCATTAGCCGTCGCCACAAAAGTCAGCGCCGGGACAAGCACTTCATCGTCCTGTTTCACCCCCGCCAACTGCAGCGCCACTTGCAGAGCGGCCGTGCCGTTGACCACCGCCACAACATGTTTCGCGCCAGTGTAGGCGGCAAGATCCGCCTCGAAGCGATCGACGAACTTCCCCACCGACGATACATACGTCGAGTCGAGACATTCCTTAATATATAACCATTCGTTTCCAGCGAAACGCGGCTGATGCAAAGCCGCCGGGCCAGGACCGACCACTGACTGGATCGCATTAACGACCTGACTGGCAAGGATCGTTTGGGCAAGCATGGTGCTCACAGGGCGTAAGTGTCCGACTTATATAGTGCAAGATGCGACGGCTTGCTGTACCAGGCCACGGTTTCGGCCAAACCACGGCGGAAACCTGCCGGACCACCGTATTGCGGCTGCCAGTTTAATAGTTCGCGGGCCTTGTCATTGGCGGCCCACAGCCGTTCCACTTCGCTTTTCTCCGGGCGCAGGCGCTGCTCGTCGGTAAGGATCTCAATCTCGACGCCCATTACTTCGGCAATGGCACGAGCGGTGTCGCCTATCGAAATCTCGAAGCTGCTGCCGATGTTAATCATCTCGCCGATACTCCGGTCTGACTTCAGCGCTGCCATGAAGCCAGCCACCGTATCGGACACATGGCTGAAGTCGCGCGTGGGATGCACCGCACCGAGTTGGATCTGCCGCTTGCCATGGGCAATCTGGGTAATGATGGTAGGGATCACTGCCCGAATGGATTGACGCGGACCATAGGTATTAAAGGGGCGCAAGATAGAGACGGGTGTGCCAAACGAAGAATGGAACGACATGGCAATCTGATCCGCGCCGATCTTGCTGGCCGAATACGGCGACTGGCCCTGGAGCGGGTGATCCTCGGTGATCGGAACGAACCGGGCCGTGCCATAAACCTCGCTGGTGGACGTGTGCACCACCTTGGCTATCCCCAAATCGCGGGCAGCCTGCACGACGTTCAAAGTACCTTTAATGTTGGTGTCGACGTAGGTATCGGGCGAATGATAAGAGTAGGGAATGGCAATCAACGCCGCCAAATGCAGCACCGCATCGCAACCCTTCATGGCCGTGCGGACACCGTTGGGGTCGCGGATATCGCCGGCAAACACCTCAAACTTGCCCTTCACATCGTCACCGCAATGATCCAGCCAACCCCAGGAATTAAAGGAGTTGTAGAACACGAAGGCGCGCACATGATAGCCCTGGCGCACCAGAGCTTCAGTCAGGTGTGAGCCGATGAAGCCGTCAGCCCCGGTAACCAGAATCAATTTATTCTTGGCGAGCATAATAACCCCGCATAAGCGATGCGGATGTGTTCGCTCGTTGATGTTGGCCGGTCACCCCATCCACCCCTGCGCTGTACGATCAAAATGCCAGCTTCCACACGATACGATAGTACACTGCATGACTTTTCCCTTTCTACTTTCCAATGCTTCCCGGCCCGATAGGTGACCGGTCAAAAACCGATCGCGGACGGAACCTATGTCTGCGGCGTTACAACAAAATTCCTGCATCTATCGAATTAGCTTGTTTATCTCATATCGGGCAAACCGAGCACCCCCTCGGCCACCGCCCGACTCACCGTCGCCGAATACCCCCTCTGAGATCCGCCGCGACTCCCTCAAGCACGACATCCCATGCCACGTTTCGAGGGCGCCAGATCAGGCGCATATCGGGGAGCATGGGTAGGTACTCCGTGCCCAGCGTTTTCC
>JBGPBL010000092.1:0-9236 GCA_041481225.1 Sulfurifustaceae bacterium | reverse complement strand
GGTCCCGCTACGTCGCAACGCTACTTCGGTGTACAGTTCTATCTCGAAGACCTGTTCGGTGCCTCGGTTGATCTGGTGACTGAAAAAGCCCTCCGTGCAGAACTGCGACCATTCATTGAAAAGGAGGCGGTGCATGTCTGATCCTGCACAGCGTGAATGGCGGTTCTATCTAGGCGACATGATCGGCTTTGCTGAGAAGGTCATCGCTTACACCGACGGCCTCGACCAGGCGGGTTTCATTGCCAGCGGACTGAATTACGACGCGCACCCTGCGCAATCTGGAGCTAATCGGCGAGGCGACGACACACATTCCAGACGCGGTGCGCGCGGACAATCCGCAGATTCCGTGGCGGCTCGTCATCGCCACCCGCAACCGGCTGATCCACGGGTATCTCGGCATCGACAACGACACCCTGTGGAGCATCATCCGCAGCGATATTCCCGCCTTGCTCCCCCACTTGCGCGCGCTCAAAACCAAATCGGCATGACGAAGCAACAAAAACTCGAACTCCTTTGGATAGGCAAGGTGAGCCGGACGAGGCTGGAGCCGTGCCTCGGAAAGCCCGGCTTGTTGATACTCTCAAGGGGGCATATGACAGAACCAACCAGCATCTGCCCCAACTGCAAACCAAGTGTTGAGGAAACGGGCTGATCGGTTAGCCCTCTACAACGTCGAATGGTGCAAACACGCCACGGAACACGAATGTGCCAACGACAGTAAGCCTTGGTCATATTTGTTGATTCCCCGCGATGCTATTGCCGCAAGCAAAACCTTTGGAGGGTTGACGGCGGCATATGAAAAGATATAAACAGGCACATAAACTATAAAGGCAATTCTTCTGGTTTCCTTATGAACATACTTGCTTTCGATATCGAAACCATTCCGGATGTGGTTACCGGGCGCCGGCTCCATGGTTTGGACGGGTTGAGCGACAAGGATATCGCCCGTGTGATGTTTGCCAAGCGGCGTGAACAGACCGGCGATTCCGAATTCCTGCGTCATCACCTGCATCGTATTGTCGCCATCTCCGCCGTGTTGAGGCAGGGCGACTCGATGCGGGTCTGGTCGTTGGGCGATGCCACGTCGGATGAGGCGGAACTCATTCGCCGGTTTTTCGATGGCATCGAAAAATATACCCCGACGCTGGTCTCATGGAATGGCGGCGGCTTCGACCTTCCGGTGCTGCATTATCGCGCACTGCTGCACGGCATCTCCGCGCCGCGCTACTGGGACACCGGTGACAATGACCGCGAATTCAAATGGAACAACTACCTGAGCCGCTACCACGCCCGTCATACCGACCTGATGGACGTGTTGTCCGGGTACCAGCCGCGGGCCGTGGCGCCACTCGACGAAGTCGCGCAGATGCTGGGGTTTCCCGGAAAACTTGGTATGCATGGCAGCGAGGTGTGGGGCCAGTACCAGGACGGAAAGATAGAAGAAATCCGCGACTACTGCGAGACCGACGCACTTAATACGTATCTCATCTATCTGCGTTTTGAACTCCTGCGCGGTAATGTGGACGAGGCCGGATGGAAACGCGAGACCGATCTGGTTCGCAAGACCCTGCGCGAGGCCAACCGGCCTCACCTCAATGCCTTTCTCGCGGCGTGGAATTAAAATGGTTGTCCAGGGGAGGCGAACGGGATGACCACGGATATCGTGCATGAACATTCCGACGGGACAGCGCTGAATACGCTGCACCACGGTGGCGATACTGCTACGGCGATGATTGAATCGCTTAGCCATGACAGCCGCGGTGTGGCGCGTATCCAAGGGAAGACCGTCTTCATCGAGGATGCGCTGCCGGGCGAAGTGGTACGGTTCCGCTACCACAACAAGCACAAGAATTACGATACCGGCGGAATGCTGGAGGTCTTGCAGGCCAGTCCGGACCGCGTGCCAGCGCCTTGCCCATACTTCGGCACGTGCGGCGGCTGCAATCTGCAGCACCTGCGCTCCGGGGCACAAATCGCTGCCAAGCAACAGGTTCTGGAAGGCAACCTCAAACACCTCGGCAAGGTGGAACCGGAAACATGGTTGGCACCGCTCACCGGGCCGGCCTGGGGTTACCGGCGGCGTGCGCGGCCTGGGGTACGCCTGGTGCCAAGCAAAGGCGGGGTGTTGGTAGGTTTTCGCGCGCGCCGGCAAAACCACATCACCCATCTGGATTCCTGCATGGTGCTCGAGCCGAAAATATCCGGGCTGTTGCCCGAGCTGCGCGCCCTGATCTCCCGCTTTTCCTGTGCGAATCGCATTCCTCAGGTCGAGATTGCCGTGGGCGACAATGCTTCTGCCCTGGTTTTTCGGCATCTCGTTCCGCTGCACGACCAGGACCGAAAATTGCTATGCGATTTTGGCGAACGCCACGCGCTGCAGATTTTTGTTCAGCCGGGAAATCCGGATACTGCCGCTGCCCTCTGGCCGGATTCGCCCGAGGCGCTTTATTACCGCTTGCCGGAACACAATGTGGAAATCCGTTTTCGTCCTACAGATTTTGTGCAGGTCAACTTCGACGTCAACCGGAAAATGATCAATCAGGCCATCGCGCTGCTCGACCTGAAAGGCGATGAGCAGGTTCTGGATCTTTTCTGCGGGCTTGGCAATTTCACCTTGCCGCTGGCGCGGCGCGCCAAGCATGTACTGGGTATCGAAGCGGAGCGTGGTCTGGTGGAGGGCGCCCTGGGCAATGCCACATTGAATGGCATCGACAATGTGACATTCACGGCGGCGGATCTTTATTTGGCGGGAATGCCGACCCCTTGGGGAGATTATCGTGCCGACAAGGTGCTGCTCGACCCGCCACGTAGTGGCGCCGCCGAGGTACTGAAACATCTTTCGGAACCTTACCCCCAACGCCTCGTCTACGTTTCCTGCTATCCGGCCACGCTGGCGCGTGACAGCGCGTACCTCGTGCACACGCTGGGCTATCGATTGGCGGCGGCCGGAGTGATGGACATGTTTCCGCAAACCAGCCATGTAGAATCCATGGCCCTGTTCGTCAGGCCTTAAGCCATGGCAGCGCCGAAATTCTCTATTGAAGTGGATGTCTCCACCCAAACCCTGACTCTTAAGGATGCGCAGGGGAAAGTGCGCATGCGCACAAAGATAGCGACGGCCCGCAATGGTGTCGGCGAGCTATCTGGCAGTGAAAAAACTCCGCGCGGGGCGCATTACATTCGCGCCAAAATCGGCGCCGGACAGCCGGCCAATGCGGTGTTTGTCTCGCGGCGTCCGACGGGTGAGATTTATTCGCGAGAATTGCGCGCGACGTTCCCCAACCGCGACTGGATTCTGACGCGTATCCTCTGGCTGTGCGGCCAGGAACCCGGAAAAAATCGTCTTGGCAATCTGGATACCATGCGCCGGTATATTTATATCCATGGCTGTCCCGATGAAGATCCGATGGGTGTACCCGGCTCGCGTGGCTGTATAAAGATGCGCAATCACGAGCTGATTCAACTTTTTGACTTGGTGCAGCCGGGAACTCCGGTTTACGTGCGGGGCTGACATGTCACTCGGTCCGATCATGCTCGACATCCAGGGCACGGAACTCACTGCCGAGGACCGCGAGCGCCTGCGCCATCCGTTAGTCGGAGGCGTCATCCTGTTTTCCCGCAACTACCAGTCGCCGGAACAAATCGAGACGCTGGTACGGGCGATTCACGATTTGCGCCACCCGCAGCTCCTGGTGGCCGTGGATCATGAGGGCGGCCGGGTACAGCGTTTTCGTGAGGGATTTACCGAGTTGCCGCCGGTGCGTCATCTGGGTCAACTCTACGACCAAAACCCCAAACGCGCCAAACGGCTGGCGGAAACGAGCGGCTGGTTGATGGCCACGGAGTTACGGGCCGTGGGCGTGGATTTCAGCTTTGCACCGGTGCTGGATCTGGACCGTGGTGTCAGCCAGATTATCGGCAACCGCGCATTTCACTCTAACCCCGAAGCCGTGGCCGATCTGGCCCATGCCTACATGACCGGCATGCACCACGCCGGGATGGCCGCGACCGGCAAGCATTTCCCTGGACACGGCGGGTGCGCTGCCGACTCGCACCTGGCCCTGCCGGTGGATGAGCGGGGACTGGCCGATCTTTTATTAGAGGATATCGTGCCATTTGAGCGCATGATTCATTTCGGGCTCGCCGCCATCATGCCGGCGCATGTGCTGTTCCCACGGGTGGATTCGCGGCCAGCGGGCTTTTCCCGTCTCTGGTTACGCGAGATTTTGCGCGGGAGGCTGGGTTTTCAGGGGGTAATTTTCAGCGACGACCTCTCCATGGAAGGGGCGAAGGAGGCCGGGGACGTGGTGGCCCGCGGCAAAGCCGCCATGGCAGCCGGGTGCGACATGATTCTCGTGTGCAACGACCCGGCGGCCGCCGATCAGCTGCTTTCCGGCCTGGGTACGCACGATGACCCGGTGTCGCATCTGCGGCTGGTACGCATGCACGGGCGCGAGGAGGTCACGCGCACGCAGTTGGCGCAGGATCGCGGCTATCACGACGCCGTGCGTGCGGTATTGAGCCTCGCTTAGGAAAAAATATTGATTCGCGTCCCAGATGACCGATAATAAGCAGTAAGTAACACCGTCATTGTCCTGCAGAGGGTAAAAGAATTGGATTTGTTTAGAGCATTAAAGAAGCTGAAGCTGGAAAGCTTCAACAACCTGACCAAAACGCTCAGTTTCAATATATATGATATTTGTTACGCCCCCAGCGAGCAGGCGCAGAAGGAATACCTGGCCTACATTGACGAGGCGTACAACGCCGAGCGTCTGACCGCCATTCTGACCGAAGTGGCGAATATCATTGGCGCCAATGTGCTCAACATTGCCCATCAGGATTACGACCCCCAGGGCGCGAGCGTGACCATGCTGATCTCGGAATTGCCGATCAGCGAGGAACCGCAGAACCCGGAAGCGCCGGGACCGCTGCCCGAAACCTCCAAAAACCGTAACCGTGTCGTGCAAACGAGCCTTGCCCTCGACAGCGACAAGCCGACCAAGGAATCCGTGGTCGCCCATCTCGACAAGAGCCACATCACCGTACACACCTATCCGGAATCACACCCGGACAATGGCATTGCGACGTTCCGTGCCGATATCGACGTATCAACCTGCGGCAAAATTTCACCGTTGCGCGCCTTGAATTACCTGATTCACAGTTTCGAGTCGGATATCGTGATCATCGACTTCCGCGTGCGTGGTTTCACGCGCGACGTGAAAGGCACCAAGCACTACATCGATCACAAGATCAATTCGGTCCAGAACTATGTGGACAAGAATACGCTATCGCGTTACCAGGCCATGGACGTGAACGTGTATCAGGAAAATATTTTTCACACGAAGATGATGCTGAAGGACTCGAAGCTCGACAATTATTTGTTCGGCGTGCGCGAGGCGGATTTGGCCCCGCAGGATCACAAGGTCGTGAGCCAAAGACTGACACATGAAATGGCTGAAATCTTCTATGGCACCAACATGGTGCGTATAAACTGATCGGTCTTTCCTGGCGCGCACCGTGCGTCAGGATGTTGTACCTGTTGTTATCTTCTGAAGTCCGCTAGGATGTCAGCACTGTCGTTCACTGGTTTACCCCATGCCCGAATTTAACCGTGACTGCCTGGCGTGCCCGCGCCTGGCGAGCCATCTGGCCCGTGTCCGTGATATGCATCCGCGCTATTACGCGCGGCCGGTACCGCCGTTTGGCGATCCCAAGGCCCGTCTGCTGATTGTGGGACTCGCTCCCGGTATGCATGGCGCGAATCGTACCGGGCGACCCTTCACCGGCGACCATGCCGGTATTTTGCTTTATGAAACATTGCACAAATATGGCTTCGCCAGCAGTCCGCAATCGGTTCATGTCCGCGATGGGCTCGTGCTCAAGAATTGCCGCATCACCAATGCCGTCAAATGCCTGCCACCGGGCAACAAGCCGTTACCGAAGGAGATTGTTACCTGTAATGCCTATCTGCAGGCGGAACTGACAAAACTGCCACCCAAGAGTGTACTGCTCGCGCTGGGCACCGTAGCGCACGACGCGGTGCTGCGTGCGTTTCAATTGAAACGCGCCGGCTACAAGTTTGCGCATGGCAACCAACATTCCCTTCCTAATGGAATTCATTTCGTCGATTCGTATCATTGCAGTCGCTACAACACCCAGACCAAACGCTTGACTACCGATATGTTTGAAGGTGTTGTACGGAAGGCGAAGGCACTGCTCGCAGACTGAGCCATGGCTGTTCAGTATCCCAAACAGCTGCTTAAAAACCTTCCTGCCAAGCCAGGCATCTACCGGATGCTGAGCGAGAAAGACGAGGTACTCTACGTCGGCAAGGCGCGTGATTTGAAGAAGCGGGTGCAGAGCTATTTCCGTGGCGCCGGGCTGTCACCGCGAATTGTGTCATTGATGGGCCAGGTGGTGGATATCGACATCACCGTCACGCATACGGAAAATGAAGCACTGTTGCTTGAGAACAACCTCATCAAGGCGCTGCATCCGCGCTACAACATTCTGCTGCGCGACGACAAGAGCTACCCTTACATTTTCGTCTCGGACACGCAGGAATTTCCTCGCATCGGTTTTCACCGTGGTACCAAGCGGGAGAAGGGTCGTTACTTCGGCCCGTATCCTTCCACCACGGCGGTGCGTGACAGCCTCAACCTGATGCAGAAGATTTTCCAGGTACGCCAGTGTCACGACAGTTTCTTCCGCAATCGTTCACGGCCTTGCCTGCAATACCAGATAAAGCGTTGCTCGGGGCCATGTGTGGGGTTGATCGATCGCGAACGCTACCAGCAGGACGTGCGTCATGCGCTGATGTTCCTGGAGGGACGAAGCCAGTCCGTGCTGGGTGAAATTGTCAAACAAATGGAGCAGGCTTCCGAGCATCATGAATACGAAGCGGCGGCGGTCTATCGCGACCGGATCGTCTCGCTCAAGAGCATCCAGGAGAAACAGTACATCAGCGGGGGTGTGGGCGATGCCGATGTTCTGGCGGTGGCCACGGAATCGGACCATGCCTGCATCGTGGTTACCTATATTCGCGGCGGGCATAACCTCGGCAATAAATCGTTCTTCCCCAATATCGGGGCGGCGAGCGGCCCTGAAGAGATCCTGGCAGCTTTTCTGCCGCAATATTATCTGCCGTCAGGCGCCGCAGCGGGCAAACTCATTCCTGCGCGCATCTATCTCAGCCACGCGATTGACGACAGGCTCTTGCTGGAACAAGCATTTTCGCAGCAGGCCGGAGCGAAAGTCTCGCTCACCGTCGCCACCCGCGGGTCGCCCACGCGTTGGGTCGGCATGGCCAGGATCAATGCCGCCGAAGCCCTACGTCGCTGGCTCTCTGGCAAGGTGGATATGCGCGGCCGGTTCGAGGCGTTGCGCGAAGCGCTTGCGCTTGATGCCGTGCCTGAACGGATGGAATGTTTCGATATCAGTCATACCATGGGTGAGGCAACGGTCGCGTCGTGCGTGGTATTCGATCTGAATGGGCCGGTATCATCGGATTACCGGCGGTTCAATATCGAGAATGTCGCGCCGGGTGACGATTATGGAGCGCTGTCACAGGTTTTGACCCGGCGCTATCGGCGCGTGAAGGAGGGGGAAGGGAGGTTTCCCGATCTCCTCTTGATCGATGGCGGCAAGGGCCAGCTGTCTGCTGCCGAGGCCGCGTTGCAGGAATTACAGATTGAAGGTTTGCGTCTCGTGGCCGTGGCCAAGGGGCGTGAGCGCAAGCCAGGAAAAGAGCAGCTTTTCTTGTCCGGTCATTCCGGGGCCACTATACTGCCAGCCGATTCTCCCGCCCTGCATCTGATTCAGCAGATACGCGACGAGGCCCACCGCTTTGCCATTACCGGCCACCGGCAGCGGCGGGGTCGGGCGCGCACGGCTTCATCGCTGGAGCAGATTCCCGGCGTCGGCAGTAAACGGCGTCAGGCCCTGCTGAAAAATCTGGGAGGGCTACGGGAGGTGGCCAAGGCGGGAGTGGAAGATCTGGCGCGTGTGCCTGGCATCAGCCGTGAGCTAGCGCAGCGTATCTACGACAATTTTCATGGGGAGATATCCTAGAATTCATGTTATTAAATACACCTAACATGCTGACATTACTTCGGATTATTTTGATTCCGTTGTTTATCGGCGCCTATTATTTTGTCCACCCCATGGCCAACATGCTGACGACCGCGGTCTTTGTTCTAGCCGCGCTGACGGATTGGCTCGATGGGTATCTTGCCCGGCGCTGGGAGCAGACCTCTCCCTTTGGGGCATTTCTGGACCCGGTGGCCGATAAACTGATGGTGGCGGCGGCATTGGTCATGCTGCTGGCCGACCCACGGGTTCATGGCCTAGTCTTCGATACCCGGCTTTTTTCTATTGTCGTGCTCACCATTATCGGCCGCGAAATCGCCGTATCAGCTCTCAGGGAATGGATGGCAGAAGTCGGCAAGCGTTCCCACATGGCCGTATCGCTTATCGGTAAGACCAAGACCATGGCCCAGATGATCGCCATTCCGTTTCTTCTGTGGCGCGAGCCGCTCTGGGGCCTGCCGATATTTCAGATCGGGGAGGTGCTTCTTTTCCTGGCGGCAGGGCTTACCCTGTGGTCCATGCTGAGCTATTTAAGGATTGCCTGGCCGAACTTGATTCACCCTGAGAAAAATCGGTAATTGGTTCCACCACGGCCTGTGAAATAGGCTAAAATGCAGAGGAATACGGGTGCTTATCTTGACAGGCAGTTGCCAGTCCTTACAATGCTGCCCCTATTGCGGGAATAGCTCAGTTGGTAGAGCGCAACCTTGCCAAGGTTGAGGTCGGGAGTTCGAGCCTCCTTTCCCGCTCCAAATCTCAGGAGGTGCCTTTTTGGCTGGTTCCTCCTTTTTTTGTGCTCCGATCATGGCTGGGTAGCAGAGTGGTTATGCAGCGGCCTGCAAAGCCGTGTACGCCGGTTCGATCCCGACCCCAGCCTTAATTGATAAAAATGCCCGAAGCCAGGGTGGCGGAACAGGTAGACGCAAGGGACTTAAAATCCCTCGGGATTAAACTCCCGTGCCGGTTCGATTCCGGCTCCGGGCACCATATTGATGCTAAACTATATTCGGATGGAACCTTATTAACAACATTTAGGCGATTAACTATGAGATTGTCGCGGATCAAGCTTGCTGGATTTAAATCATTTGTTGACCCAACCACGATCGAATTTTTAACGGATCGTGTTGCAGTTGTTGGCCCGAACGGGT
>JBGPBL010000091.1:0-9269 GCA_041481225.1 Sulfurifustaceae bacterium | reverse complement strand
GTTGTTTGCCTGCAGTTATGCTGCTTTGTGCTCATTCGGCGATGTGGACCGAGTCGACGATGCCCACAATCACCGATATGATGCAGGCATCGGGATTGCGGAGCACCTGGCGCGCGCCGTTCCCTTCCCTGTTCACCAGCACCGTATCGCCGATTCCTGCCTGCGTGCTGTCGAGAGCGACAAAATCCTCGTCGGGCGTTTCCATTTCCAGGCCGAGCGGTTGCACCACCAGCAGGCGCCGGTTTTTATAGTCCCGGTGGCTGATCGTCGTCACCACGGTTCCGACTACTTTTGCCAGAATCATTGCCGACCCTCAAGTGTACTGGTTCCGGCCGCGCTGCATGGTCAAATCAAACAGGCCATCCGGGCAAACGCTAAGCTCGTCGACAACTCCCACCAATGCCAAATCGATGGGTACAAACTTCACATCCGGCATGGCCAACGCTGCTTCGCGGGAGCGCACCATTACGCAAAGATCACCAATCCCGGCGTGCACGACATCGGCAGCCACCTGCAGCTGGCCGACCGGCTCCAGTCTTTTATTCAGCGGCTGGACCACCAGCAACTTCAGCCCCTCCGTCCCCGGGTACTTGATGGTGCAAACCGCGGTTCCTTTGACTCTGCCGAACAACATGGGTATTACTTCACTCCCGTGCTCGCCAGCACGCGCTTGATGATCACATCCAGCAGGTTGGCATCCACCTGAGCGCCGATGCGGGCGGCCACCGCTTCGCGAATCCGCCGCGGCAGATCGATCGCAACGGGCGCGCCCTTCTCAGCACCAATGTTTTTGTGCAAAGGGAGGGGCTGAATGATGGGCGCCGCAACCGCCGGGCTGGAGAGCTGCCCCTGCGTTTGTGAGATGTAGGGCCGGACCGGGGCGCTGGGAGGCTGATCCGGACTGTTGCGCACCAGCTTCACCCCTAATGCCCTGGCCTTTTCATACGCCAGTTCGGTCAGCACGACATGGTCGTGGACTGGCAGCGACATGACGCCGCCCTTGAACAAGTCCTCGATATCTTTTTCGGTGTAGAACTCTCTGGGCATAAACCGCTCCTATCCAATCCGGGTAGTGCCGTGAATCAGGCGCCTGCTCGGCCTGGCAGGCCTTCCAGTGCCTGGATGGCCGCGTTTCTGGCCGTCAGGATTTCAGCTTCGGTTCCCGATAGCCACATGCGGCCAAAGCGTCCGACCGAGGACACGTGCACGAGATTGATGCTGGCCGTTTTTTCCGCTTCATTGCAGGCGAAGTTGATATACGCCGCCGGGGCGCATTCCAACACCAGCATCGTTTCCCCGGGAACCAGCATGCTTCCCCGGCGGAAGCGATTCAGCAGCTGCGCCTGATACGGATCTATGCGCGTGATCACCTGCGTGGAAACCACCTGCGGCCGGATGCGGTCTTCCACGCTCAGGCCGAGGCGTTCCAGAACCACGTTGCCCGCCTCGATGACCGCCGCCTGATTGAGCGAGTGCACTTCGAACATGCCGAACTCGCGCTCGACGATCTGGGCGCCCGGCCTGGCTTCCGTCGCCTTCACGGCAATATCCACGACGCGAAAGACTTCATTCCCGGGAGCCATTTCGACATACAGAGCCGCCATGCCTTCGGTCGGCAAATCGCCCTGAGTCACCGTGCCGATAAAGGCGGCAAACTGAGGCTGCATGCGGTCGAGGTAGCAGTAACAACGCAAGGAAAAAGCATCACTCATCGTGTTCTCCTGTTCACATTATTGGGCCGCATCATGCAGCGCCATGCCCAGCGGCGTGACCAACAACGGGTTGTGGGGCACATGGGTCGTAATCCCGGTGTAGTCCTGGATGACTTCCGCCATGCCCAAGAATGCCGAACTGCCGCCCACCATAATGATCGATCCTACATCCCAACCCTCGATGTGCCGGACGATGATGCTGGCGACCTTCTCCATTACCGGGCGCACCAGCGGCAGCAAGCCGGGTTGTTCGGTCTTCCTGATCTTGAGTGCTTCCGCCTCCTCAAAGGGGATATTGAGCGCGCCGGCGACTACCAGGGAAAAGTGCGTCCCTCCCGTCGGCTCGTCCGCCGTGTGAATCACCTTCCCTTGCCGGAGAACCGCGATGCCGGTCGTGCCGCCGCCCACATCGACAATGGCTCCCTCCTGAAGATGAAGCACATTATTTGCCGCGGTCGGCTCATCGAGCGAACCCGTGCAGTCCATGCCTGCGGCTTCGATCACATGGGCTTTGGCGCGCGCTTCCATGGGCGGCACTCCCGGAGGATACCCGCTGGCAGCGTGAGTCAGCTCCCGGCCGGTGCGGCGCTCGAGACGCTCTTTCATGCCCCGCAAGAGCTCGGTCGCGCCGATAAAATCGACCACGAGACCATCGCGCACCACCTGCCCGAATTGCCACTCCCCGGCCAATGGCAATCCCTCATCGTCGAGCACAACCATGACCAGGTAGGCAGTCCCCAAGTCGACACCGATGCGCAGCTTCCGATGCGGATCGATAGCGAGCGGCGGGGCAGTTGCCGAGAGAGACCTGGGCAGGATCACAGTATCCGCCTTCGCCAGGTACTCGGTGAGACTGCCGTTGATAGGCATGCTGCTATTCTTCGTCACTGCCATTGCCCCTCATCCCCAGGCGCCATGCGACGACCTATAGATGTGGCCTGAGCCACAACCCGTCTGAGTCGTAAATGCAAACTCTTAGCCGCAGTTATTCTTGAAGCGGCGCAGCGAGCGCCGGCCCGCTGCCGCCGCCAAATTTGGTCCTATTTGCCTTCGGGGGAACGTCCGCCAATCATGCCTTTGCTGTTTTTCGGCAGAATCAGTTCCACATCGGCATGCGGCCGTGGGATGACGTGCACCGACGCCAACTCGCCCACGCGCTTGGCTGCGGCAGCGCCCGCATCCGTCGCCGCTTTGACGGCGCCGACATCCCCGCGCACCATCACGGTCACGTACCCGCCGCCCACGTATTCGGAGCCGATCAGAACCACGTTCGCAGCCTTTACCATGGCATCGGCTGCTTCAATGGCGCCGACCAAACCACGGGTCTCCACCATCCCGAGAGCGATAAGAGAAGTATCAAAAGCCATTGTTTCCTTCCTTTCTTTGTTCACTGCTTCCGAAAACAGCGATTGCGCAAATTGACAGGCGGAGGCCCGTCCCTGCAAAGTCAAACTCTGAGAATCTCACTGGCGACCTGGCGCACCACCCGATCAATTTCCTCCGGGGATGGTCCGGCCGGAATCTCGCCCGGCGAAAAAGCCTCGGCAGGCGGCGCCACGGTCTCGTACGCCAGCCTCTTAATATTGACGAGATGCGCGGCGCTGATATTGTCGCCGGTGATCGCGCCTCCCAATCCGCCCGAGCCCAGAGTCATAGATGGCATCACACCCGTGGTCAGGCCAACGGCCCCAAGGGTCCCCATGGTGTTCACCAGGATGCGAAAAACGGGCTTCTCGAGACCAAACGCCATGATGATACGGTCATCATTGGCATAGATGATTTGAGTGTGACCGAGGCCGCCGGTTTCAATGATTGCGATGGAGGTCTCGCACCCTTGCTCCCAGCCATCGACCACATACCAGCCCAACACCGGGGTCAGCTTTTCGTGGGAGAGCGGTTCCTCGTGGCCCACCTTGCAGAGCGGCGTCACCAGAATCCGGGTGCCGCCGGGAATTTTTATGCCGGCGTAAGCAGCAACGTAGGCGGCCGGTTTTCCGACCAGTGCAGTGTTGAACCTGCCGTCTTCATGGAAGATCACCCTGCGCAAGGCATCGGTTTCCTGTTCATCGGTAAAGTAGGCGCCTTCCGCCTGCATCAGTTCCGCCAACCTCCCGGCAATCGGCCGATCAGCAATCACTGATTGTTCCGTGGCACAGATCGTGGAGCAGTCGAAGGCTTTGGAAGCGACGATGTAGCGCGCCGCCTTTTCAATGTCCGCGCTGCGGTCCACATACACGGGCACATTCCCCGGCCCCACTCCGTAGGCCGGCTTGCCCGTGGAATGAGCAGCGCGCACCATGGGCGTGCCGCCGGTTGCCAGGATGAGCGCAACGTGGGGGTGCTTCATCAATTCCTGCGTCCCCGGCAGCGAGATCTGCTGCATGCAGCCGATCAGTCCTTTGGGCGCGCCGGCATTTTCTGCGGCGATCGCCATGGTCTGGACAGATTCATAGGTACAACGCGCCGCGGACGGGTGCGGCGAGATGACGATGGCATTGCGTGCTTTGACTGCAATCAGCGCTTTGTTGAAGGCAGTCGAGGTCGGATTCGTGGAAGGAATCAACGCCGCGACCACACCCATCGGACAGGCGATTTCGTACAGGCGGCGCCCGGGATCATGCCGGATCACGCCCACGGTTTTCAGGTCGCGAATGCTCTCCCAGACCCAGCGAGAGCCGAACTCGTTTTTCAATTTCTTGTGGGCCGCCACGCCATAGCCGGTTTCCTCGCAGGCCATGCGGCCCAAACGCTCCGAAGCCTGATAACCCGCTTCCGCCATTGCGGCGCAGACCCGATCCACATCCGCCTGGGACGCCTGGCTCCAGACTTTAAAAGCCTCCTGCGCCGCGCTCACCAGGTCGCGCGCTTCTTGAATGGAGGAAAGGTCCTTATCAAGCATCATGGTTTTTCATGGCCGCAGATCAATGCGGACACGCGCAGATTTCCTGCTGCGTGCCTCTGGTTTCATGCACGGTTACATTTTCCGGAACACGACGGTTCCATCCACCTCCAGCGAATCGACGATTGACATGATCACCGCATCCACCGGAGTATCTTTGGTGATGGTTGTCTGCCTGGCCGAGGAACCCGAACAGGTCAGCACCAGGTCGCCCGTGCCGGCGTCCACCGTGTCGACGGCCACATAGGGCTTCCCCACCGGCTCGCCCTTCTCATCGGTTTGGCGCAGGATGAGCAGTTTCAGGCCCAATAGTTTTTCATCCTTGATCGTCGAGACGGTGGTTCCAACTACCTTGGCAATCAACATGGTCGCTCTCCAGGGACTAATAGCTCTTGCCGGCAGGCGCCGCGGGCGCGGTTTTTTCGCCGGTCGGGCCTTGCAGGATCTTGACGCCCGCGCTGGCGCCAATGCGCGTCGCTCCTGCCTTGATCATGCTCTCCGCATCCGCATAGGTGCGCACACCTCCCGCTGCTTTCACACCCATTTCCGGGCCGACGACACGCCGCATCAGCGTCACGTCGTGCACGGTGGCGCCCCCGCCGGCGAAGCCGGTGGAAGTCTTCACAAAGTCAGCCCCCGCCTCTTTCGACAGCAGGCAGGCAATCGTCTTCTCTTCGTCGCTCAGCAGTACCGCTTCGATGATGACTTTGACGATCGCGCCGCGCGCATGGGCCGCCGCCACTACGCCGCGGATATCCTTCGCGACCAGCTCCAGGTCGCGCGCCTTCAAGGCGCCGATGTTGATCACCATGTCGATTTCGGTGGCGCCGTGGTCGAGAGCATTCTGGCACTCGAAGGCCTTGACTTCGGGCGCTGTCGCCCCGAGGGGAAACCCGATCACGGTACAGATCTTCACCGGTGAACCTGAGAGCAATTGAGCGCACAACTTCACCCAGGCGGGATTGATGCAAACGGAAGCAAAGCCATACTTGCGCGCCTCGAAACACAGCTGGGCAATCTGATCAGGGGTGGCATCGGGCTTGAGCAATGTGTGATCGATCATCTTTCCCAGGCTCATGTCCTGAGGAATCACCCCGATCGTGGAGGACAGCCGCTCCGCACCTGCGCTGACCACCCTGCCGGCACGGTCAAAACAGGTCCGGACGCACATGCCCTCGGCGCAGCTGAACTTGCACTGGTCGCACTCCGGCGCTGCCTTGGCCCTGTCCCTGTCCTGGTGCTCCATCATCGCTACCAGAACTTCTCGGGTGATGACTTCAACGAGTTGCTCCGTCGTCTTGAGGTCCGGGATCATGGAATTTCCTCTACTTGAGATACAACTTTTCGATGGCTGCGATTTTTTCGACGCGCGCTGTGTGGCGCCCCCCGCCAAATTCGGTGGCGAGCCAGGTTTTCAAAATCTGCTTCGCGAGATTCACTCCGATGAGCCCGGCGCCGAGCGTGAGCACATTGGTGTTGTTGTGCTCGCGGCTGTTGACGGCGGAGGAATAGTCATGGGCCAGGCCTGCACGAACACCCGGAATCTTGTTGGCAACGATGCAGCTGCCGATGCCGGCGCCATCAATGATGACTCCACGTTCGGCTCTGCCTGCATTGACCAGGTTGGCGACCGCGTGGGCTATGTCGGGATAATCTACCGGTTCTTTGCTCTGGGTGCCCACGTCGATAGCATCGAAACCCAAGGCGCACAGTTCGGCTTTGAGGATTTCCTTCAACTCGAAGCCGCCATGATCCGCGCCGATTGCGACTACCGTGCGGGCACCGGATTTGGATTCTTCCTGCGGAGGTTTTGGGGCTGGATTCGACGCCTGCGTTCCTGCAGCCGCCTGTCCGGATAGGCCCATCGCCTGGTTAAGAACCCTATGCACAAGCTCGCGGATTTCAGAATCACTGATATCGCTCATGCGTTTCCCTGCCTTGATCAACTGGTAGTGACTACATGACTACACTACATCATGATATCATGGTTGTCAACAGAAATCTGCTGCGAAAATAATCCGACCAGAAACTGCAAAAGCAGCCACGAATGACACGAACTTCTTGCCCATTCGTGTCATTCGTGGCTGCCTTAAACAGACCATTAATCTTCATGCGCCTGGGTTGGCGGCGCACGGCGCCCACTTTGCATCACGGGTTCAGGGAATCAGCGGGTCAGCTTGGCGTAGTAGCGGTAGCGGTCGCCACGGTAAAGAATCCGGACGAATTCGATCACGCGCCGGAATTGGGAGTAGGTGGTACGTTCGCTGAGGAGCAATGGGCTGGCAGGCTCGATCTGCAGCAGAAAGGCATCGCGCGGCGTTGCCAGGGCAACTTCAAGAGTTTCATCCGCTTCGGTCGGGATCAGGTGAAACTTCTCCTGGAGGATCCGATAGGTCGAGCCATGCTCCTCCAGCTCTTTGCGGGTGATGGTTTGTCCTTCCGGCAAAACGTAATAGGAGGTTTGCAGCCCCATCGGGACGCCGTCACCCAGGCGCAGGCGCTCGATACACAGAACCTTGTCATGGTCGGCCGGCAACTCCAGATGGCTGCAAACATCCTCGGGCGGCTTGATATAGCCAATCTCCAGAATCTTCTGTCCCGGAAGGATGCCCCGTCGTTTCATATCCTCGGTAAAACTGGTCAGTTCGGAAATCCCCTTTTGCAGCTTCTGAGGCGAGACGAAGGTTCCTTTGCCATGCTCACGGTACAGGTAGCCTTGGCGGACAAGCAGATCGATGGCCTGGCGGATCGTCGTGCGGCTGACGGAGAAATCCTTCTCCAACTGTCGCTCGGAAGGAATGGGCTGCCGGGCGGCCAATTCACCTTTTGCGATGCGATCGCGCAGGATGTTCGCCAGCTGATAGTAACGCGGCAAAAAATTGTGGGGATCAATGATATCCGGCATATTTCCGATTCCCTTTTTTGTATGACGTCATGTGGTAACTACCATATTATTCCCCAGCGCCGAATCTTCAGTCAAGAATTTGCGTGATGCCGCGCCGAAGCGCACACGCCTCGTCCGATGAACCGGCCCCATCCGGCACTGCCCAGCCACCTGCCCTCTTCTACCACCACCTTGCCGCGCACGATCACCGTATTTGCACTGCCTCGGACATGAAATCCTTCGTACATGGAGTAATCCACGCGCATGTGGTGCGTCTTAGCAGAGATCGTGTGCTCGCGATCGGGGTCCCAGATCACGATGTCGGCATCGCTGCCCGCGGCGATCGCGCCTTTGCGCGGATACAGGCCGAACATTTTGGCCGGCGCCGTCGACAGAATCTCCACCCAGCGATTCAGCGTGAGCCGCTGCTGATGGACGCCATAATGATAAAGCAGCTGCAGGCGGTTCTCAACGCCCGGGCCGCCGTTGGGGATTTTCGTGAAGTCCTGGCGCGCGCCCTGCATTTTTTCGCTGACGAACACGGGGCAATGATCGGTGGCCACGACCTGCAGCGTGTCCGCACGGAGTCCGTGCCACAATTTTTCTTGATGCGATTTCTCGCGTGCAGGCGGTGAAAATACGTACTTCGCTCCTTCGAGATTCGGCCGGTCGAGGTCAGCGATCGAAAGCAGCAGGTATTGAGGGCACGTCTCCGCGAAGACAGGCAACCCTTGATCGCGGGCGGCGGCGACCGCTGCCAGCGCTTCCGCAGTCGACAGGTGGACGATGTACACGGGCGCGCCCGCCTTTTGCGCCAGCGCGATGGCACGGTTCACCGCTTCGGCCTCCGCCGCAACCGGCCTCGTCAGCGCATGATAGATCGGCGCGGTCCTTCCTTGCGCAAGGGCTTCCTGCACCAACTGCTCGATCGCAGCGCCGTTCTCTGCGTGGACGCAAACGAGGCCTCCGTTTGCCGATGCGCGGCGCATGGCACGCAGGATGGTGGCATCGTCGACCATCAACGTATTCGGATAGGCCATGAACAGCTTGAAGCTGGTCACGCCCGCGCGCGCCATTTCGTCGATTTCCGACAGATGCGTCTCGGGCAGGTCGGTGACAATCATGTGAAGGCCATAGTCCACCGTCGCCCTCTCACCCTTTCGCAGCCAGATATCCAGCGCCTCGCGCATGCGCATGCCGCGCGCCTGGATGGCAAAATCGACCAGGCAGGTGGTGCCGCCGAAAGCTGCTGCGCGTGTTCCGGTTTCAAAATCATCGCTCGAGACCGTCCCGCAATAGGGCATGTCCAGGTGGGTGTGGACATCCACGCCGCCAGGGATTACGTACTTGTCCGCCGCGTTGATCACCCGGTCTGCTTTTTGCCCGAGGCTTTCGGCGATGGCGGTGATCTTTTCGTTCTCGATCAGAATGTCCGCAAAGAAGTCCCGCTCGGCCGTAACGATGCGCCCATTCTGAATGATGATGGACATGTCCGCCCCTTTTGAGTGGGAATCTACGACTGCGATTCAGACAGTACAAGCTAAAAGCAGCCACGAATGGCACGAATAGCCATTGCCGCAACCTAGGAGCCCGTCCGAGAATTAGGAGGGGTCGCGCGCATGGGGCTTGCGGGGCGAGCTCAAGGCGCGAGGAGGAGGCGATGTCGGTGCACATCGTTGACGACGAGCAACGCGGAGATCGCCCCGCAATCCCCATGCGCCCTTCGGGTTCCGGCGGCGCGGGGCCATCTGCGGCGTTGGCGCTCCTCGACGAT
>JBGPBL010000090.1:0-9342 GCA_041481225.1 Sulfurifustaceae bacterium | reverse complement strand
GACATTCGATTTCATGCCGCAGATTGCCTCAATGACTCAGGTGGCGCCACAGCGCCGGAACAGGGTTTCAAGCAGTTCGACGCCCAGGTCGATTTCGTCTTCCGTGATCTCGAGGGAGGGGGCCAGATCCTTCGCGAGCTTAATCGCTTCGACCACGCCGCGCGATTCGCGGTGTGGCTTCCGTCTATCGGTACGAGGATTCTCCTATACACAGGATTTGCCTCTCGTGCGCTTTTCCGGCATACCTAAAATGGTACGGAAATTACCGCCGGCGTTATTGATGCAAGTCAAAGTAGTGTCCCCGTGGGGAATGTAGATCGCAATATTGGTATTATCCGAGAGATCGGAAGTGCCGCGGCGTCCTAACGCACGGCAGGGGTCGCCGGTTCAAACCCGGCATCGCCCGCTATTACCCCCACCAGCGGCCGTGCCAGATCAGCACCCATAACCTTGCGGCAAGGTCTCTTCCCGGTCAAAACCAGACGGTCGCTTTTGTCATGAGCAGACGTTCACCAGGAGTACCAGAAGAAGAAACCCCGCTGGTGCGGGGCCTCTTGTGCTGCAAGTCCGGAAGCCAAGGGATTACTGGATCGTGCCGGTGGTGGTGACAGAAACATGATAAGTCCCCGCTGCCACGGGCGCGCCGACACTCGTCAAAGCACCGGTCGCGGCCGTTCAATCAGTAGACTGTGCTTTTGGTGTCTCTTGGTTATCTGGATTGGTCTATGCCAATGCGCGCTTGTGCCCCTCTAGTGCCCTTTGTGTTTTGCATACTGTTCTGGGTTATATTCGAGCACGAATGCGCAGGGGATGCTTTCAGCCCCAGGACCAGCCGGCCGTACACCAACAAATGGCCGAGAATCCTATTTGCGGGTGTCCACGGGAGTTGCTATGACACGGTAAATGCAGAAAATAGCGATACTCACTGCATTAACACCACCACCTGACGAGGACCCAACATGGCGGAAGAACGGAAAGAACCCTGGCTCAACTATATGGCACTTGCCACCGTGATCCTGGCGGTCTGCGCGACCCTCTCCACCTTCAAGGGCGGCTCCTATTCGACCCAGAGTGTGATCAACCAGGCCCAGGCCTCCGACCAGTGGGCCTACTACCAGGCCAAGAGCACCAAGCAGCACCTGCATCAACTACAGCTGGAACTGCTTGAGTTGCAGGCCATGGCATTACCCCATGGCAGTCGCATCGAAAACGCCTACACCAGGAAAATCGAGGACTACCGGTCCAAGGTTGATGTTTACGAAAAAGAGAAGAAGCAAATTGAAGCCAAGGCCCGGGAACTGGAAGACGCGCGCGATGAAGCCAAGCGCCACAACAAGCCCTTTGGCATGGCGGTCATGTTCCTGCAGGTGGCCATCCTCCTGAATTCCATCGCCGGGTTGATGAGAAAGAAACAGGTCTGGTGGGCGGCTATGCCTGTTGGTTTGATCGGCCTTGTGTTCTTTCTTGATGGGTTTTTCTCATTCTTTTGAAAAGAAAGCGGACATCGAGTTCGCCGGATGGGTAATGGGCAAAGTTCGGTCAGGAGCAGCCGTTCAGACACACTGTACCCGATGGAATGTGTCTACTACAGGCGGGGCGATTGACCTGCCACCTATCATCCAAAATGTGTACCGTTCACGAGATTCAACTGGGTATTCAAAGTCGATGCATCGCGCGCATTGAGGCCCTGGCGCTTAGGAGTTCCCAATACGCTCGGAGAGTTCGGAGATTGAGCCGGTACATCCCGTACGTGTTTGACATCGGTTAGGATCGCCCATAATATGAGCGCTTACGCATATGAGTATTAACCAGTATGTTGGACAGAAACCATGCCATCGCGAAATGACCGCCTGTCTCAGGCGTTGAGAGCGGTGGGGGATCCCAGCCGTTTGCGCATTCTCTGCGAGCTGGGGTTGGAGTGTCGCCCGGTAACGGACGTCATCGACGCCACCGGTCTGTCTCAGACCAACGTCTCGTTTCATCTGCGTGTTCTGCGCGAAGGCGGGTTCGTGCGGGCCGAGCGCCGCGGCCCCTTCATCTATTACTGCCTCTCCGACCCCAAGCTGCTGCGCATCCTTCACGACCTGCGGGATTGGCTCGCGGATCGTCCCACGGCATCCACGGGTAAGGCGATGGCAAGACGCAATGGCGTGTCTGGACGCAGCGCGCCGGCGCGAAACCGAATCTAAGGAGGCATCTTAATCATGTGGCCGAATGGATGGTGGGGACCGTTCCCGTGGATGGGGATCTTTCCGCTGATCTTTCTCGTCGTGCTGTTGCTGCTTCTCTTTCGCGGAGTGGGCTGGCCGGGCTGCGGAGGGCACAGGACACGTGACCGCGAGGAATCGGCCCGCGAGATCCTCGACCGCCGCTACGCCCGCGGCGAGATTACCCGCGAACAATATCAGCAGATGAAGAAGGATCTGGAATAGGCTGGAAGCCCCAATATGATACCGACGATGCAAGCGAAACTGTTTCCCGCCACGGTGATGCCGGATCCGGACTGGTGGCAGGCGCTGTGGCCCGATCCCGATGCGTTCATCCAGGTCTTGGGGATCAAAATCGGCATGGCGGTAGTGGACCTCTGCTGCGGGGATGGGTATTTCACCGCCGCCATCGCGCGCCGGATCGGATCGGGGCGCGTCATCGGATTCGACATCGATCCCGTCATGTTGGATCAGGCCCAGGCGGCCTGTCGGGGGCTGGCCCATTGCGCCTGGGTAACTGGCGATGCCCGCGATCTCAGTCGGTTGATCGAGGACCGCGCTGACTACGTGCTCATCGCCAACACCTTCCACGGTGTTCCGGAGCAGACCGTGCTCGCCCGCGAGGTGGCGGCTGTTCTTAAGCCCGAAGGCCGCTTCACGATCGTGAACTGGTATCCCCGCCCGCGCGAGGAAACCCCCGTGCTAGGACAGCCGCGTGGACCGCGCATGGAAATGCGCATGTCGCCAGAGCAGGTATGCGCGGTGGTCGAACCGGCGGGATTCAGGCTCGACCAACTCGTCGAGCTGCCTCCGTACCACTATGGAACCATCTTCAAGAAAGGGTAAACGGAGGGCGTGGCATGAGCGAAACCAAATGTTGCGGAAGTTCTTCGAATCCATGCGACCAGGTGCGAGCCCTGTATACCGAGCTGGCGCAGCAGCCGGAGCGGGACTTCGGCTGGGACAAAGGCAAGGGTAACGCGCAACGCCTTGGCTATGATCCCGCTTGGCTCGCGCGGCTGCCGGACTGCGTCTGGGAGTCGGCCGCGGCCGTGGGCAACCCGTTCGCGTTGGGCCCCATCAATCGGGGCGAGACCGTGGTCGACATCGGTTGCGGGGCGGGTGCCGATCTGTGTATCGCCGCGCTGCTTGTCGGTGCCACCGGAGAGGCCATTGGCCTCGACCTCACGGAGGCGATGGTGGCCAAGGCGCGCATCAACGCGCAACAAGCAGGACACAACAACGTGACGGCGCACGAAGCGAATATCGAGAATCTGCCGTTGCCGTCGGCGTCGGTGGATGTGGTGATCTCAAACGGAGCAATCAATCTCGCGCCGGACAAGGCCCGGGTCTTCCGGGAAATCCACCGGATTCTGCGACTGGGTGGCCGTTTGCAGTTTGCCGACATGGTGCGCCGTAACAGCTGTTGCGAGGCGACGACGAAGGACGGCTCCTGGGCCGATTGTGTGGCCGGTACGCTGCCGCCCGAGCAGTATATTGAGCTGTTGCAAGCGGCGGGCTTCGGGCAGGTCGAGTTTGCCGGCTGGACCGGATACCGCACTGCCTCCAACACCGAAGGTGCGACCTTTCGCGCCGTCAAGGCATCCATTGTCACGGAGTAATCGCACCAATACCCCGCAATACTCGGCAGATTACTCGCTTACGCTTGAGCTGGCAGCAAGTGACCGATACAGCAAAAACGGAACTGTGCGAGGCGTTTCGATAGTCAACTAATTTCCGACTTAGGCTGTGACGAAGCTTGTAGAATATTTTTGTAATACACTAGGGACAGACTCAACCCATCACGAGTCGGCCGTTGCCTAACAAGGCGGCGAACTCCTCGGCAGGCAACGGCTTGCTGAAATAAAAGCCCTGCGCGGCGTCGCAGCGTTCCGAGCGGAAAAACTCAAACTGTGCCTGAGTCTCTACGCCCTCAGCGATGGTTTTCAGCCCTAGAGATTGCGCCATGGTGATGATCGCCCGGGCGAGGGCGGCGTCGTCCGCATCGTCCGGAATGTCGTGTGTGAACGACTGGTCGATCTTGAGCGCATCGATCGGGAAACGCTTGAGGTAGGACAGCGAGGAGTAGCCCGTACCGAAATCGTCGATGGAGAGCGTGACCCCCATCTCGGCCAGAGCGCGCAGTGACTCGAGCTTCTCGGCATCATGGTGCAGCAAGACACTTTCGGTGATCTCCAGCTCAAGCGCGGTCGGGTCGAGGCCAGTGTCCTCGAGTACCCGACGCACGGTGCGCGCAATGGGCGGCTGGGCGAACTGCCGCGCCGAAAGATTGACCGCCACGCGCAACGGGCGCTTGAACTCGCGCTGCCAACGCTGGCATTGGCCGCAGGCCTCGCGCAGCACCCATTCGCCGATCGACACGATCAATCCGGTGTCCTCGGCCAGCGGGATGAACTGCAACGGCGGGATCAGCCCGCGCGTGCCATGCCGCCAGCGCACCAGTGCCTCCATCCCAAGGATCTCACCGGTGGTGCAGTCAATGATCGGTTGGTAATGCAGCATCAGTTCCCCGCGGTCCACGGCGTGACGCAGGTCATTCTCGAGCGCAAGATTTTCGACCGCTTTGGTCATCATATCCGCGGCATAGAAACGGTAGGTATTGCGGCCGTGTTCCTTGGCGCGGTACATCGCGATGTCGGCGTTACGTAGCAGCCCCGACACGTCCGTGGTGTCGAAGGGATAAAGCGTGATGCCGAGACTGGCGCTCATGTGGAGTTCACGTCCGGCGATGTGAAACGGCTGTGTGAAGACATCGAGAACCTTCTGCGCCACACGTGCGGCATCGTCCACGTGTCCCATGTCGGCGAGAATCAGCGTGAACTCATCTCCGGATAGGCGCGCGACCGTGTCGCCCTTGCGTACCGTGCCAGTCAGGCGCTCGGCCACGGCCTTCAGAAGCTGGTCACCAGCGTCGTGCCCGAGCGTGTCATTGACGTTCTTGAAACGGTCGAGGTCAAGGAATGCCACGCCCACCAATCGTCCGTGACGGTCGGCTTCGATCATCGCTTGGCCCAGACGGTCGGCGAACAACACGCGATTCGGCAGCGCGGTCAGGCTGTCATAGTGCGCGAGGCGTGCAAGTTGTTCCTCGGCGCGCCGGCGCTCGGTGATATCTTCCGTGGTGCCGGCGTAGCCGAGCAACCGATCGCCCTCACGGATGGCCGCGGCACGCATATGTGTGAGCCGCTCGCCCAGACCAGTCACGAAGCGAAACTCGATGTCATAGTCCGGTCGCAGCCCGTGTACGAAGTCCTGCCAGACGGCGAGTACCCGCTCCCAGTCCGCGGAGTGGATGAACTCGAACCAGCGCTCTAGCAGAGGTTCCTCGAAGGGCACCTCGAGGATTGTGTGGAACGCGCGGTTGCAGTAGATGACTTTGCCATCTGGGTCTGCCAGGAAGATACCGATAGGTGAATTCTCGGCGACCGCGCGGGCGCGCTCCTCACTCTCGCGTAGCCGCTGCTCGGCCTGCTTGCGCCCGGAGATATCCACCTGAACGCCGAGCAGACGAATCGGCCGGCCGGCCTCGTCGCGCCGCAACGCGCCGCGCGACAGAAACCAGCGATACGAACCGTCCTTATGACGCAGCCGGAACTCGGCCTCATAGGAAGGCACGCGGTCGGCGAGATAGTCTTGGACCATCGCAAGTGTGCGCGCGCGATCCTCGGGATGCAGGCGGCTTTCCCATGATTCGTAGCGGCTCGGCATTTCCTCCTCACGATAACCGAGCTGGCGCTTGAACACCGGCGACTGGTAGACGGCGTTGTTCTGCAGGTTCCAGTCCCACAAACCGACATCGGCGGCTTCGGTAGCGAGTTGGAATTGCTCTTCGCTGTTCTGCAGCGCAGTAAGCGCGGCGTGCGTGTTCTCACGCATGTGATTAATCGCGGCGGCCAGTTCATCCAGTTCATTGGGGATGCGGTGACCCTTCTGTGCCAATATCAGCGGCGACGCGGGCAGGCGCACGTCCATGCCGCGCACGTAGGTGGCCATCACCTGCAAATGGCGGTTCACCAGCCAATGGAAAAACACAAGCGCGAATCCGGCCATCAGGAGGGTCTGGAGACCGTTGTTCGTCAGAATGGTGAGCGTCTGGGTGAACAGTTGGTGGTAGACATCATCGAGGCTGACCACCACGGTCAGGGTGCCGAGCGGGATTTCTCGCCCCTCCTGTGTGTACACCATCGGATAGTGCCGCTCGATCACGTTGGCCGAGCGCCGGGCCCCCGCCTGTGCCCAGAGTTTCTCGCCCTCGCGCACGGCGACGTATTCGAACCTCGGAACGTGCACGATGCCTTCGAGTTGCAACAGGAGGTCGTACTCGTTGGTGGCCCACAACGATCGGGTCAAGGCCTTCAGATGCACCTGTTCGATCTGCCGAAGATCAGCCTCGATGCCGCGCATGTCGTGACGGAACTGGCCGTAGAGCTGAATGACGGTGAGGAGCAGCGTAACGCCTAAGCTGAATAGAACGATCGCGAGGATCAATCGCCGCGCGAGGGGCGAGCGCAGCAACTCGCGACGCCATATGAAATTTTTTACCATCCGGTGGCCTTGTTGTACGGCAGGAGCTTTTCGCGGTAAACGCGTTGATAAAATCCCTCGCGCTTAAGCGCCCGTAAGGCCTCTGCCAACTTCGGCACGAGCTTGGCGTGACGCTTATTCAGATAGATATACAACGCGCGGCTCGCGAGCGGTGGTTCGAGCGGGTGAATGTTCTTGACCCCCTGCTTCTGAATAAACGCCATACCCATCAAGCGCGAATACAATGCCACCTCGATACGATCACGATCGAGCAAGCGGAAAAGCTGCCGGGGGTCATCGACGGTGGTCACGCGCTCGGCGCCGGCCATATTCCGCTCGTAGATTTTCCAGCCCTTGATAAGCCCCACGGAATGGCGGCGGATCGCCTCAAAGTTGGCTGGTATCGAAGCATCCTTGCTGAAGGCGGAAAAATCCCAGTCGATGATTTTCTCCGGCACACGCACGAGATTTGGATATTGCTCCTCGAGACCAGCGATGCGTCCCAAATCACCATCTTCTAGTCCGTCGTTGGCGAGCAACAACGCGCGTTCGGCGGGTAATTTGACCAAACGCAGCTCGACCTCGATCCGCCGGAACGCCTCGGCGGCGATCACATCGAGAAACCAGGTGTGTTCGGGGGTGGTGAAGGGCGGCTCATTGACGTCGTTCAATACCAGCACCCGCGGCTCGGCGGCGAAATCAGCCGGCGAGACGAGCAAAAGACTCGCCAGCAACAGTATCGTCCGGCCACAGACCTTCCTTATCCATGGCACAGCTATTCGAACCGCCGAGAGGAGATCTGGGAAAAACACGCCCTTCCATCGCGTATGGGGTTTAACAACAATCATACCGGCAGCACCGGGCCGAGGCCTGCATCGATATCGCGGCAAGAATCCTATATGCGCTATAAATATACATGTGAGCACTGCTGTCATTTACCAGTTAATAATATAGTCAAGATAACGAAGCGCCGCAGCCAAAAAGCGTATAGACCGCTCCCATTAACCGAGTCCACTGTGCCTGACCAATTCTCAAATCACGCCGCCCCGGTGCCTGAAACCACCCACGGCAATGGGGTTCCAAGCGTGACGTCCGGGATACAGCGACCGGTCGTATGGCCGGCTTGAGACTAGGTCGCTTTCCGGCCAATAGCTGCCGGTCGTGAACCACTAAGAACGGACACTCGCGAAAGCCGAAGCGGACGCTCAACTCAGAGCTAACCAGCGCGCCGCTTTTGTCAGTCCGCCTCCAAGCCGCTTGAAGCAATTCGCCAGGCACAGGGCGTATTCTCTTCCTGTATCGCGGATTCCGAAACAAGCGGCCGCCTTGACGCACATACACAACGTATATACAATTGAATTATGCGGTTTACTTGGAGGGAGGCAAAACGAAAGTCCAACCTTAAGACCCATGGCCTGGATTTTCTGAACGCCCCTAAGGTTTTCGAAGGCTTAACCTTTACCTTCGAGGACAACAGGTTTGAGTACGGTGAACAACGATTTGTTACGCTTGGCATACTGAACGGCACCCCGGTCTCTATCGTGCACACTGAAACCGCTGATCACATTCACGTCATCTCTTTTCGCAAGGCGACAAAAAATGAGCAAATCATCTTTTTCGAAAATATCTAGGACCGATTGGCCTCGCGTCAAGGCCATGAAAGACAAAGACATCAAGCTGACGGACGAGCACCCAGAGGCTGATGTCAAACACATTGTCCGGGGTATCCTGCGCCAGGGCCTGAAACCCGTTCCGTCAAAGGCGTCCATTTCGTTGCGCGTGGACGTGGATGTTTTGGAGTGGTTTAAGGCCCAAGGTCCGGGCTACCAGACGCGCATCAATGCCGTATTACGTGCGTTCAAGGACGCATCATTCGATCTGCCTTCAAGCGGGCGTGGCAAACGACGCCGCGCCGCTTAAGGCGGCATTTGTGCTATAGGAAATATTCCGAAGGTCTGGGCCGGATTTAGCCCGTCGGCAGATGCGCAAACTCCGGCCGAAGGTATGTGAAAACTCCGGGAGGCGGTTGGAGTTTTCCACGCAACTGGAGTGAAGTTGCCGTCTTATTACGAATAGCTCCACCCCTTGTGCAACGTTGAGTAAGAATGGCGTCGTGTTCCCACCGCGGCGTGGCGCTCGTGCGTTTTCACACGCCCTCGGCCGGAACCGGTCGATTGGCTGGAAGCATAACGTTGCGGGACCCGCAAAGAATTGGGTCCAGACACAGCCAAACCTACAGGCGTAACGACCCGAGTTCCGCCGCGAGGGCATGGTGCCAGTCCGTCTCCGACGCCGGGTGTATCCAATATCCCGTTAGGCCGCAGATCGTGACGCACAGAATATAAGTCAAGGGGACAAAACCGAGATGATGGTGTGCCTGCAGCGAGGGAGTATTCGTCCGTTCGACCCAGCTGTACAGCCGGGTGCGCTCCGGCCACTGGGAAGCCACCTGATTGATCAGGTGGGAAGATACGCCGCGGCGACGATGCGCCGCCGCGACAAACACGTTTCCCAGAAACACGCTGTCCGGGTCCAGCGCAATCACGAGGGTCTTGCGCCGGTAATCATCGAAGGTCAGCAGATAGGTGTT
>JBGPBL010000089.1:0-9596 GCA_041481225.1 Sulfurifustaceae bacterium | reverse complement strand
TCAATTGACCTCGAGGTGTGGGCCTTGCCGCTGTCGGCGTACGGGTCATTCGTTGTGACCATCCCAAGCCCACTGGGCATTGGCACCATTGATCTCATTGATGGTCGCTGCGTGCAGGGGTTTCTGTGTGAAGCCGTGGAAACGCACACGGCACAGGACATCACAGATTTCGGTGGGTGGCGCACTTATCTACAGTATGGTGCTTAGTTAAGGTAAATATGCCGCAGATGCGTCCCGGAGCTAAGCGGATCTTCGCAAGTACGGGCCAGTACCTGCCCGTTGTGATACAGACAGGAAAACCGTAATCTAATGAGATATCACCTGGACGTGATTGGATATAAACGATGCCTGCCCGCTTCGATTGGTCCGATTATTGTAATGCACAGCTTGATCCATGCGTGGTGGAGTCCTATCGGTCCCGGTGCGCCACGGCTTTCCGCGACCAGCGGGATAACCTGATCAGGCTCTATCACGCCTTCAAGCCAAAGCAGATCGCCTGCATGGGGGCGGGATTTCTCAACGACATCCCCATTAACCTGTTTCTGCGCGGCGGCAGTCGCGTCGCGCTGATCGATTGGATTCCCCGGGTCTCCAAGCACGGGTTTCAACGCGACCTCGTCCGGCGCGAAGGGAAGCAGTACACCTGTCTCGCGTGCGAGATCGAGCCTTCTCCCGAGCATGTCTGCCAGCAATTCACGAGAACCCGTTCGGGTCACGGCAAGGTGTGTGACCACTTTCAGCCGGTCGACGGGCCCGCGTGCCAGTGCGCGAGCTACGCGCCGGGCCCCGAGCCTCGGTTTATGCAGGCCGATGTCACGCAGGGATGTGCCAGTGAGTTTGCGCAACGCGTGACCCCGTTGGGGCAAACCTGCAAAACCGCCAGCCAGTGCTTTTCAAAGGCCATCGAGATCTGCCATGACTGCGCGGCCATACGGGAGGAGCTGCCGCTCCCGGCCGGCAGCATGGACCTGGTCACGTCGTCGATGGTGGTGTCCCAGTTTGATCATGAACCCTACGGGTATTTTTCCAAGTTCCTGGCTAACCGGTACGGGGACGAGTTGGTTCAGCAGGAAGCAACGCTCTTCCCCCTCATGCAACAATTGCGATCGGACCTCTTCGAGATGATGCTGGATGCGCATATCCGGGAAATATACCGCCTCGTGAACAAAGAGAGCGGAGCGGTCTATTTTTCCTCCGAGTTATTTTCGTCGATGCCGGAACCGGAGCATGACCGCTATTACCCCGTCCAGCTGATTCCCCAGGCGCTCGAAAAGCTGCGGAACTATTTTACGTTCGACTCTAAAATTATCCCTCTTGAGCACGCGCTGCGGCGCACGAAAATGGGCACGCAATTTTCCATTATCCAGTCGTATGTCCTGCGTCCCTTGTCACAGCCTCTGTAGACAGGGGACGGGCGTAGGTACTGTTATATATACCTGCCATGTCTGGATCAAAACGCCACAAACATTCACACCGCGCGGCCCACGACGCAGCGTTTGAGGACATTACATGGAATTGCCGGGTCAACGAGAAATGAAAAGGTTTGCCTGATTTTGACTTTGGCAAAGTTATGCCTGGTCGATGCGGCTGGTTTCGGCCACGCTATTTCATCCTGGAAGGCAGCTTAATGGTTTCGCCGTCAACCGCGAACCTACCGTTGCCATGATGATGGATGGTGCGGGGATGTTTTTGTGAGCGGTCGATCCACGCTTTGACCACCTCTACGATGAAGATGTTGTATTGTGCCGTGAGCTTCGTGTCGATCACCCTGCATTCAAGATTGGCGTAACACTCGTCGATTAGCGGCGCCTGCACGTAGGCGGCAGCGGACGGCGTGAGACCGAACTTTTTAAATTTATCGACGTTTCGCCCGGATAGGTTCCCGCAGGCCACCACCTTTTTGGCCAACTCCACCGTCGGGATGTTGATGACGCATTCTTTGGTTTTCTTCAGTACATCAAACGTGTAGTTCCGGTTGCTGATGACGCAAGCCAGGATCGGCGGCTCGAAATCGATCATCATGTGCCACGACATGGTCATGACATTCGCCCGCCCGCCGCTGGCGGTGGTAACCATCACCACCGGCCCCGGCTCAATCAGACGGTAAACCTGAGATAAAGGTAAGGACTTCTTGGCCATGGCGGCATCTCCGTCGGTGTCATTTCCAAGTGAGAATTTCCGGTTGCTGGCGAGGTATGGGCGGTGTTTCGCCGGCGGGCACGCCCACAATGATCGGCGCCATGGCCGTCATTTCAGCAGGGATTTTCAATTCCGCCTTCCACTCCGGCGTGTTCAGCGCCGAAACCGCAAAGCCGATGACGCAGGTGCCAAGTCCTTTGGCGCAGGCGGCAAGCATCAGGTTTTCCGCTGCCAACCAGCAATCCGCCACGACAAACGGCCCCTGGAATTTGCTGTAGATGACAATCAGCGTGCCGGCGTTATAAAAAATATGGAAATCCGGTTTGTTCACCAGATCCAGCGCATGCTTTGTCTGGGAGGAACCGGAACCTCGTGCCTCGCGGCGCACCTGTTCTTTGGCGCTATCCGACAAGCGGTTCAGCAGGTTCTTATCCTGAATAATGGCAAATGACCATGGCTCCTCGTGCATGGCGGTGGGAGCGTGGACGGCGGCATCGAGCAGCGTGCGGATGATGCTCTGGTCGATTATCTGGGGCGTATAGTTGCGCACGGCGCGGCGATGATAGATGGCGTCCATCACGCTCATGGAACCTTCGGGTTTGGCGGTTTTCGGCGGAGTGGTCATAAGTTTCTCCATGGAGAGGGGCTTGTGTCAGACGTTCTCGAAACCGGTGCCTTGCCGATGCTGCAAGAGTGTAGCGTTGTCATCATGGGTCAGGTCCTTCGGCCATTCCGCCACGATGCGTGTTGCCTTTGCCTTGAGGCATTCGCGTCATTTGGCCAGCATTTCAGGCAGCGTAATCAGCGCTAGTTCATCGAATGATTTTTACGCCAGGGCTTTATTCAGCAGGGGCGCTCGAAAGTTTACCCCGCCTCCTGAATAACCAGATCTTCTTGTTAAATCAGTGGGAAAATAAACTTTCCGCTTGCGGTAGGTTTAATATTCCGCTAGTTTAACAAGTATGGCTAGTGAAACCAGCAGCAAAATAAACCAGCTTCTCAAAAAATGGCCCTCCGGCGCCGTGGCGGTGCTGCCTTGGCTGGAAAAGCACGGGGCCTATCAGCAGTTGGTGCATGAGTACGAAAAGACCTCCTGGCTGCGCCGACTGGGACAAGGGGCCTATGCCAAGGCAGACGATAAGATCGAGTGGACTGGCGGTCTTTATGCCATCCAGGAGCAAATGGGGCTTCCCATGCATGCGGGAGGAAAAACCGCGCTGCAAATGCAAGGCTACGCTCATTTCCTGCCGCTGGGAAAGGGCGCCACGGTTTCACTGTTCGGTCTTCCCGACGTCAAGCTGCCCGCGTGGTTCAAGCAATACCGTTGGGGCGTTAAGGTTCGGTACCTGACCACGAATCTCTTTAGCGGTGAAGCAAATCAGGGGCTGACAAAAAAGGAAATGGGGTCCTACTCAGTCAGGGTTTCCGCTCCCGAACGGGCCATCATGGAGGTCCTGTATCGGGTGCCCAAAGAAGAATCGTACGAAGAAGCCAGGCTGCTCATGGAAGGGCTCACGACGCTGCGCCCCCGCTTGGTGCAGGCATTGCTCGAACACTGTAACTCAGTGAAGGTAAAGCGTCTGTTTATGGTGTTGGCCGAGAGCTGCCAGCACACCTGGGTCAAGAAGCTCGACCTGTCGAAAGTGAATTTCGGCAAGGGCAAGCGCATGTTGGTCCGAGGCGGGCGGTTTGATTCCAAATACAATATCTCCGTACCGGATATAGACGCTTGAAAGACAGCCCCTATTTCAAGCAGGCAGAATTGATGCTCAGGACGATACCGCATGTAGCAGCGGAAAGTTGCTTTGCCTTGAAGGGCGGGACGGCCATCAACCTGTTTGTGCGGGACATGCCGCGATTGTCGGTGGATATTGATCTTACCTATCTGCTGGTTGACGAGCCGCGCGAAACGGCCCTGAAAAACATCAGCGAGGCGCTCAGCCGCATCACGGCGACAATCAGAAAGGCGGTTCCGGGATCAAAGGTTCAGGAGAGCCAAGCCCAGAATCCAGAGCGAATCGCCAAGCTCGTTGTGGCGGTTGGGCAGACGCGGATAAAGATCGAACCCAACGAAGTCATAAGGGGATCGGTGTTTCCGGGCGAAGAGCACGATCTGACGCCGCACGCAGAAGAAGTGTTTGAACTTTCGGTATCGGCACGAACGCTTTCGGTCGCCGATTTGTATGGAGGCAAGCTCTGCGCCGCGTTGGACCGCCAGCATCCGCGAGATCTTTTCGATGTTAAGGTACTGCTGGAAAACGAAGGTATTACGGATGAGATACGCAAGGCGTTTGTCGTTTATCTTGCCAGCCATGATCGGCCGATCAATGAGCTGATCGATCCCACCCGGAAAGATATTCGGCAGATTTATGAAAGCGAGTTTTCTGGCATGACGGTTGAGAAGGTTGAATATGACGACTTGATCGCGGCTAGGGAGGTTCTCATTGGTACTTTGAAGAAAGAATTGACCAGCGAGGAAAAGGTGTTCCTCGTTTCACTGAAGGAAGGGCAGCCAAGGTGGGGCGCCTTGGGCGTCGAAGGCATTGAGAAACTTCCGGCGATTCAGTGGAAACTGATAAACATCCAGAAAATTAACAAAAAGAAACATGCTGAGTCCCTGGAAAAGCTCAAAAGGAAGTTGGGGCTGTAGGGCTGACGAACGCATCGGCGCCCTTGTATATAGGCATAACTACCGAGCCGCCGCGCCGCATCTGGCAACACCTGAGGCACATGCTTGATCTAAGTTTACATTTCCTCCGGCAACACGAAGTCAGATGTCACGCGGTGCTACGACTCGCGCAGCACGGTCAACGGGCTTTGGTTCACCACGCGCCGGGTACCGAAATACCCGAACAACCCGATCAATAGTCCTCCGGCCAACGGCGTCGCCAACCATACCGGCCACTTGAAACTGTATTCGAGCTCAAACGCGCGCGTATACAGCAGGTAGGCGATGAGCTCGGTGCCGACTGCAGCCAGTAGCCCCGCAAGCACGCCTAGCACGACGAATTCGGCCAGATGTGCGGCGCGCAACTGGCGGCGGCTCGCCCCCAGCGTGCGCAGGAGCGCCCCTTCATGGAAGCGCTCATCGAGATTGGCAGCGAGCGCGGCGAACAATACCGCAAACCCGGCGGCGAGCACGAACACCAACACCAGCTCGACCGCTGCCGTCACCTGCGTGAGGATCGCCCGCACCTGCGCCAGCACCTGGTCCATCTCAAGTACCGTCACCGACGGGAACGCGCGCACCAGCGACGCGAGCAGGGATTTCTGCTCCGGTGCGAGATGGAAGCTCGTGAGATACGTGGCTGGGTAGGCCGTAAGCGCCCCGGGCTGGAAGATCAGATAAAAGTTGGGATGGAACGAATCCCACTGCACCGTGCGGAGGCTCGTCACCCGCGCGCGCAGCGTGTTGCCGGCGATGGAGAAGGTGAGCTCATCGCCGAGTTCGATCCCGAGATTCTTCGCCAGTTTCTCTTCCACTGACACCCGATTTCCCGGCGTCGGTGTGTCCCACCACGCGCCACGCACCAGGCGGTTGTCGGGCGGCACGGTGCCGGCCCAGGAGAGATTGAGCTCGCGGTGGATGGCTTCGTTGTCCGACTCCTCTTTAGTCACGGCCCGTGTCACCGGTTTGCCATTAATCTCGGTCAACCGCCCGCGCACCATGGGGTAGAGCGCGCTCGCCTGGATGCGGTGCGACGCGAAGAAACGTTGCACCGCGCCCACGTCCTGCGGCAGGATGTTGAAGGCAAAATGATTCGGCGTATCCGGCGGCAGCTGCGTCTGCCAGGTGGACAGCAGATCGGTACGCAGCAGCAGGATCACCGCCATGGCCATGAGCGCCAGCCCGAAGGCGAGTATCTGACCGACGCTGGTGCGCGTGCGTCGCCACAGGTTGTTCAGCCCGAAGCGCCACGCGCCGCCGACGCGCCGGTGCAGGCGCCGGCTCACGGCCAGCAAGGCGCCGGCAAAGACCGCGAGCGCCACGCCCACCGCGAGGCTGCCGGCCAGCACCGCCGCCGTGAGCAGCGGGCTGCCGGTGTAGCGCCACATCAGCAGCAGCAACGCCGCGGTTGCCGAGCCGTACACCGCCCAGGCCGTCGGCGGCAACGGCGTGAGCTCGCGGCGCAGTACGCGCAGCGGCGGTACGTGCTTCAACCGCAGCAGTGGTGGCCACGCGAAGCCGGCGAGCGTGATGAAACCGGTGAGGAAGCCGAAGGCTACCGGTGCCATGCCGGCCGGCGGTAGGCCGGCTGGCCGCAGATCCTGGAGCAGATAAAAGATCGCCTCCTGCGCCAGCCAGCCGAACCCGCAGCCAAGCGCGCTGGCCGCGAGACCGAGCAGCAGGAACTGTGGCAGGAACAGGGCGACGATGTCGCGCTGGGTGGCGCCGAAGCAGCGCAGCATGGCGCTCACGTCGTAGTGGCGCTCGCTGTAGCGGCGCGCGCCCATGGCGATGGCCACGCCGGCGAGTATCACCGCGAGCAGACTGGTGAGCCCGAGATAGCGTTCGGCGCGCGCGAGCGCGCGGCCGATCGAGCTGTTTTCATCGCGCACGTCGAGCAGCCGGTGGCCGGGCCCGAGGTGCGGCTTGAGCCAGGTCTTGAAGCGCGTCAGGTCCGCATCGGCACCGGCGAAAAGATAACTGTAGGTGACGCGACTGCCGGGCTGGATCACGCCGGTGCGTGGCACGTCGTCCTGACGGATCAGGACCCGCGGGGCGAACGCGAAGAAACTGCCGGCGCGTCCCGGGTCGTTGGTGAGCACGCGCGTGACGCTGAACGTGGCGTTGCCAATCTCGACACGCGCGCCGACATCGAGGCCGAGGGCCTGGAGCACACGTGGCTCGACCCAGGCGGTGCCAGGGGAGGGGAGCTCGCTGGTTTTGGCGTCCGCCGCGTACAACGCCGAGGCCGTGCGCACCGCACCGCGCAGCGGATAACCTGGACCCGCGGCCTTGATGCTGGTGAGTTGCAGCTTATCGCCGTGCATCACTACGCTGGCGAACTCGAGCGTCTCGGCCGGACGCAGGTTTTGCTCGCGCGCGGCCTTGAGCCAGTCCGCCGGCATCGGTTCCGGGCTGCGCAGCAGCAGATCCGCGCCCAGGAGGTCGGCGGACTGATAGGTCATGGCGCGGTTGAGACGGTCGTTGAAGAAGCCGATTGCGGTCACCGCGCCGACCGCGATCACCACCGCCGCCGCTAGGATGCGCAGCTCCCCGGCGCGCCAGTCGCGCGCCAGCAGGCGCAGGGCGAGACGAAAATTGTGCAGGCCGCGCATCGGTCAGCGTCCCTCGACGATGCGCCCGGCATCGAGATAGATGTGGCGCTCGCAGCGCGCGGCGATGTGCTCGTCGTGCGTCACCAGCACCAGCGTGGTGCGGCGCTCCTTGTTGAGGTCGAACAGCAGGTCGATGATGCGCGCGCCGGTGGCGCTGTCGAGGTTGCCGGTGGGCTCGTCGGCGAACAGGATCGCGGGCTTCATCGCGAAAGCGCGCGCGATCGCCACGCGCTGTTGTTCGCCTCCGGAGAGCTGCCGCGGATAATGCAACAGCCGCGCGCCCAAGCCCACGCGCGCGAGAAGTTCGCGCGCGTCGTGCTCCGGCGCCGCCGCGCCAGCGAGTTCGAGCGGCAACATCACGTTCTCGAGGGCAGTCAGGCCGGGCAGCAGTTGAAAGCTCTGGAACACGAAACCGATGCGCCCGGCACGCACCCGGGCGCGGCCGTCCTCGTCGAGCTGGTCCAGCCGTTCGCCGGCCAGCGTTATCTCGCCGTGCGTGGGCGAATCGAGCCCGGCCAGTAGCCCGAGCAATGTCGACTTGCCCGAGCCCGACACGCCGATAATCGCGACGCGCTCGCCGGTCTTGATCTCGAGATGCACACCCGACAAGATGTCGAGCGCGCCTTCGGCCGTGGCCACCCGTTTTGACAGGTTGGCAGCGGAGACGATAACTCCATTCAGGTGGTCTGACATGCGTCGTGTGTTTCTCTTAATAATGTGTCTGGTGTGGCTGGCGCCGCTGCCGGCGGCGGCGCGCACCTTGCTCGTGCTCGGCGACAGCCTGAGCGCGGCGTACGGCATGGACGTGCAGTCCGGCTGGGTCGCGCTGCTGCAGCAGCGCCTGGCTCAGGAAAAGCTCGATTACCAAGTCGTCAACGGCAGCATCAGCGGCGACACCAGCGCCAACGGTCTCGCGCGGCTGCCGCGACTGCTCGACGAGCACAAGCCGGCGATCGTCATCATCGAGCTCGGCGGCAACGATGGCCTGCGCGGCCTGTCGCTGGCGCAGATGAAACATAACATCACGGCCATGGTCACGGAAGCCAAAGCGCGCAGCGCACGGGTGTTGCTGGTCGGCGTGCGGCTGCCACCCAATTATGGCAATACCTACAGTGGAAAGTTCCGGGGCATCTACCAGGAAGTCGCGGTCGAGCAGCAGGTGGCGCTGGTGCCGTTCATCCTCGACGGCATTGCCACCCATCGCGCGCTGATGCAGCCAGACGGGATTCATGCCAATGCCAAGGGGCAGGGGAGATTGTTGGAGAACGTCTGGCCGCATTTACGTCCGTTGTTGTGAAATCAAGTTGCGACTCGCGTTGCCCAGCCTCACCGGCGTTGCTGCCGGGCTTGGTTATTCCCAGACGTCGTGGCCGCCGTTATCCATAGGGCAGCCCGCAATGGAAAATCAGGGAGAGAACAATTTACGTTAATATAGACAGCCATTGTTCTCTGATTCTGATTTTATCGCCCGATGCTGCGCCGTAACCAATGAGCCAATCCACCGTCAAGCAATACCTGCCCTGGGTCGTCGCGACGGCGCTGTTCATGGAACAGCTGGATTCCACCATCGTCAATACCGCGGTGCCCGCGATGGCGGCCAGCCTCCATGTCGCGCCGCTGAGTCTCAAGGCTGCCGTGACCAGCTACATTCTGAGCTTGGCGGTATGCATACCGGTCAGCGGCTGGATAGCCGACCGCTACGGCACGCGCCGAGTATTCAGCGTGGCGGTAGCCATGTTCACGTTTACCTCGGTTCTGTGCGGGCTGGCCTTAAATGTCCCGATGCTGGTGGCCGCGCGAGTTCTGCAGGGCATGAGTGCGGCGATGATGATGCCGGTAGGCAGGCTCGCGGTCATCCGCGCCTTTCCGAAATCGGAACTGCTGATGGCGATGAACTTCGTCATCATTCCGGCGCTGATCGGTCCACTGCTCGGTCCAACGGTGGGCGGGCTGATCGTGCACTGGTTGTCGTGGCGGGACATATTTTTTGTCAACGTTCCGGTGGGCATTGGGGCGCTGTTGCTCATTCATCGCCACATGCCGGACTACCGTGGTGACACGCGACACCGCCTGGATATCGTCGGCCTGGTCCTGTTCAGTAGCGGTACGGCGCTGCTATCCTGGCTGCTGGAAATATTCGGTGAGCACAACCTCGACGTGACGTCGGCCGCGAT
>JBGPBL010000088.1:0-9824 GCA_041481225.1 Sulfurifustaceae bacterium | reverse complement strand
GCGGGCGCATGCTTGGAGAACTTGTAACGGTTGGCGTACTCCGCCTCTTCCTCCTGCAGGTGCCCGCTGTCTGGCAGCAGGATGGCGCACAGGTCGCGTGTCGCCTGAGTGCAATACACCTTGCCGGCATAACCGTTCTTGATCAGCAGCGGCAGGTAACCGCTGTGATCGAGATGCGCGTGGGTGAGAATAACCGTGCCAATGTCCGCAGGATTCACGGACAGCGGCGCCCGGTTGCGCAGGCGCAGCTGCTTGTAGCCCTGAAACAGGCCGCAGTCCACCAGGATCTTCTTGCCGCCGACGCTCACCAGGTACTTGGAGCCGGTGACCGTGCCGGTGGCGCCGAGGAAGGTGATCTCCATATTCAATTCGCCCCCGTTCACGACCGCGCCCAGGTGAAGGTCGTCTTGATGTCATGCCCGATACCCGGCGTTCGAATACGCACGGCGATGCGATACGGGCCGGGACCGGGCATGGTGAAGTAATTGCCGAAGGTGGCGGCTCCGGCGATTATCATCGGATCGAGTTTCTTTTCTGCTTTAAAGTTACCCGGGCCCGTGATCGTTGCGGTGACCTCGGCACGCGTAATCCGCTTGCCGGTCTTGTCCTCGAACAGCGCGACCATAATATGGTTCTCGCCGACCGGCACGCCCCCGTGCATCTGCCCTTCGGGGTGTTCTTGCGGATGACCGCGCACGAGCTCGGCCGGCAGGATGCCGAAGTAGATCGCCACACCGTCCGCCACCTGCTGGTAGCCGCCCGCCGCCGCGGTGGCGGACACCAACAGCAACAGTCCCGCGAGCAACCACCCCGGTCTTGTTACGCATACTGTCGTCATGACGCACCTCCATAAGAAACAGCAGCGGTCGGGGGTTTCCGACCGCCGGCAACGCCGCCTACTTCTTAGAACCTCCGGCCGATGGCTTCATCATTTCGTCCAAACGCTTGCGCATCTGATCCATCTGCTTCTGCATGTCCTCGTCCATCATCATGCCCTTGCCCGCCATGCCGGACATCATTTCCATCATCTGCGACATCTGCTTCATGCGCGTGGCCATTTGTTTTTGCTGTTCGGCACTCAACTTGCCTCCCTCCATCTGGGCCCACATGTCAGTCATCATGCCGCTCATGTCGTGCATCGTGCCGGACATCTGCTGCGCGCCCGGCCCGCCCATGCCCTGCTGCCCGCCCATTTTGCCGCCCTTCTGCGGCGAGCCGGAGTCCATCCCTTTGCCGCCGTCCATGCCGTCTTTCTGTCCACTCATCGTGCCACCTCCACCCGTGCCCCCGCTCATCTGGGCATGGGCAGGCAGCGCGAGCGCAAGCCCCAGCGCCAGTAGACCCACTCCCAAGCTGTTACACGTTGACTGTTTCATCGTTTTGCTCCTTGGCTGTGGGGATTGCTCCCCGATTGTCATGGCGTCCCGTGACGAGACGCTCCCTTTCCGGATCAACCGACTCCGAAATCATTGCCGCCGTACAGACACCACGCTCTCACGGCGGCGCGCGCCTCATGTCGAAGCACGGAATAAAGGCCGATGCGCGTGCCGTGATTAGCGACTCGGCCGAACACACCCGTAGATCAGCGAGACAGCGCGAGTGTCACGCCCACGCCCCAGTCCGGGCTGCCGTCGGAGAGCCCGAATACCACGTACGGGCGCAACTGGTTGCCCTTGCCGAGTTTGCGGTTCAGAAACAGGCTCAGCTCGAGCTGGTTGTCGGTGCCGGCGGCGGCCGCCTGCTGCGCGTAAAGCGAAACGCCCGCGCGCGTGGCCGCATCCAGCGGGCGGGACAGACCGACGAGGCCGTAAGCAACGTTATCCAGGTTGATCCCCGGCGGATCGCCGTACACCCGGTAGCCGACGTAGCCGAAGAAGGCTCCCTTCTCCAGATCCAGCTGCACGGCATAATCGTTCTCGCCGGTGCCAAGGTTTTTGTCTTCGTCCGCCGTGGCGAGCTTGATCTTGCCGGTGAGATCGATGCGCGGTTGCGCCGGCGCTTCCGCGACGAGCCGCACCGAGCCCGAGAGCACGACGTCACCCAGGCCCGACTCCGTGCGGGTGGCCGCTCCGGCGACGCCAGGACGCACCACCTGCATGGCGCCCATGCCCGGGGACATACCGCGCGGCGTGTCGCCGATGGCGGGCGTTACGTTGCCCGGTCCTTCGACGATCAGGTAGGGAACCGTGATCGAGAAGGTCGTCACCTCGCCCCCGTAGCTGAACGAGAGCGGGAAATACCAGATCGTGGTATCGGTCCCGGTGCCGTAGTCTCCGGACGTGTATTCGGCTCCCAGGCTTACGCTCAGGTTGCCCTCAGCCGCAGCGCAGAGTGGCGCCATGGCGCTCACCGCCACGAGAACCGCCGTGCGGATCATATTTTGTGTCATCGACTGTTCCATGGTTTTGCTCCTTTCTTCGTACGGGGATCGCTCCCCGGTTGATTGACATCGCGCCCAGTCCGGACAAACATTCGTCCGGTAATCTTCTCAACACCTCACGGCGACGCACGTGGTACCGCCAAGCGCGGGATAAACGCCGGCGTGTGCGCCGCGTAGCGCCGGTACTCCGCGCCGAACTCCGCTTCCACCTCGCGCTCCTCGCGCCGGGCAAGATGCACGTACATGAACACCAGCACCGGAAACATGGCGAGCGTGAGAATGGTCGGCCATTGCAAAAGAAATCCGAACATGATGAGCACGAACCCAATGTACTGCGGATGGCGGATGCGCGCGTACGGGCCGGTCGCCGCCAGCGTGTGATTCTTCTGCGCCGCATACAGCACGCGCCAGGCGTTCGACAGCAGAATAAACCCGCCGCCGATGAATACGAAACTCAGCAGGTGAAACGGCCCGAAATGCGGGTTGGCCTTCCAGCCGAACAACATCTCAAGCAAGTGCCCGGCGTCGTGCGCGAACCAGTCCACGCCGGGATAACGGCTTTGCAGCCAGCCGGAAAGGAGATAGATCGTGAGCGGAAAGCCGTACATCTCGGTGAACAGCGCAACCAGGAACGCCGAGATGGCGCCGAAGGAGCGCCAGTCGCGCGTCGTTTGCGGCTTGGCAAAGCTGTAGAGAAAAATGATGAACACAGCCGAGTTGATGACCACGAGCGACCACAGGCCGTAGGCGGGCGCAGAGGTGGCGGGGTTCATGGCTTGTCTCCTTTCTCCGCGCCGTGATCATGTCCGCCGTGGCCGAAGAGATGCAGCAGCGGACACAACGCCAACAGCAGGAACGGCAGTACGCCGAGTGCATGCGCGCGGTGTTCCGTGAGCAGGAAGAAGGCCGCGATCGCGAACAGCCCGAGGAATGCGAGCCCGGTGCGCGAGCGCCAGAAGGATGGCGGTTTTTCGGGATGGTCGTGGTTCATTGTGTCCTCCTGGGGTTGTTGTGTAAATTTTGTTCGGTACTCGTGCATCCAGCGTCGTCCAGCGGCCGTAGCACACGCCGCGAAAGCCACCAGGCATACAGCGCCGCGCCGAGGCAGGAGACGAAGATGGCGATGAGCACGGCGGTGAGCGGAGTCAATCCCCACCACAACAGGACCAGCACCGCCAACAGCGCCATCGCCAGCGCGCACAGCCCGATGCGGTGCCGGTTGCCGAGAGTTTTCGCCCGGCTCATACCGCCAGCCGCTGGCGCTTGAGCAGCGCCGAGTTGACGATCACCGAGAGCGACGACAGCGCCATCACCGCAGGTAAAAACACTGAATCTGGCCATGTGCTGTTCGCGCTAATGACGAGGATGCCCATGGACGTTACCGGCCTTGTGGTTCTGGCTTATGGTCGGGTTTGGGATGGCGAAACCACTTTTTAACAGTCGCGCCCCAGCCCTTGACCGTATCTCCGGCCTTTTGCAGCGTGGTGGGATCTTCCTTGCGCAGCTGCTCGGAAAGTTCGTCGATATCCCTTTGCATCCGTTCCACGTGCTGTTTCCGTGCCGGGTCATGCAACCGTGAACCATAATCGTCCAAGCCCTTGCTGGCATATTTGAGCGCATACCGCGCCGCATCGTAACGCTTCTCGCGCAGCAGGTTCTCGGCCAGGATCAGGTTGTCGTGCGTCACATGCAGCGGGTCGCTCACGATCACTTCATCGGCCACGGCGGCGCTCAAGATGCCGGTCAGCGCGTTTTCCGCGGCCTTGGCATCATTCTTTTTCAGCGCGGCCTTCGCGTCCGTCAGGCCGCTTACCGCCTTGCGGATGTCGAGCGAGACATGGGCATGCACCAGCTTGGCGTCGGTTTCGCGGATTTTCTCGCGTTTCCCGCCGCGCGCATCAAGGTCGTGCACCATGAAGCTCTCGTCGACGACCGGGATATAAAACACCCTGATGGTGCTTTCCTCTTCATGGGTCAACTTGCCAAAGCGCAGCGTGTCCTTGGATTTGAACTCGGGCACGCTCTTTTCCAACGTTCGAGCAAGTTTCAGGGCTTGGTCCACGTCTTTACCCGCAACATCGAGGACCCCATGCTCCAGCGCCATCAGCGCGAGGCTCACATGTCCGATCATCAGGCTGCCGTTTCTCAGTTGCTCGTGATACGCCTTATCCACTTCCTGCGCATGGGTGGCATCCGCGGCAGGCGGTCGGGCTGTTTCCGCCGGCTTTTTCTGCGCCTGCGCGGGGGAAACCGCGAGCGCACCTGCCAGCGGGAGGAGCATCAAAACATGCACAAATAGAACTCGTACCAGTTGACGTTTCATCTTCCATCCCTCCTGTGTTAGACCATGACATCCAGCCGTTGGCGCTTGAGCAGCGCCGAGTTGACGATCACCGAGAGCGACGACAACGCCATCGCCGCGGCGGCGATGATGGGATTCAGGAACCCGAGCGCCGCCACCGGAATTCCGACACTGTTGTAGATGAATGCCCAGAACAGGTTCTGCTTGATCTTGAGCATGGTCGCGCGCGACAGGCGGATCGCGAGCACCACGTCGCGCACGTCGTTCTTGATGAGGATGATGCCGCCGGTCTCCTTGGCGACATCGGAGCCGGAGCCGATGGCGATGCCGATGTCGGCCACGGCCAGCGCCGGGGCGTCGTTCACGCCGTCGCCCACCATGGCCACCGACTTGCCCTGCTTCTGCAGGTCTTGTACGACCTTGGCCTTGTCGCCCGGCAACACCTCGGCGATCACTTTCTCGATGCCGAGCTCGCGCGCGATGGCCTGTGCCGTGCGCTGGTTGTCGCCGGTGAGCATGACGACCTCGATCTTCTCGCGCGCGAGCGCGGCGACCGCTTCCTTGGCCTCGGGCTTGAGCGTGTCGGCCACGGCAATCACCCCGGCGAGCTTGCCGTCTCTGCCGACGAGCATGGCGGTCTTGCCTTCGTGTTCAAGGCGCGTCATCGCCGCCTCGGCAGCCGCGGCGTCGATGCCTTCGCGCGCAAACAGCCGGCGGTTGCCGAGCAACACCTTATGACCGTCCACCTCGCCGCGGATGCCGTGCCCCGGGATCGCCTCGAACCCCGTGACCTTGGGCAATTCGATATTGCGGTGCTGCGCGGCGCGCACGATGGCTTCGCCCAGCGGATGCTCCGAGCCCGCCTCTACCGCGGCGGCAAACCGCAATGCTTCTTCCTCGGTCGCGCCGGCGAGCGGCACGATATCCGTGACGTTCGGCTCGCCGCGGGTGAGCGTACCGGTCTTGTCGAAAATAACTGTCGTGAGTTTCTGCGCGCGCTCTAGCACCTCGCCGCCACGGATTAGAATACCGGCCTCGGCGCCCTTGCCTACGCCCACCATGAGCGCAGCCGGCGTAGCCACACCCAGCGCGCACGGGCAGGAGATGATGAGCACCGCGATGAAGGACAACAGCGCCTGCGGGAAATTTCCGGCGAGCCACCAGCCGAAGAACGCAACGAACGCGATTATCACCACCGCCGGGACGAACTTGGCGGTGACCTGATCGGCGATGCGCTGGATCTGCGCGGTGCTCGCCTGCGCCTCCTCGACCATTTTGATAATCTGCGCGAGTGCCGTTTCGGCTCCCACGCGCGTCGCTTGGCAGTGCAGCAGCCCGGTACGGTTCAAGGTTCCGCCGATTACCGGCGCACCGGATGCCTTCTCCACCGGCATGGACTCGCCGGTGAGCATGGATTCGTCCACCGACGAGGCGCCTTCCAGCACGATGCCGTCGGTCGGGATCTTCTGGCCCGGGCGGATGACGCAGACGTCACCAACCATGACGCTCTCGGCCGGCACCTCCATTTCCTGGCCCTCGCGGATGACGCACGCGATCGCGGGCTTCAAATCGAGCAGCTTGCGCACCGCTGCCGAGGAACGTTTCTTGATCAGCTCCTCCATGTATTTGCCGAGCAGCACAAAGGCAATGATCACCGCCGAAACCTCGAAGTACACGTCGCGCTCCTCGACCTTCACCGGCAGCACTTCGGGGAAGAACAGCACCGCGACGCTGTAGACATAAGCGACCGTGGTACCGAGGGCGATCAGGAAATCCATGTTGATCGAGCGCGTGCGGATCGCCTGCCAAGAGCCTTTGTAGAAGCTCCAGCCGCCGATGAACTGTACCGGTGTCACCAGCAGGAACAGCCACATGCCCCAGGTAAACCAGGGCAACTGCGGGATCGGCGCCCAGGTCACGATGGTGGCGCCGGTCGCGAGCGCGAGAAACGCCCCGGCGCGCAGGATCGCGAGCGCGAGCACGCCGGTGAGCGCGATGGTCACGCGCGTGCGCATGGATTTGAGTTCGGCCTCGGGAGACTCGAACGTGCGCTGGCAACCGGCGCTGCAAAAGTAATACACGCGGCCGGCGCGTTCGGTCTTGAGTGATTTGCTTTTCTCCACGACCATGCCGCAGATCGGGTCCTTGGCGAGTTCCTTGGCGGATTTCGACTTCGGCGCGGCCGCCGTCATGCCCGGCGCGTGGTCATGACTCTGACCCACGGCCATTTTCAAAGGAACAGCTGCTGTGCCCGCATGCACATACGCTGTCGGGTCGGCCTTGAACTTGTTGAGGCAGGCGGCAGAACAGAAATAGTAGACCGTTCCCTCCTGCAACAGCTTGCCTGCCGCCTCGCTCTCCTTCACTGTCATGCCGCACACCGGATCGGTTGCCATCATGCCTCCTTCAGCTTCCCGCGGCGCCCAAGTCTCGCGTGCGGACGATGTCTCGCCGCCCCGGCCAGGACGCTCGATTCGATCAAGTGACAAACCGTATCGCCGTTGGGCACTCCGTTAGGCATCTTCGCCCAGACGCGCAGCGCGCTTTCCATGCGTCGCTGCAGGCCGCGTATTTCCTCGAGGTACCGGCGATTGTCGGCGATGCGCTGCTCGATGATGCTGCGCACCCGCGGACATGGTGACCTGCCCCGCTCCGCCTCCTGGAGAATGACCCTGATCTCGCGCAAGGTATAGCCGAGCGCCTTGGCCTGAAGGATAAACCGAAGCCGTTTCAGATGCGCATCGGCGAACAACTTGTAGCCGTTCGCCGGATCGCGCGCCGGCCGTAGCAGACCGATACGCGTGTAATAACGCACGACGTGCACCGGCACTTGTGCCTGTTGTGCCAAGCCGGTCGCGGTGGTAACCGCGCGCCCAACTGTACTGGAGGCCCTACGGCCCGCGCATTTCATGCGGCACCTCGCGCTGAGAACATGGCGTCCATCAGCCGCGCTCGCGCGGCTCCTTCCTCCGGGGCAGACGCATAGTGCTGCAGGTTCGCCGTGAAATACTGATGGCATTCCCGGGAACAGAAGTAATAGACCCGGCCGATGTACTCGACTTTCACGGCGGCGTTTTCCGGCTTCACGCTCATTTTGCAAACGGGATCGATTGGCATGGCTTGCCTCCTTGTTTGGGTCAGCGACCAGCACGGCAATCTTCCAGCGAGAATCCGGATCCGTCCGCGAACCGGCCACGTGGCATCCACGCACGCGCATGCAGGCACTGTACAACCTGTGCGCCACTGACAGGTCAAGCCGACTTTGGCGCAAAACTCAGCCCCGCCGTCAACAACCCCATGCACACCCAGTCGATTACCTTTCTGCACCTTGCCTTTCTCCTTGTAGATGTCATCGCTCAGGTTTAAACCCATGTCTCCGCGGAGACAGGGTCCGGGACACAATGCCCCCGAATCTTCGGACGATGCCCCTCAACGCTTGAGGAGATCGGCGCGCCTGCGCTGCCACTCTTCGCGATCGATCTCGCCGCGTGCATAGGCTTCATCCAACGTATCGTGCGACGATTTCGCCGCCTCGCTGGCGGTGGACATGTGACCGACACGATCGCCACCGTGCCCCGCGCCGCCGTGCCAGAGAAACCCGATCATCACCACCACCATCACGATGACCATGGCAACCCCTGCGTCTCCTCTCTGATAATGCTTCGTCATATTCACTCCTTTCCGGTTGTACTTCGAGAATTCAGGTATTAACCTCACGGCATGATCGTTGATCAATACGTATGGCTCACGTGGGCATCCGCCTTTCTCGCGCCCTGGGCAGCGCTCTATCTCGCCTTTCCCAAACACCGCCAAACCATGTTGTGGGCCAGCGTGTTCACCGCGCCCTTCGGCCTGACCGAACCGCTATTCGTGCCCAAGTACTGGAACCCGCCGAGTCTCTTCAGCCTCGCGCAACACACGGGCTTCGATATCGAAAGCCTCATTTTCACCTTCGCTATCGGCGGTGCCGCCGCCGTGCTCTATCCCATCCTGACCGGCCGTGGCACACGGCCCATGGCGGTACGCGAAAGGCATCAGCCGCTGCATCGGCATCACTACAAGGCATTGGCTTCGCCGTTCATTGCCTTTCCAATTCTTTACTTCCTTCCGTGGAACCCCATCTACCCAGGCATCGTCGCCATGTTGATCGGTGCGGTGGCGACCGTGCTCTGCCGTCCCGATCTCAAAACCAAAACCTGGATCGGCGGCGCGCTGTTCCTCGGCTACTACATCGTTTTCCTGCTCGGGCTCGAATGGTCCGCGCCGGGCTACATCGAGCGTGTGTGGAACCTCGCCGCACTCTCCGGTCTGCTCGTCTTCGGCATGCCCATCGAGGAACTCGCCTGGGCCATCGCCTTCGGCATGTACTGGTCGGGCGCGTACGAACATTTCACGTGGAAACGCCTGGCCGTCACCCAACCATGACAGCCTGGCGCGATCGACCCGAGATACGGCTGGTGATGTGGGCTCTACCGCTGGAAGCCGTCTGGGAAATTGCGCAACTACCGCTCTATACCCTTTGGCACAAAAACGAATGGGGCTACATACTTTATAATTTCGCCCACTGCACCTTGGGTGACCTGCTAATCCTGCTGGTGTCGTTTGAATTAATGGCATGGCTTACCCGTGATCGCTATTGGTTCAAAAAACATGTTCTCTTCCATGGTGTCTTGTTTACCCTCGCCGGCGCGGGCTACACGATCTACAGCGAAATCCGCAACGTCTATTTCACCGGCGCCTGGGCATATACGGAACGCATGCCGATCGTGCCGGTGATCGGGGTGGGCCTTGCTCCGCTGCTGCAGTGGCTCCTGCTCCCGCCCCTGTTGTTGTATCTCCTGCGACGCGTTTCCACGGCGCGTGTAATGAAACCGCTCAAATAATTGCGATATCGCCTTCATCGGGCCGGTACGCTCAGCAGCACTGGCCTTTCCATGCAGGCCTCTCAACTGTCCCGCGGACGCTGCGTCGCGATCGGCAGGCAGTCCTCACGCCACAGGCAAGCCGATTGATCGCAGTAACCGTCATAGGCCTTGGCAAAGCAGTCGAATTTGCCCTCGCCGCGCTGGATGCCGCGGATCAGTTCGATTTTGTCCAGCTTTTCGGGGGCGAGGTCATGTTGCTTTGCTATCTTGCGCAGGG
>JBGPBL010000087.1:0-9964 GCA_041481225.1 Sulfurifustaceae bacterium | reverse complement strand
GGGCTACCGTCCCCAGTTCTACTTCCGGACCACCGACGTGACCGGTTCCTGTGAGCTGCCGAGCGGCACCGAGATGGTGATGCCCGGCGACAACGTTAAAATGGTTGTCACCCTCATCAACCCCATCGCCATGGAACAGGGCCTGCGCTTCGCCATCCGCGAAGGCGGCCGTACCGTGGGGGCGGGGGTGGTGGCGAAGGTGATTGAATAGATAATACGCAAGTGGGCGGCGGTGTACGCCGCCCACACCGATTAATAGGCCAGTAGCTCAACTGGTAGAGCGTCGGTCTCCAAAACCGAAGGTTGGGGGTTCGAAACCCTCCTGGCCTGCCAAGTGACTGGCGCAGCAAGGATTTTAGTTAGTGACAGCGGACAAACTGAAACTGGTTCTCGCGGTGCTGGTTGTAGGAAGCGGCATCGGCGGGTTCTATTACTTTGGCGATAAGTCGGATTTGATCCGGCTGGCGGTGCTGCTCGTTTCCGTGATGATCGCTGTGGTGGTGGTGGCGAACACGGCCGTGGGACGCGGTACTTGGGAATTTGCCAAGGGTTCGCGTATGGAAATACGCAAGGTGGTCTGGCCCACCAACAAGGAAACGATGCAGGTGACTTTGGTCGTGGTTGCCATGGTGGTGCTGGTAGCCATTTATATGTGGGCGATCGATTGGGGTCTTCACAAAATTGTCAGAGTTATTACGGGATAGGAGCGAATCGATCATGACGATGCGTTGGTATGTCGTGCACACCTATTCTGGTTTTGAGAAGCAGGTGTCGCGCTCGCTCAAGGAACATATCCGGAATGCCGGCATGGAAGAAAAATTTGGCGATATCCTGGTGCCGACGGAAGAGGTCGTGGAAATGAAAAGCGGCCAGAAGCGCACCAGCGAACGCAAATTCTTTCCGGGCTACGTGCTCGTGAATATGGAAATGGATGATGAAACCTGGCACCTCGTGAAGAACGTGCCGAAGGTGAGTGGCTTCATCGGCGGTTCCGGGACCAAGCCGACCCCGATTACGGAAAAGGAAGCCATGGCGATTGTGCAGCAGATGAAGGAGGGTGTGGAGAAACCGCGCCCGAAGTTTTCCTTCATGGCAGGCGAACTGGTGCGTGTCATCGACGGTCCGTTTCAGGATTTCAACGGTACGGTCGAGGACGTCAACTACGAAAAGAACAAGCTCAAGGTGTCGGTGTCGATCTTCGGTCGCCAGACGCCGGTGGAGCTCGAGTTTTCCCAGGTCGAAAAGGCCTGATTCATTAACCGCGGGGAGCCTGAATCAAGTAAGGCGCTTGGACCCGTAAGGAGCATACCGTGGCAAAGAAAGTAACGGCATATATCAAGTTGCAGGTGCCGGCCGGTTCGGCGAATCCGTCCCCGCCGGTGGGTCCGGCCCTGGGTCAGCATGGCCTCAACATCATGGAGTTCTGCAAGCAGTTCAATGCGCTGACTCAGAAGTTGGAAAAGGGTCTGCCTACTCCCGTCATCATCACGGCGTTCAGCGACAAGAGCTTTACGTTTATCACCAAGACGCCGCCGGCGACGGTGCTGATCAAGAAGGCGCTTGGCATTGAGTCGGGCAGCGGCGTACCCAACAAGAACAAGGTTGGCAAGATTACGCGCAAGCAGCTCGAGGAAATCGCCAAAATCAAGATGGCGGATCTTAATGCCCACGATATGGATGCGGCAGTAAAGCTCATTGCGGGCAGTGCGCGCAGCATGGGCGTAGACGTGGAGGGGGTGTGATATGGCCGGCAAACGTTTGAAGGCTCAACTTTCCAAAGTAGACCGGATGAAGAATTATCCGATTGACGACGCCCTGAAGATTTTAAAGAGCACGGCGAGCGCCAAGTTCGACGAGTCCGTGGACGTGGCGGTCAATCTTGGTATCGATGCCAAGAAGTCCGAACAGAATGTACGTGGCACTGCGGTAATGCCGCGCGGCACCGGCAAGAAGGTGCGCATCGCGGTGTTCGCCGAAGGCAATGCGGCTGAGGCCGCCAAGAAGGCCGGCGCCGACATCGTCGGGTTTCAGGATTTGGCCGACAAGATCAAGGCGGGCCAGATTGATTTTGACCTAGCCATTGCCACCCCGGAGGCGATGCGGATCGTGGGTCAGCTGGGCCAGATTCTCGGCCCGCGCGGGCTCATGCCGAACCCAAAGGTCGGCACCGTGACCCCGAACGTGGCCAAGGCGGTGGAAAACGCCAAGGCCGGTCAGGTGCAGTTCCGTACGGACAAGGCCGGCATCGTGCATTGCGCGATCGGCAAGGCTTCGTTCGATCCGGATGCGCTCAGGGAGAATTTTCTCTCGTTGATGGCGGCGTTGAGCAAGTCCAAGCCCGCCAGTTCCAAGGGCGCCTTCATCAAGAAGGTGACGCTCTCGACCACCATGGGTCCGGGTGTTCGCCTGGACGTGTCGGGGCTGTAACGAAAAGTAGGGCGCGACGGGTAAACCCGCCGCGCCGGTGGTGACAAACGACTTTGGGCCTTGCCGCAGCTTGCTTAGTGCGGGCGAGGACGTCAAAGACCGCAGGCGCGCTGTAGGCTTAATCCGGTGGCGACACTGGCCTGCGCAGACGGTGTACCCGAAAGCAGGTTTTATCCTGAAATACGGTCGCCGTTTCGGAAGTAACAGATGTACTGAACGGAGGTGACTCGTATGAGTCTTAATATTGAGCAGAAGAAGGCGGTAGTGGCCGAGGTGTCCAAGGTGTTGGCGGATGCCCAGGCGACGATGCTGGCCGAGTATCGCGGCTTGTCCGTTGCTCAGATGACCACGCTGCGCCGCAAGGCGCATGAGTCGAAGGTCTATCTGCGCGTGGTCAAGAATACGCTCGCGCGCCGTGCGGTCGAAGGCACCGAATTTGAGTGTCTGAAAGACCAGATGGTGGGTCCGCTGGCGTATGCGATCTCGAACGATCCCGTGGCCGTTGCCAAAATCCTGAGTGAGTTCGCGAAAGACAACGAACACCTCAAGATCAAGGCCGCCGCCATGGGTGGCAAGCTCATGTCCGTAGCGCAGGTGCAGGCATTGGCCAAACTACCCGGACGTGAACAGTTGCTGGCGATGTTGCTTGGCACCATGCAGGCGCCGATCCAGAAGTTCGTCCGGACCTTGAACGAGGTTCCGGCGAGGTTCGTGCGGACGCTGGCTGCCGTGCGCGATGCCAAACAGGCTGCCGCTTAACCCATTATTTCATTCAAGACTTTTTCAGGAGATTTCATCATGGCCGCATCGAAAGAAGAGATTCTAAATACCATCTCGAGCATGTCCGTGCTCGAACTGTCCGAGTTGATCAAGGACATGGAAACCAAGTTTGGCGTTTCCGCCGCTGCCGCCGCTGCCGCTCCGGCTGCCGCTGCCGCCGCTGCCGCTCCGGCCGAGGTCAAGGATGCGTTTGACGTGGTCCTGACCGCCGCCGGCGAGAACAAGGTTTCCGTCATCAAGGCGGTTCGCGCCGTGACCACCCTGGGCCTCAAGGAAGCCAAGGATCTGGTCGAGGGTGCGCCCCAGACCGTGAAGGAAGGCGTGCCCAAGGTGGAGGCCGAGAAGATGAAGAAGGAACTTGAGGCGGCTGGCGCCAAGGTCGAGCTCAAGTAACGTTGAAGGTTGTTTGTTTGCCGTGCGTTCACACGGGTGTGGACGCAGGGAATTGGTACAAGACGTACGGGTTGCGCCATCGGCGTGTGGCCGCTGGCCTTCCCGTATGTCGATTTCTTGTAAAGCATTCGCCGCCGCGTCGGTCCGTTGAGGCTGATCACTTAAAGAGCAGAGGAAGAGCATGACCTACTCATTCACCGAGAAGAAACTCATCCGCAAAAATTTTGGCAAGCGCCCTGGCGTTTTGCGGGTTCCCTATTTGCTCGAAATACAGAAGCAGTCCTATCGCCAGTTTCTGCAGACGGATGTCCCGCCGGAGCAGCGGATCGATCAGGGCCTGCAGGCCGCCTTCAAGACGGTGTTTCCGATTGAGAGCTATAACGGCAATGCCGCGCTTGAGTTTGCCAGCTATCGGCTCGGCACGCCCCCGTTTGACGTCAAGGAATGCCAACAGCGCGGCCTGATTTACGCCGCACCGTTGCGCGCGTTGCTGCGCCTCGTGGTGTTCGAAAAGGACGAAGCCACCGGTACCAAGGCGGTGCGCGACATTAAGGAACAGGAAGTGTACATGGGCGAAATCCCGCTCATGACCGACAATGGTACCTTTATTATTAATGGCACCGAGCGCGTGATCGTTTCGCAGCTGCACCGCTCGCCCGGCGTTTTCTTCGAACATGATTACGGCAAGACGCATTCCTCGGGAAAACTGCTGTTCTCGGCGCGCGTGATTCCGTACCGCGGATCGTGGCTCGACCTTGAATTCGATCCCAAGGATTATCTCTACGTGCGCATCGATCGTCGGCGCAAGCTTCCGTCTACGATTCTGCTGCGCGCGATCGGCATGACGACGCCGGAGATTTTGGCGACGTTCTTTGAGACCGATGTCTACCAGCTGGTCAAAAACGAGGTCCGCTTCGATCTGATTCCAACGCGTTTACGCGGCATGCAGCTCGACTTCGATATCAAGACCCCGAAGGGTGAAGTGATCATCGAGGCCGGCCGCCGTATCTCCGGCCGCCATATCCGTGAACTCGAGAAGGCCAAGCTCAAGCACCTGACCGTGCCGCCGAGTTTCATTGTCGGACGCTCGCTCGCGGAGGACGTTATCAATCCGGCGACCGGTGAACTGCTGGCCCAGTCCAACGACCTGATCAGCATCGATCTGCTCGAGAAGTTTTTTGCCATCGGCATCGAGAGTGTGAAGACGATCTACACGAACGACCTCGACCAGGGTTCGTTCATTTCCGACACCCTCCGGCTCGACCCTTCGCGGGATGCCCTCGAGGCACAGATCGAAATTTACCGCATGATGCGTCCCGGCGAGCCGCCGACAAAGGATGCGGCGCAGACACTCTTTAACAACCTGTTTTTCAGCTCCGATCGCTACAATCTGTCGGCGGTGGGCCGTATGAAGTTCAACCGGCGTGTGGGCCGCAGCCAAGACGAAGGTCCGGGCATTCTGACCAAGGAAGACATCGTTGATGCGATGAAAATCCTGATCGCTCTCAAGAACGGCCAGGGCGAGATCGACGACATCGACCATCTCGGCAACCGCCGCGTACGTTCCGTGGGCGAACTCGCGGAAAATCAGTTTCGCGTGGGCCTCGTGCGCGTCGAGCGCGCGGTGAAGGAGCGCTTGAGCCTTGCCGAATCCGAAGGTCTCATGCCGCAGGAACTGATCAATGCGAAGCCGGTGTCGGCGGTCATCAAGGAATTTTTCGGTTCCAGCCAGCTGTCGCAGTTCATGGACCAGACCAACCCGCTGTCGGAAATCACGCATAAACGCCGCGTTTCCGCGCTGGGACCCGGCGGCCTCACGCGCGAGCGCGCCGGTTTTGAAGTGCGCGACGTGCATCCGACACATTACGGACGCGTGTGTCCGATCGAAACGCCGGAAGGCCCGAACATCGGCCTCATCAACTCGCTCGCGGTTTATGCACGTACCAACGAGTATGGCTTCCTGGAGACACCCTACCGCAAGGTGAACAACGGCAAGGTGACGGACCAAGTGGATTACCTCTCGGCGATTGAAGAAAGCAAATTCGTCATTGCCCAGGCGAATGCGGCGCTCGACAGTCGTGGCCATCTGTTCGATGAGCTGGTTTCCTGCCGCTCCAAGAACGAATTCATGTTGTCCACGCCGGACAAGGTGGATTACATCGACGTGGCCCCATCCCAGATCGTCTCGGTCGCGGCCTCGCTCATCCCGTTCCTGGAACACGACGACGCCAACCGCGCCCTCATGGGCTCGAACATGCAGCGTCAGGCGGTGCCGACGCTCAAGACCGAGAAGCCGCTGGTTGGTACCGGCATGGAACGCATCGTTGCGATCGATTCGGGTGCATCCGTGGTGGCGACCCGTGGCGGTATGGTGGACTCGGTTGACGCTTCGCGCATTGTGGTGCGCGTGAACGATGACGAAACCAAACCGGGTGAAGTCGGCGTCGACATCTACAACCTGACCAAGTACACGCGTTCGAACCAGAACACCAACATCAACCAGAAACCGCTGGTGAAGGTGGGCAATGTCATCGCCAAGGGCGACGTGCTGGCCGACGGTCAGTCGACCGACATGGGCGAACTCGCGCTGGGGCGCAACATTCTGGTCGCGTTCATGCCGTGGAACGGCTACAACTTCGAGGACTCGATTCTCATTTCCGAGCGTGTCGTGGAAAACGACTACTTCACCACGATCCACATCGAAGAACTGCAAACGGTGGCGCGCGACACCAAGCTTGGCTCCGAGGAAATCACACGCGACATCCCGAACGTGGGTGAAAGCGCACTGGCGAAGCTTGATGAGTCCGGCATCATCTATATCGGCGCCGAAGTGGACGCGGGTGACATTCTGGTGGGCAAGGTTACGCCGAAAGGCGAGACCCAGCTTACCCCCGAGGAGAAACTTCTGCGCGCGATCTTCGGCGAGAAGGCCTCGGATGTTAAGGACACGAGTCTGCGCGTGCCATCTGGTATTTCGGGCACGGTCATTGATGTACATGTGTTCACCCGCGAGGGCGTGGACAAGGACGCGCGCGCCAAGAGTATCGAGGAGTCCGATCTTTCCAGCGTTCGCAAGGACCTCGACGATCAATATCGTATTCTCGAAAACGATGCCTACGCCCGTCTCGAGCGTCAGCTGGTTGGCAAGGTTGCCGACGGTGGACCGGCGGGACTGAAGCACGGCGACAAGATCACCAAGGGATACCTCGAGGAGCTGCCGCGTCAGAAATGGTTCGACATTCGCTTGCGCAATGAGGAAGCGAGTCAGGCCCTGGAACAGATTCGCGGCTATCTCGCGAAGCAGAAGGAATTGTTCGAACAACGGTTCACTGAAAAGAAGGCCAAGCTCACTTCGGGCGACGATTTGGCGCCGGGCGTGCTCAAGATGGTCAAGGTATATGTGGCGGTGAAACGCCGCCTGCAGCCGGGCGACAAGATGGCGGGACGCCATGGCAACAAGGGTGTTATCTCGCGCATCGTGCCGGTCGAGGACATGCCGCACATGGCCGACGGCCGGCCGGTGGATATCGTACTCAATCCGCTCGGCGTGCCCTCCCGTATGAACGTGGGGCAGGTGCTTGAGACCCATCTTGGCTGGGCCGCACGCGAACTGGGCGAGCAGATCGGCCGTATGTTGCAAGAGAGCCGTAAGGTAGAGGAGATCCGCCGGTTCATTGACCGGGTCTATAACCATGTGGGCAAGAGCGGCCGCAAGGAAGACATCAAGTCGCTGACCGATGACGAAATCCTCGAACTTGCACACAATCTGCGCAACGGCGTGCCAGTGGCCACACCCGTATTCGACGGCGCGGCCGAAGAGGAGATCCGTGAGATGCTGGACCTTGCCGGCCTGCCGCGCTCGGGTCAGACCACGCTCTATAACGGTCGTACGGGCGACCCGTTCGACCGTCCGGTGACCGTGGGTTACATGTACATACTCAAGCTGAATCACCTGGTGGATGACAAGATGCACGCGCGTTCCACCGGTCCGTACTCGCTCGTGACGCAGCAACCGCTCGGAGGTAAGGCGCAGTTCGGTGGCCAACGCTTCGGCGAAATGGAAGTGTGGGCGCTGGAGGCCTACGGCGCGGCGTACACGTTACAGGAAATGCTGACGGTGAAATCTGACGACGTTACCGGCCGCACCAAGATGTTCGAGAACATCGTCAAGGGTGACCACCGCATGGAACCGGGCATGCCCGAATCCTTTAATGTGCTGGTCAAGGAAATCCGCGCGCTCGGCATCGACATCGAGCTGGAGCAGGAAAAATAGAGTTAATCGGCTGAATTTTGAGGAGATGATACCTTGAGAGACTTGTTTAATCTTTTCAAGCAACCTGGAAAGTCCGAGGACTTTGACGCCATTCGCATCGGGCTTGCCTCGCCGGAAAAAATCCGTTCTTGGTCCTTCGGTGAAGTGAAAAAACCGGAGACCATCAACTACCGTACGTTCAAACCTGAGCGTGACGGCCTGTTCTGCGCCAAGATCTTTGGTCCGGTGAAGGACTATGAGTGCCTTTGCGGCAAGTATAAGCGCCTGAAGCACCGTGGCGTGATCTGTGAGAAGTGCGGCGTGGAAGTGACGCTTTCGAAGGTACGCCGCGAGCGCATGGGCCATATCGAACTGGCCTCGCCAGTCGCGCATATCTGGTTCCTCAAGTCGCTGCCCTCGCGCATGGGCCTCATGCTCGACATGACACTGCGCGACATCGAACGCGTGCTCTATTTCGAAGCCTACGTAATCATCAATCCGGGTATGACGCCGCTGGAGCGCAGCACGCTTTTGTCGGAAGACGCTTACCTCAATGCCGTCGAGCAATACGGCGATGAATTCGACGCGCGCATGGGTGCGGAAGCCATCCGTGACCTGTTAAAGGCGATCATTCTGGATGAGGAGCAGGTGAAATTGCGCGGTGAGTTGGCCGGCACCACGTCCGAGACCAAGATCAAGAAACTGACCAAGCGCCTCAAGGTGATTGAGGCCTTCAAATATTCCGGTAACAAGCCGGAGTGGATGGTGCTCGCGATCCTGCCGGTGTTGCCGCCTGAACTGCGGCCGCTGGTGCCGCTCGATGGCGGTCGTTTCGCCACCTCCGATCTCAACGATCTTTACCGGCGCGTCATTAACCGCAATAACCGTTTGAAGCGCCTGCTTGACCTCAATGCGCCGGACATCATCGTGCGCAACGAAAAGCGCATGTTGCAGGAAGCGGTGGACGCATTGCTCGACAACGGCCGTCGTGGTCGCGCCATCTCTGGCGCGAACAAACGCCAGCTCAAATCGCTGGCCGACATGATCAAGGGCAAGCAGGGGCGTTTCCGCCAGAACTTGCTCGGCAAGCGCGTGGATTACTCTGGCCGTTCTGTGATCGTGGTGGGTCCGACGCTGAGGCTGCATCAGTGCGGACTGCCGAAGAAAATGGCGCTCGAACTGTTCAAGCCATTCATCTTCAGCAAGCTCGAATCGAAAGGCCTTGCCACCACCATCAAGGCGGCGAAGAAAATGGTCGAGCAGGCTGGTCCTGAGGTATGGGATATTCTGGAAGAGGTCATTCGCGAACATCCCGTGATGCTCAATCGTGCGCCGACGCTGCATCGTCTCGGTATCCAGGCCTTTGAGCCGGTGCTGATCGAAGGTAAGGCCATCCAACTGCATCCCTTGGTGTGCGCACCGTACAACGCTGATTTCGATGGCGACCAGATGGCCGTACACATCCCGTTGTCCATCGAGGCGCAGCTCGAAGCCCGCGCGCTCATGATGTCGACCAACAATATTCTGTCGCCGGCCAACGGCGATCCGATTATTGTGCCGTCGCAGGACATCGTGCTGGGTCTTTATTACATGACCCGCGTGCGTATCAATGCGCCAGGCGAGGGTATGATCTTCGCCGATGTTGCCGAAGTGCACCGTGCCTACGAGACGCGGCAGATATCCATACATGCCAAAATTAAGGTGCGTATCCGCGAGGTGCTGTTCGATGATCAGCGCCGCGGTCAGGAAACGCGCAAGCTTTATGATACGACCGTGGGTCGGTCACTGCTGTCCGAAATCCTGCCCGATGGCCTGCCGTTCGAGGTCATCAATCGCGATCTCAAGAAGAAGACTATTTCGGAACTGATCAACACTTGCTATCGCCGGGTTGGTCTCAAGGAATCCGTCATTTTCGCCGACCAACTCATGTACACCGGCTTTGCCTACGCTACACGCGCGGGCATGTCCATCGGCGTGGACGACATGCTCACGCCGGCGGAAAAGGCCGACATCATCGGCAGCGCCGAAGCGGAAGTGAAGAGCATCCAGAACCAGTATAACTCTGGTCTCTTGACCGACGGCGAGCGCTACAACAAGGTGGTCGACATCTGG
>JBGPBL010000086.1:0-10003 GCA_041481225.1 Sulfurifustaceae bacterium | reverse complement strand
CCTGCGTTTGAAGGTGCTGTTCGTCGGCATCAATCCGGGGCTTTACTCGGGTGTGGTGCGTCACCACTTCGCCCGCCCCGGCAACCGCTTCTGGCCAGCACTGCACCAGTCCGGCTTCACGCCGCGCTTGCTGTCGCCGTACGAGGAGCGCGAGCTGCTGAAATACGGCTGCGGCATTACCAACTTCGTCAACCGCGCCACGGCCAACGCCGCGGAACTCACGGACAAGCAGCTACGCGCCGGAGCCCGCCGCCTGATAGCGAAGGTTCGCCACTATCGGCCGCGCATCGTCGCTGTGCTCGGCGTCGGTGCGTATCAGGTCGCTTTCCAACACACCCAAGTTCGCATCGGCGAGCAGCCGGAGGGAACCGGCAGCGCCAAGGTCTGGGTTCTGCCTAACCCGAGCGGCCTCAACGCCAACTACCAGATCCCCGACCTCGTGCGGCTGTTCCGGAGGCTGTTCTCTGCGGCAGGGAGGAACTCGTAGGGCGGAATAGCGATAGCGTATTCCGCTATATGTGATTCCAATTGGCGCAATACGGCTCCGCCAATTGCGCCCTATGTGTGCTTATATCCCCCACGGAAGGAGGGTATTAGAACACTCTCATTTATCTAAGCGGGGCAGGGTGGGATAAAATACTCTCCGGAAGTGTTTGTAGGGATGCAGCACCCGATCGTTCCCCCGTTCGAACCGACCAAGGAGGTCAACATGAAGCTTCGCATGCTCGTTACCACGGCCGTCCTCATGCTCGCGGCCGGCAATGCCTTCGCGTTTCATTGCCCCATGGACATGAAGAAGATCGACGCCGCGCTCGCAGCCAAGCCCAATATCACGGCCGAGCAGCTGAATGAGGTCAAACAGTTGCGCGCCGAGGGCGAGAACCTGCACAAACAGGGCAAGCATCAGGAGTCCATCGATACGCTCGCCAAGGCGATGAAGATTCTGAACATCCAGTAGCCGCAGCACCTTTCTCCTCCCTCCCCATCCACGCAGGTTTTGTGTGGATGGGGTTTTTATTTCTCCCGTAAGAGAAAAAAAGGGACTCAAGCCGGCGTTTTCAGTGCCCGCCCGGAGTGCTTGAAAATCTCGCTGAACGGGTTAGCCTCTATTACGGCAACAATCGCCTGACTCCGCCAGAAAGAAATGGCGCATTTCCAATCAGTGTGCCGCCGTACCCCGATTCTTGATCCACTTGTAACTCTCGAACCACAGAATGCTGAATATCCCCGCGGCCAGGCAGAACGCCAAGTCGGAGACGTACAGGACGCCGAAGCGGAACAGTTCGCGGATCGCCGGCACATACAGCACGAATACCAGAACCAAGGCCGCGCTGCCCGTGACCCACCAGAGCGCCGGGTTGGGCAGGCGCAGGGTGGCAAAGAGGCTGCGTGTCCACGAGCGGTTGGTGAAAACGAGCGCGAGGTTGGCGGCGACAAGCACGGTGAAGGTGAGTGCGCGCGCCTCGTTTTCATCGAGGCCGCGATAGAACGCCAGGCCGAATACCGCCAGCGCGACGAGCAGCACGCCCACACCCTGTAACAGGCTCAAGGCGAGCAGGTGGCGGGCAAAAAGCGGCGCGCCAGGCGGTCGTGGGGGCTCGTGCATGACGTCGGCCTCCTCGCATTCGGCTTCGAACACAATCGAGCACGTGGGGTTGATGATGAGTTCGAGGAAGACGATATGCGCCGGGGTCAGGATCAAGGGCCAGCCGGCAAGCACCGGCAGCAGCGACAGCCCCACAATTGGCACGTGCACGGCAAGCGTATAGGCCATCGCCTTGCGCAGATTCGAGGCCATGCGCCGCCCGAGCCGCACGGCGGCAACGATGGAAGAAAAGTCATCGTCGAGCAGCACGAGGTCCGCCGCCTCGCGCGCCACGTCTGTGCCGCGTGCGCCCATGGCGATACCGATGTGTGCGGACTTGAGGGCCGGGGCATCGTTGACGCCATCGCCGGTCATGGCGACGATTTCGCCATCGTCCTTCAGCGCTTCGACGATGCGCAGTTTCTGTTCGGGTACCACACGCGCGAAGATGTTCACCGACCGGATGCGTTGGCGCAGTTCCGCGTCACTCAGGCGCCCAAGTTCCGTCCCGGTGATGATCTTGTTGCGTGGCGTCAGGCCGATCTGGCCCGCGATATGCTGCGCTGTGCCTGGATAATCGCCGGTGATCATGACCACGCGTATGCCCGCGGTATAGCAGGCGGCCAGGGCACCGGGCACGGTGGGACGAATCGGGTCGGTCAGGCCCACGAGCCCGAGAAACTGGAAATCGAAATCATGCTGTTTCCCCGGCAGTGGGTCTTCGCGGAACATCGCTTTGGCCACTCCCAGCACGCGCAATCCACGGTCGGTCAGGGCGCTGATGGATTCGCGCAGTTCACGCCACTGCGTCTCGCTCAGGTGGCACAGGTCGGCGATCGCTTCCGGCGCGCCCTTGGCGGCGATGACGTAGTGCGCGCGATCCGGCCCGCGCCACACATGCGACAGGGCGAGGAGCTCGGGAGAGAGCGGGTATTCGTGCACCAGCGTCCAGTGCGCGTGCAGGTGTTCGGTCTGGGCGAGGGTGGTCTGGCCCAATGCACGCAAGGCCTTTTCCATCGGGTCGAATGGGTCGCGCTGACTCGCGAGAATGGCGAACTCGACGACCTCATGGAAATTCTCCGGAAGCGTGTCGCCGGTAACGGACACATCCAGATACTCGCCGTTGGCAAAGAGTCGGCTTACGGACATGCGGTTCTGGGTCAGCGTGCCGGTCTTGTCCACGCACAGCACGGTGGCGGTGCCAAGCGCCTCCACCACCGGCATGTGCCGGGTCAGCACCTGGGCCTTCGCGATGCGCCATGCACCGAGGGCAAGGAACACGGTGAGGATCACGACAAACTCTTCCGGCAGGATCGACATGGCCAGCGTGAGTCCGGCGAGCAGGCCGTTCAGCCAATCCCCGCGCAGGGCGCCGTACGCAATCGCGACAACAAGGCTAAGCGCCACACCGATAGCGGCGAAGAGCCGCACCATGTGCCGCGTCTCGCGCTGCAAGGGCGTTGGTTCTTCCTCTACCGTTTGCAGCGTTTTGCCGATACGCCCGATCGTGGTGATGACGCCGGTCGCCTCGACGACAGCCACGCCCTTGCCTTTCACGACCAGGGTGCTCGCGTACACAAACGGCAGGTCATCGCCGCCCGGGGGGACATCCCTGTGCCTGGCGGCTCCGGCATCGTCGCTGGTGCGTTTGCGTACAGGTACTGATTCGCCAGTGAGCAGCGATTCATCGGCCGAGAGGCTGCTGCACCACAGCAGCCGTGCATCCGCCGGCACACGGTCGCCCTCGTTGAGCACGAGCACATCGCCGCGCACGACTTCACGGCCGGGAATGCGCAACTCGTTGCCGGCGCGGATCACGAGCGCGCGCGGGCTGGAAAGGTCGCGCAGCGCATCGAGCACGCGCTCAGTCTTGCGTTCCTGATACAGCGTGATGCCCATGACGATAAATACGAAAAACAGCAGCAGCAACGCCTCGCGCACATCGCCGAGCAGAAGATAGAGACCGCCGCTGCCGAGCAACAGCAGGAACATGGGTTCGCGCAGGACACCTAGGGCAATCGCAATCAGAGTGCGCGGTTTGCTCGTGGGCAGTTCGTTGTAGCCGTCCTGCCGGAGCCGCAGGGCGGCTTCCGCGTGGGTGAGGCCCGTCAGTTTGGCGATGTCGGATTCGTTGATCACGTTATCTTGCCGGTTCTTCCTCGTTGAGAGCACCTGAGCCGCTCGTCGTGAATTACGGAGTATTCATCGCAGACTGCTGGAACTTTATAGCGCTTTTTGGTAAATAGCGCTCGGGTTTCATATATTGATCATTTCACAAGGAGTTTCAAGCAATGTCTGCAACTGGAAGTTCGACGTCACCTCTCGTCAAGATCGCGGCCGTGGCCATCATTATTTCCGCCGTGGTTGGGGTCGGGGCCATGACCGGGATGATCCCGAGCGCCCATTCATCAAAGGATATCGCCAAGTCCTGTACGGATTGCGGTGTGATCGACTCGATCAAGGTGGTGGAAGAAAAGGGTGAGGGTACGGGTGCGGGCGCCATCATCGGCGGCATCGCCGGCGCAGCCGTGGGCAGCCAGATCGGCAAGGGTGACGGCAGGAGATTGGCCACCATCGCCGGTGTGGCTGGCGGGGCGATTGCCGGAAATGAGATAGAAAAAAACTCGAAGAAATCCGCGCATTACAAGATTATTGTGCGCATGAATAACGGTGGTATCCGAACCCTTTCCCAGCAGAGCGATCCCGGCTTCCGGTCCGGTGATAGCGTGCGAGTGGTTAACGGTGATCTGGTAAGAGGGTAATAGCCATCGGCAGGGGCGCAGGAGAATGTAGCCCTGCTTCGCTTGCGCTCCTGTTTTTATTCTGGTTCGTAGCCGAGGTTTGGCGACAGCCAGCGCTCCATTGTCGCCATATCCATTTTTTTCCGGCGCGCATAATCTTCCAGCTGATCTTTGCCGAGGCTGCCCACGGCGAAGTATTGCGAGTCGGGATGTGAAAAATAAAATCCGCTCACGGCTGAGGCTGGCCACATGGCAAAGCTCTCCGTGAGTGTGATGCCGGAGTTCTTCGTGGCCTCGATCAGCTTGAAAAGCAGTTCCTTCTCCGTGTGGTCCGGGCAGGCAGGGTAGCCGGGTGCAGGGCGGATGCCCTTGTACTCCTCGTGGATGAGTGCGTCATTGTCCAGTTTTTCGTCCGTCGCATAGCCCCAGAACTCGCGGCGCACACGGGCGTGCAGACATTCGGCAAAGGCCTCCGCCAGCCGGTCGGCCAGCGCCTTGACCATGATCGAGTTGTAATCGTCGTGCGCTTTTTCATACTGCTTCGCAACTTCATCGGCGCCGTGAATGCCGACGGCAAACGCACCGATATGATCGGCAAGACCGGTGGCTTTCGGCGCCACAAAATCGGCCAGCGCGCGGTTCGGCCGGCCCGGCGGTTTTTCATCCTGCTGCCGCAGGGTGTGCAGGGTGATCAAGACCCGTGCGCGCGATGTATCGGTAAATACCTCGATATCGTCATGGTTGATGCTGTTGGCCGCAAACAGGCCGATGACGCCGCGTGCCTTAAGCAGTTTTTCCTGAATGAGGCGTTTGAGCAACGCCCGCGCGTCGTTGAAGAGTTTTGTCGCCTCCGAGCCCACGTACGCATCCTGGAGGATCGCCGGGTAGCGCCCTTTGAGTTCCCAGGTGGTGAAGAACGGTGTCCAGTCGATGTAACGCACCAGTTCATCGAGCGGGTAGTCGTCAAATACGGTGATGCCCGGCTTGTGGGGCGCGGCTGGCGTGTAATGCGGCCAGTCGATCCTGGTTTTGTTCGCGCGGGCATCCGCGAGCGTAAGCATGCGCACGTTGGATTTCTTGCCAGCGTGGCGTGTGCGCACCTCGTCGTATTCGGCCTTGATCTTCGCGAGGTAATCGGCCCGCAGATCGGTGGAGAGTAGGTTCGAGGCGACACCGACCCCGCGCGAAGCGTCCTTCACCCAAATCACGGGGTGCGCGTAATTCGTCGCAATCTTGACCGCGGTATGCACGCGCGAGGTGGTGGCGCCGCCGATGAGCAGGGGAATGGTAAAGCCTTCGCGCTGCATTTCCTTGGCGACATGCGCCATCTCATCGAGCGAGGGCGTGATGAGGCCGGACAGGCCGATGATATCGACCTTGTGTTGCCTTGCCGCTTCGAGAATCTTCGTGGCCGGCACCATGACCCCGAGGTCGATGACCTCGTAGTTGTTGCAGGCGAGCACCACACCGACGATGTTCTTGCCGATGTCGTGCACGTCGCCCTTGACGGTGGCCATGAGTATCTTGCCCTTGGCCTTGGCGTCGGTGGATTTCTCGGCCTCGATATAAGGAATGAGGAGCGCCACGGCCTTTTTCATGACGCGTGCGCTTTTCACCACCTGCGGCAGGAACATCTTGCCGGCGCCGAAGAGATCGCCGACCACGTTCATGCCGTCCATGAGCGGGCCTTCGATGACGTGAATCGGGCGGGGGAACTGTTGGCGCGCCTCTTCGGTATCCCGTTCGATGAATTCATCGATGCCGTGTACGAGTGCGTGCGTGATGCGTTCGGTGACGGGTTTCTCGCGCCAGGTGAGGTCCGGGCCCTTCGCCTGTTCGCCCTTGCCGGCGTATTTCGGGGCAATCTCGATCAGCCGTTCGGCGGCGTCGGGGCGACGGTTCAGCACCACGTCTTCCACGCGCTCGCGCAGTTCGGCCGGGATGTCTTCGTAGACGGCCAGGGCGCCGGCGTTGACGATCCCCATGTCCATGCCGGCCTGGATGGCGTGATACAGGAACACCGAGTGAATCGCTTCGCGCACCGGGTTGTTGCCGCGGAACGAGAACGACACGTTCGATACACCGCCGGAAATCAACGCGTGCGGCAGCTCGCGCTTGATGGTGCGCGTGGCCTCGATGAAATCCACTGCGTAGTTGTTGTGTTCCTCGATGCCGGTGGCGATCGCGAAAATGTTCGGGTCGAAGATGATGTCCTGCGGCGGAATGCCGACCTGCCCGGTAAGGATCCGATAGGTGCGGGTACAGATTTCAATTTTGCGCGCGAGCGTGTCGGCCTGGCCTTTTTCGTCGAAGGCCATGACCACGACGGCCGCGCCATAGCGCCGGCAGGCGCGCGCCTGTTCGATGAATTTTGCCTCGCCTTCCTTGAGCGAGATCGAGTTCACCACCGGCTTGCCCTGCATGCGTTTCAGGCCGGCCTCGATCACGTTCCATTTGGATGAGTCAATCATCACCGGCACGCGTGAAATGGCCGGCTCCGAGGCGATCAGGTTGAGGAACAGGCCCATGGCGGCCTCGCCGTCGAGCATGGCCTCGTCCATGTTGATGTCGATGATCTGCGCGCCGTTCTCGACCTGCTGGCGTGCGACATCGAGCGCCTTGTCGTATTCGTTGTTGAGGATGAGCTTCTTGAACACTGCCGAACCGGTGACGTTGGTACGTTCGCCGACGTTCACGAACATGGAGTCGTCGGTGATGTTGAGGGGTTCCAGGCCCGCGAGCCGGCAAGCCGGTTCGATTTTCGGCAGCGTGCGTGGCCGCACATCGGCCACGGCCTTGGCGATGGCGGCGATGTGCGGCGGCGTGGTGCCGCAGCAGCCGCCGACGATGTTGAGAAAGCTCGACTCCGCCCACTCGCGAATATGCTGGGCCATGAATTCGGGTGATTCGTCGTAGCCGCCGAATTCGTTCGGCAGCCCCGCATTCGGATGGCTCGACACGTGCACGCTCGCGACGCGCGCCATCTCCTCGACATACTGGCGCAGTTGCGTGACACCGAGCGCGCAATTGAGGCCGATGCTGAGCGGGTTGGCGTGGGCCAGCGAGTTCCAGAAAGCCTCGCCGGTCTGGCCGGAGAGGGTGCGACCGGAGGCGTCGGTGATGGTGCCCGATATCATGATCGGCAGGCGCACGCCGTGCTTCTCGAAGTATTGATCAATCGCGAAAAGCGCGGCCTTGGCGTTGAGCGTGTCGAAGATGGTCTCGACCATGACGATGTCGACGCCGCCATCGACCAGCCCGCGCAGCGAATCGGTGTAGGCCTCGACCAATTGGTCGAAGGTGACGTTGCGAAAACCCGGATTATTGACATCCGGTGAGATCGAGGCCGTGCGGTTGGTGGGGCCGATCACACCGGCCACAAAGCGCGGACGCCCTGCCTCTTTACGCTCGTATTCATCGGCGACGGCGCGCGCGAGACGCGCACTCTCGCGGTTCATCTCATACGCCAATTCTTCCATGTGGTAATCGGCGAGCGAGGTGGACTGGGAATTGAAGGTGTTGGTCTCGATGATGTCCGCGCCCGCGTCGAAATAGGCGGCATGGATGTCGCGGATGATCTTCGGCTGCGTCAGCGTCAGGAGATCGTTGTTGCCCTTGAGTTCATGCGCCCAGCCGGCGAAGCGCTCGCCGCGATAGTCCTTTTCCTCGAGTTTGTAGCGCTGGATCATGGTGCCCATGGCGCCATCCAGGATCAGAATGCGTTCTTGGAGAAGCGTTTCGAGCCGGGCCAGGCGCGTGCGGCGTGCGCTGTCGGGGGCGGCATACTGGCGATCAGACATTAGGGCGACGAGTCATCTTGGGATAAATAAATGACGCCGAAGTGTACCGGAAAGCCGTCGAAACGCCTAAAAAAGCGACACCCCTGCGGACAGGGGTGTCGGGAGGACGCTGAATAAAATAGTTAAGATCAGGCCACTTTGGTTTCGATATCTTTCTCTTTCGACCGGCGTGCCGCCCTGGCCTCCTCGGGTGCGTAGGCGCTACCGGACCAGAGCATCGAGTAGGCGATTTCTTCATTGCCGTTCTCGCACAGTTCCAGAACCTTTTTAAAGAGCGGCTGGAATGTGTCGCTGCGGTGCGATTGCTCATGCTCCTCGAAGGAACGCCAGAATGTGACGATCAGCGCCTCCTTGTTCTTGAGCGGGCTTGCGACTGCTTGACCGATGGTTGATCCTTCATTGGAGATGGCGCCGCTGTTCAAGGCCACGAAGCCGCCGATGAAACCGGTGTCGGAGTGGTAGGTCTTGACGTTCTCGCACAAAAAGCCGACCCGTTCCTGCAGATCGTCCACGGTGTAGCCGGGCTTGAGTAAAACCCGGTTGATGGTCACTACCCCATCCATCGGAAAACCACTAATAAGTTCAGCCATTGATAAAAACCTCCGGATATTCGTATTTGGCCCTCACCCTGTTCCTGGGGCGGACCAACATTGCTGAAAATGAAAACTGCCGGTACTGGCTTTACCCTGTGAATACCTAACTAGATTAGTCAACTAATTGGGGGCAAAGTTCAGGGACTCAAGAGGAGCAAGATGTACACCAGAAATTTGGGGTATTTTGTGTGGGTAAGGCGCGTGATTGAATGCAATGGCGCCGGGCCAGACAGTCCCGAATCGGTTTATTCTGCAGATCTTGAGGTCAGGCCGAGTTGCAGAATCCGTTGTATAAAGTCCTCGTAGCTCAGCCCGGATTTGATAGCCGAGAGGGTGCAATCCTCGTCCCGGGCGATGCCGGGGTTGGGGTTGGCCTCGAGGACATATATCTTGTTTTCGCTCGTTAGGCGCAGGTCTATGCGTCCGTAGCCGTTCATGTCTAGCAGGTGATAGACCCGCTTGCAGAAATGGCCGATGCGATCGGCCATGCCATTGGGAAGGTTGCGCGCAAACTGGTATTCGATCTTCCAGCGTTCACGATACTTTTCATCCCATTTGACCTTATACGTGGCCATGCGCGGCAGGCCGGGTTCGGTGCTGTCAAAAACCAGTTCGCGGATGGGCAGCACTTCCAGTTTTGTGTTTCCAAGCAACGTAACGTACAACTCGCGGCCATCGATATATTGTTCGGCGATGGCATCGCCATGGAGTTTCTCGTGGATGAGCGTGACGCGCTCGCGCAACTGCTGTTCATTCTCCACGTAGGAGGCCTGGGCAATGCCAACGGAACCTTCCTCCATCAGAGATTTGACGATCACCGGATAGGCGAGACGGCGTTGCAGGTGGCTAATTTTCCGACTGCGCGGGAAGACCATGAAGTGGGGAACGCTGACGCGGTGGTAGGAAAGGATTTTCTTGGACAGGGCCTTGTCGCGCGCCAGCAGCAGGCCGCGCGGGTTGCAGCCGGTGTAGGGCAGGCGCATCATCTCGAAGAAACTGACAACGTAATAATCGAAGGCGCTGTTGCCGGCGAAATCCTCCAGCAGGTTGAATGCAATGTGCGGTTGCCATTCCTCGATGGTTTTGCGGACCGGTCCCATGTCGTCGTAGATGCCGACCACCTGAACTTCGTGGCCGAGATTCAGCAGCGCGGTCTTGACGTCGTACTCGGTGCGGAATTTCTCCATCCGCGGGTCGTTTTTGTCGCTCAGATCATCCGGCGGCACCAGCGTGTAGTGCACCACCATCATGACGCGCAACTTTTTCATATGGCGAGACGCGATG
>JBGPBL010000085.1:0-10258 GCA_041481225.1 Sulfurifustaceae bacterium | reverse complement strand
CGCACCCGATACGCGCCGTGACTTCCGCGGCTACGATCACGGCGCGGATGTTGCCCAACCGGTCACTCGTCCTGGCGGCGGCACGCCTCGCGCTCCAACCATGCGTGAGCCACAGCCGGTCGAGCCCAAGCACCCAACTGTCCGCGAGCCACAATCAAACGGCGCCAGGGGCGCACGCGAGATGCCTGCCAGACTGACCGTGCAACGAACACCGCCGCCCGCGTTCGAGGGATATGCCAGAAAAACCGAGGTTCGCACGCACGTGGATCGCGGGCGTGCGAGCCGTCAGGCGATGCCGCGAGCAGGTGTCACCCCAAGAAATGTCACCCGCTCTCGGGACGCCCTATCGCCGGGTTCGACTGGCCAACAGCGAGAAGGCAAGCCCCGTCAGTGAACGCCGATGCCAACCCCAAGTTTGACTGTTACGAGGTCACGAGATGGTCCAAGTGAAATGGAATAGCCTCACAACCGCACTGCGGCACCGGGTCGGGGTGCTGGGCATTGCCACGATACTGGCCTGGGGCGGCGCGTCGACAGTTGCCGTTGCCACGGGTACCGAACAGAAGACCTTCGCCTCGCCCGAACAGGCGGTCGCGGCACTCGTCTCGGCGACGCGTTCTGGGATAACGGCGGAGTTGATCAATATCCTTGGGCCAGAGGGCAAGCAGCTCGTCCACTCCGGCGATCTGATTGCCGATAAAGAGGCGCGGGACAAGTTCATTACCGCTTACGGGAAAGGAAACAAGATCGTCATGGACACCAGCGACAAGGCGATCCTCGTCATCGGCGAGCGCGAGTGGCCCTTCCCCATCCCACTCGTGAAGCAGGGCGGCGCTTGGCGCTTCGACACCCAGGCGGGCAAGGAGGAGATCCTCGACCGCCGGATCGGCCGCAACGAGTTGAACGCCATCGAGGTGTGTCGCGCCTATGTCGATGCGCAACACGAATACGCCTCGAAGGACCGCAATGGTGACGGGCTCCTCGAATATGCATCGAAGTTCATGAGCAGCCCGGGTCAACGCAATGGGCTCTATTGGCCAGCGAACACAGGCGAACCTGAGAGCCCCATGGGTCCGCTCATGGCCAGTGCGCAAATGGAGGGGTACGGTACCAACGCCATGCTCGGCCACAAACACAAACCCTACCACGGCTACTACTATCGGATCCTGACGCGCCAAGGGAAGAACGCGCCCGGCGGGGCCTACGACTACATGGTCAAACGACACATGATCGGCGGCTTTGCCTTGGCGGCCTACCCGGCGCAGTACGGTGTCTCGGGAGTCATGACCTTCCTCATCAACCAAGACGGCATCGTTTATCAGAAAGACCTCGGCCCCGACACGACGAAGATCGCGCGCCGGATGACCGAGTTCAATCCCGACACGACTTGGAAAACCCCATAGGGACCACACGCCCATGTTAAGCACGTTGCCCAGAACAGGGAATTAACAGGGATAGCAATTCGCCAGAGGCACCCGGCAATACACACGCAACATCCTCGAACAGTTAAGAACTCGTACGAGTAAACTGGGTCGCTGGCTACCTTTTATCTGAAATAAAAGCCCGCGAGTCAGAACTTCCTCACGTTTCAAAAACGCCATCGTATATATTGAATTTGCGGTTTCGCCCGCATATCTCAGTGATGTTATTCCGCCTGGTATTTACCCCCTTGTTCATGGAGAGCACGATATTATGGGAAAGGACGCCACGAGAAAGTTTGTTTATATTCTTGCCCTGACATCCTGCCTGATTGCCGCCTGCAGTGGCGGCGGGAGCGGATCCGCGGCCGCAAGCCAGACCGGGAGCGGTAGTACAGCCTCGCCTTCGAATCCTGACACGGTCGCGCCGAGCATCGCCATCACGAGCCCAACTTCGGGTCCATCCTTTAACACAACCGGCTCTACCCTTAGTCTCAGCGGAACGGCGTCCGATAACGTCGGTGTCACCCAAGTCACCTGGTCCAACAGCCGTGGAGGCAGTGGTACCGCTTCGGGTACCACGAATTGGAGCATTTCGGGAATCAGCCTTCAGTCCGGCACCAACGTCATTACCGTAACGGCGCGTGATGCCGCGGCTAACGTGGCGAAGGCGCCGCTGTCGGTCACCTACGCGACGAGCGCTACCCCGCCCACCGTTACCAGCACCAACCCGGCGGCGGGCGCAACGGCCGTAGCCACGAATAGCACGATCCGCGTCACGTTCAGTCAGAACATGGATCCGACCACCATCAACGCCACGACGTTCACCCTGAAAGGCGTAGCGGGCACGGTCCAGTATAGCGGCACCACCGCCACGTTCACGCCGTCCGCAGCGCTCACCGCCTCCACGACTTATACCGCTACCGTCATGGGCGGAACGAGCGGCGTCAAAGACCTCGCCGGCAACACCCTTGCTTCCACTCAGAGCTGGGTTTTCACGACAGCCGCGCCGACCGCCTTGCATATACAAACGGTGTTCCTCATCGTCATGGAGAACCACAATTGGTCGGATATCTCTGGGAACGCCGACGCTCCGTACATTAACAACGTTTTACTCCCCATGGCCTCACGTGCGGAGCAGTATTTCAATCCGCCGGGGAACCATCCTAGTTTGCCGAACTATTTATGGCTTGAGGCGGGCACCAACTTTGGCATTCAGGATGACAATGATCCGAGCGCAAACCATCAGAGTACGACACAGCATCTGGTTACTTATCTACAAAACAAAGGCATCTCCTGGAAGACGTATCAGGAGAGTATCAGCGGTTCCGACTGTCCGCTCGTCGACAACGGTGAGTACGCCGTCAGGCACAATCCCTTCATGTACTTCGACGACGTCACGAATAACCGAAACCCGAATTCGACGAATTGCATCAGCCACGTTCGGCCCTTCAGCGAACTGGCGACGGATCTCGCCAACAACGCGGTCGCTCAATATAGCTTCATCACACCCAATGTGTGCGACGACATGCATGACGCTTGTTCCCCGACCAACAACTCGATCAAGCAGGGTGACACCTGGCTGTCGCAGAATCTGCCCACGATCCTTGCTTCGGCGCCTTACCTGAACGGCGGGGCGGTGTTTATCGTCTGGGACGAGGCGGGGGCGGGAGACGGCCCCATCGGCATGATCGTGCTCTCGCCATTTGCCAAGGGAAACGGCTACCAGAACTCCATTCATTACACACATGGCTCCACCCTGCGGACCGTGCAGGAAATCTTTGGCGTGGCGCCTCTCCTCGGTGACGCCGCGTCCGCGACAGATCTCAGCGATCTATTTGCTGTTTTCCCATAGACGGACAAGGGGTGGAGATTCTCCACCTAAAATGCAAATCCAAATATTTCTGATTGTTTTTTATGGTTCGCGTTAAAGACGAGACACGCGGGCAATGGCCCGGTGCCGGCATCCTCTGGGATGACATCCTCCCGGAAATCCCTGTCCCATGCAGCTTTTCACAGGTGTTCCCATTACCCTTGGCGGATCGTTGGCAGGCACGTAAAACAAGGGAACCCGATGAAGGCGCAGGCTTCGCGCTCGATCTCCCGGATCATCCCTGACAGTGAATGTCGGACCGGCTCGCTCAGGGAAAACCCAGCACTGGATGGGTCGATTTCCATCCCGTACAACACCAGATGCGGCGGGAGGTCGCCCAGGGCACGCGCCAATGCCAACGCTGAGGCCAGTCCGAAACCGTGCGAGGAAACCGATGCGAGCGCAGTCCATTCCGTGGGTTCCAGCCGGTGGCACGTTCCCGGTGGTGCGCCGGAGCGCACGGCATCCACCACGATGACGTAATCCGCGTTATGCCAGTGCGCCATGAGCAGCGCGCCGGGATGATCGAGCACCGCGTACGATATGCCCCCGCCTCCGGCCGCCGCCAGCGTGGCGGAACATTGCAGCGCCTCCACCGCCACCCAGCCGAGGCGATCGTCCCCGAACGGGGAACCGACGCCGATGATATGAAGACGACGGTCCATGGCGTCAGGATCGCTGCACGCGCAGGTCCAGAAAATGTGTGGCACAGGAGATGCAAGGATCGTAATTGCGAATCACCATTTCGCTGCGCCGGCGCAGCGCCGCGTCCTCATGCTCCAAACCATACGCCTGCAACGCCAGGCGCAGATCGGCTTCGATACGTGCCTGATTCTGACTCGTCGGTGGCACGATGCGCGCCCGCATGATGCTGCCGTCGGCCGTGATGTCATAGCGGTGCCACATCATGCCGCGTGGCGCCTCGGTGCAGCTGAAACCGGTGCCGGCGCGAGCCTGCACGTCGACAAACGGCGCCTCCGGTACGCGATACGCCTCCAACAGATGCAACGCCTCGTGCACGGCGAAATAAATCTCGACCGCGCGCGCGACGATGCTGGAATACATGTTGCGGCAAGGAAAGCGGATGCCGGTACTATCGAGCGCGGCGCGCACCGGCGCCGGTAGGCGATCGCGGTTGAGGTTGAGGCGCGCCAGCGGCCCGACCAGATATGGGCGGCCGTTATGCAGGCAGTGCAAGGCAGTCGAATGCGCCACCTGCTGCTCGGTGAAATGCGCCTCGAACAGGTTGATCGGGATATCCAGTCCGGCGTCCGAGACCAGTCGGCCGCGGTTCATCGGGTATTCCTCGGGATGGCGCAACGCCACGCTGGTGAATTCCTGATCCGACTCCGGCAGGTCCAGCGACGCCGTCCAGCGCACCAGTGCTTCCGCCTCAGGCAGTGCCGCACGCAGTTGTTCACGCAGGGCGTGCACATCCGCCACCGGGGCGCGGTGGAAACCGCCAACGCGCACTCCCACCGGATGCACCGAGCGTCCGCCGAACAGGCGGATAATGTCGTTGCCGAGCGCCTGCAACCGCAATCCGCGACGCACCGCGTCCGCGTGGCTGCGCGCCAGCTCGATCACACTCGTGCAACCCAGGAAATCCGGCGCCGCGAGCATGTGGATGTGCAGGCTGTGGCTCTGTATCCATTCGCCGCAGTACAGCACCCGACGCATGGCGCGCACCCACGGGCCTGGTTCCACGCCGAACAGGGTTTCGATAGCGTGCACCGCGTTCATCTGATACGCCACCGGGCAGATACCGCAGATGCGCGCGACCATGTCCGGGACCTCGGAATAATCGCGGCCTTCGAGCAGCTTCTCGAACATCCGTGGCGGCTCGAAGATGCGAAGCCTCAGATCCTCGATGACACCGTTGTGAATACGCAGCTCGAGCGCGCCCTCACCCTCGACGCGCGCCAGCACCGGAACCTGAATCGAAATGTCGCGCCGCTCAGTCACGGGATGTTTTACTCCAGCGCACGCCGGCGCCGTGGAACGCCGGGGCGCCGCTGTTGAGGAACAGGAACCGCCGCGCGATTGCCTCGGGCAGCAGGCCAAGGCCCTCAAAACGGCGCGCCAGCGATTCGGTATTAGGGTTTTCCGCTGGTCCGTAACAGGCGTAACAGTCGCGCCCGAAGCTCGGGCACAGCGCCCCGCAACCGGTGCGCGTTACCGGCCCGAGGCAGGGCATTCCTTTGGCAACCATCACGCACACGCTCTGGCGGCGCTTGCACTCCAGGCACACCTTCTCGTTCTCCCCTACCGGTGCCACGCCGAACAGCAGCGCGCGCACTGCCGCCAGCACCTGGCGTCCATTGACCGGACAACCCCATAGCTCCAGATCCACCTTCACGTGCTGCCCAATAGCGGTGGAGGTAGCGAGGCTGCGAATGTACTCGGGTTTGGCGTAGATCGAAGCGACCCACTGCTGGCCGTGGGCCAGATTGCGCAGCGCCTGCACGCCGCCGGCGGTGGCGCAAGCCCCGATAGCGATCAGGTAACGGCTGTTATGGCGGATACGCTGTATGCGTTCGATGTCCTCCGGCGTAGAGACGCTGCCTTCGATGAAGGCGATGTCCACCGGCATGTCCGGGTTAACCGGTCCGGCCTCGGTAAAGTGCACAATCTCGACGAGTTGCGCAAGCCGCAGCAGATCCTCGCCCAGATTGAGAAAAGCCAGCTGGCAGCCGTCGCAGGAGGCGAATTTGTGCACGGCGATTCTCGGTTTGTCGGCCATCAGAAGCCTCTCTTGCCGAATAGTGCTTTGACATCCCGGTAGCTGAACACCGGCCCGTCCTTGCACACGAACTGACCGCCGTACTGGCAGTGGCCGCAGAGGCCGACCGCGCAGTGCATACTGCGTTCCATGCTAAGGTGGATATCGGTGTCGGCAATCCCGCGTTTGGTCAGTTGGTCCACAGCCACCTGCATCATGCCTTCAGGACCGCACATCATCACGACCACATTCTGCGGATCGATCTCGACCATGTTGAAGAGTTCCGTGACATGCCCGATATGCCACGGCCACAGTGTCGCGCCCACATTCGCCGCGATCAATACCTGGGTGTCGGGCGACTCGCTCCAGCGCGCGTATTGATGGCGCCATATGAGGTCGCTGGAATGCTTGACGCCCTGCATGATCACGAGCCGGCGGAATCGTGCACGCCGCCGTATCACGTAATTGATGACTGACACCACCGGCGCGCAACCGAGCCCGCCGGTCACCACCATCACGTCCCGGTTCTCGGCGAGCTTGAGTGGCCAGCCGCGCCCGTACGGCCCGCGCACGCCGACCCGGTCGCCGGTTTGCAGTTGCTCGAAGCCCCGCGTGACGCGTCCGACCACCCGAATAGTGTGATCAAACAAATGTTCATCCTGCGGATCGGAGACGATGGAAATTGCCACCTCGCCAACACCGTGGAGATAAATCATGTTGAACTGACCCGGTTCGAAACGGAACGCGGCATGACGCACCGCGTCAGTAAACCGCAGGCGCAAGGTGAATATGCTGGGTGATTCCTGGATGCGCTCCACGATCTGCGCCTCGTGCGGAAGCCGTGGATCAGCCATGCGTCCCTCCGCCGCAGATCGCGGTCACTTCCTCGGTGATGTCGATGCCGACCGGACACCAGCTGATACAGCGCCCGCAGCCGACACAGCCACTGCGGCCGTACTGGTCGTGCCAGCTCCCGAGTTTGTGCGTGAGCCACTGGCGGTAGCGCATGCGCGTGTCGGCGCGGATCGTGATGCCGTGAATATAGCTGTGGTTTGACGTGAAGCAGGAATCCCATTGGCGCAGGTGCTGGCTGTGACCGCCGTCGAGCGCCGCCTCGTCCGACTCGCCATGACAAAAACAGGTAGGACAGACCGCAGTGCAGTTGCCGCAAGAGAGGCAACGCTCGGCCACGCTTTCCCAATGCGGATGGTCGAGGTTGGCAAACAGGACATCGCGCAGATTACGTGACGGCAGGCGCCGTGTCTGCTGGCGCGCCGATGCTTCGATCTCCCGGTCCGCTACCTGATACTGTGTCGCCGTCGCCGGCATCAGCGCCAAGCGCGCCGCCAGCGCCCGTCCCGCGTCACTGCCAGTCTGCACCAGGAAACCGTCGTCGAGTTCGGAGAGCGCCATATCGAAACCATGGGTGGCGCGCGGCCCGTCGCCGGTGGAAGCACAGAAGCAGGTATCCGCCGGATGAGTACAGTGCACGGTGATGAGAAAAATATTCGCGCGCCGCGCGGCATAATGGGGGTCGGCACAGTGGCCTTCGAGGAAATGCTGATCCTGGAGCCGCAGCGCGGCAAGGTCGCAGGCGCGCACGCCGATCACGGCCAGCCGTTCCGCGGGCGGCTCGATCGCCGCAAAACGGAGCGCGCTGTCGCCGGCCCGCTCACTGCGCCATAACGGTTCCACCGGCGCGAACAGAAGCGGCTTCAGCGCCTGTGGGCCATTGGCCCAGTTAAAAAATCGCAGACTCGCGTCGTTTTCCAAGCGATACCGCCCCGGCGCTTGACGGTCGTGCACGCCGCGCGGCAACTCCTCCACCCGCGTGAGCGCGCCATATATAATGGTGCCGTCGTGCGTGCGCGGCCCGATGCAGTGGTAACCGGACTGCTGCAGTGCGTCCAGCAGTGCCTGAAACCCGGTGCGTGGGAGGAATCCGGCTTCCATTCTCCTGTCCATGGCGAAGTATTGTCCCTTATCATAACCAGTAACGATTTTGCAGTCTTGCCAAGTCGACTTCCCCTGCCGCGTTTCGGCACAAAGCGGTCGTTTCTATTTCTGTTTGTTCATTTTTTGGCCATTCTTGCCAAACTGCTCTGCCTGGGTGGCATTAAACCCCCCCCACCGGCGGAAGGCGGCAATGAAGCAAAAGGCCACCGAGCTGTGGGTGGCCCGTTCGAGCTTGCGGGAGGAGAACACGCCCGTGGCATACTCGCTGAATCCAGAACCATAACCTTGGCCGCGACAAGTATCATAATTATTACCACTACGCCCGGTTATTGGGTCTGTCCGATGGACCAGAATCCACTGACTGGAACGATAAGCTTGCCTTTCCTTATATACGGAACGATATCCTTGCTGCCTGGGGTGAGGGGATCAGACGCATACCGAATGCGATCTGAGAGACGTTCGCTTTGCCGGGAAGCGGACTTTCAGATGACCAGCCAGTGTCCAGTTTTGGTAACCCTCACCGGCTCAAGTCGACCCAAACCAGGCATTCGCAAATACCTACCTGTATTTGCTTCCATTGCACCGTACTACGTAAATTTAGAATAAATTTAAAAACAGCTTCTACAGGAAGTTGATGCACATCAACATCCAGATTCTGCTTGTGTGTACAGTTCCTCGCAAAAATCCCAATGCGTCTCGATCAAGCCGGAAAATTAAGGTTGCTGACAGGAAAGTAGTATTGATGCGTCAAGGACAGGAGGCCAATACCGCGCCATACCTGCCTCGCAGGCAGCATTGGTTTGTAACCCTCCTGCCATCATGAGGGCCGGCTAGCAGAAACAACAAGGTGGCTGTCATGAAAACATGCATTGCATATCTCTAGAGGAGGAAATTATGAGCACTTTTTTACTTCCGAGTCTCGCAAGAATTACGCAATTCGCCAGACTCGCTGTCACAGCACTGCTGTTGGTGTCATCCGCTGTAGCAATTGCTGGTCCCTCAGAAGAGGCGAATGCGGTAATCGACCGTTGGTCAGCGGCATATAGCGCCAATGATCCAGAGGTGGTGGTAAAAAACTATTGGCCAGACGCGATTCTTCTCGGCACTGTGAGTCCCGTTATATCCGAGGGGGCTGAGGCAATCCGAACTTATTTCTCGAAGATAAAAGGAAGTGGTAACAAGAACGTGATCGGCGAGAGGCGCACAATCGTGATCAGTGACAGCGCTGTACTGCTCACTGGTTTTTACGAGTTTACCCGGATGAAGGATGGTCAGCCTGAGCCAGCGCCATCGCGCTTCACGATGCTAGTCACGAAACGTGGCAGTGAATGGCATATCGCCCACCACCATTCTTCGCCACTCGTTCTGCCTAAGAAGTGAGGTCTCCTCAGCAGTTAGGCGGCCTTAATGACTGCGCGCTTTCGCACATGTCTTTGGCGAATTATTATTCCTTGACTCTGTATTCGAGGTGGTGAGATTCCTGTTGTGGTTATGCCCCACGCTGCTTAACGCAGCAGCTGAAGAGGTTCTTTGAGTCGGGGAGCGCAGCGGGAATCCAGCCGCACCACGCCAAGCGGATTCGCATGCTTTTGGTAGCTCTTGATACGGCTCATGCTATCGAAGACATGAACGTGCCAGGGTTTCGCTTGCACCCACTGAAAGGAGCGGAGCGCGGTCGCTGGTCGGTGTGGGTCAATGGAAACTGGCGCTTAACGTTTGAATTCCGGGACGGACACGCCCACGTCTTGTATTACGAGGACTATCACTGATGACCATGCACAACCCCCCTCATCCCGGCGAGTTCATCGCCGAGGTTTATCTGAAACCCAATCGGCTTAGCGGCCGCGAATTGGCCGCTAAGCTCGGTGTGGCCGCGTCAACCCTGAATCGCGTCCTTACCGGCACCAGCGGTATCAGCCCGGAAATGGCGTTGCGCCTTTCCAAAGTGCTTGGCCGCTCTCCGGAGAGTTGGCTCGCCATGCAGTACAACCATGACCTGTGGCAGGCGAGGCAACACGTAAAGTTGGGCAATGTCGGCAAAATCAAGCTTACAGCGGCCTAACCACGCGTTCCAGTGGGACGCTCGCTGCGCTAGCGTCCCTGAGCTTGCACGTCGAACGTCCGTTTCAGGTTACTACGGCCGTCTGCTTCTGGGAAAAGTGAATGACCGGAGCTGGCCGAATTTGACCATCGCCCAAGCCGGTAACCTCAACGGCTGCTTTCCCGAGCCGTAAAACTCAGTTGGCCACCCAGGGTGGGCAGCTATTTTCGCGAGACTCGAGTGCCCGG
>JBGPBL010000084.1:0-10281 GCA_041481225.1 Sulfurifustaceae bacterium | reverse complement strand
TATCCTTTGTTCTCGAAGCCAACGGAGTGAGACCTTGCCGCAGGGTTTCATGGCCGGGCGGGGGAAGCGAGTTTAATCACCATGTGGATTATCTATGCGTTGCTTTCCGCATTAACGGCTGCACTGGTGGCGATCTTTGCCAAGCTGGGCCTAAGGGGCGTGGACCCCACGTTGGCCACGGTATTACGGTCGATCATCATGACCATTTTTCTGTTGCTCTTGGTGGTGATGTTGGGAAAGTTCGAAAAATTTGAATGGTCTGCCCTTACCGGTAAGGAGTGGGGCCTACTGGTTTTGGCGGGAATAGCAGGAGCCCTGTCATGGCTGTTCTATTTTACGGCCCTGCAGGAGGGCATGGCTTCCGCCGTGGTCGCGATTGACCGCTTGAGCATTGTCCTGGTGGTTTTGTTGGCGGCGGCATTCTTGGGTGAAGCCCTGAGCTGGCGGACGGGGATAGGGGCGGCGTTGATGGTAGCGGGAGCGATATTAATCTCCCTAAAGGAAGATGACCTGGCAAGGCTATGGGCCGGCTTCATCCGGTTTATTTCCTAAAGTGAAAATACCCAACCGATCGTCCAGCACCATTGCTTAGCGCGATCTCAAAAATACCGATCCGATTTACTCAATACGATGAGTAATTCTATTCATTAGAATATTACACGTCGGCAACCCGGCAACACTCAAACCCACAGTCTTGGAGGCTGAGCGCGGAAAATAAGCCAAGATCAAGCTGGAAATGGCCAATCATCGTCTCGGTAGTTGTGCACATTCATCTGTATATATAAGGAATGGAACGGTGTTTGTACCCGAATTGATCTGATGTGCCATTCCAGTATGAGAGGGGTCCCCGTGAGAACTAAATGCGTCTCCCTGTTTCGTAATCAGTTGGTCATCGGTCGCTCATGGGCGCTTTGTGGCCAGAACCCCTCATTCCGTCAAGGTGCGTTGTGGGAAGCAACCTTCTGGTGGTTCGGCAAGCTATACGCCGCACTTTACGCAGTGAAAATGGACATTCCTAGGCTCTAGGCCAAGGGGTGCACAATAGCCCTCTGTCAGGGGTCTGTTCCGTATAATTGTTCAGTTCCAATTTTAGGAGTAGGGTCACTCCTTAAACAGCACGATACCGACCGTCCACTCTGCGTGATACCGAGTGACAGGGACTTTCAAAAGCTACGGCTATAAAGATATTGGCCGACACCAGGATGGTCAGAGCAAATCACGCAAACTGACCATTTTTCACCGCGCGCCAACAGAGGGAGAGAGAAAATCATTACTGACCCAGCACAGCAGTCAACGCCTGAAGTTAAAAAGACACAATTTATTCAAGCAATCGCAGGGAACGATAACACAACACTTGAGCCGACATATCTTTAGGTGGGCTGTTTCTATTTTAGTGGGATTGGTTTTAGAAGTTTATGCCGTTGTTTGTGGGAAAACCTTTGATCTTCAGGTATATGAAATAAATGTTAGAGCATTGCTTGCGGGAGCAGGTGGGGGGGGGAACTCGGCAGTTAACTGTTTCCTAAATTTACTGCATGGTTAACTCAGCGGGGGAGGAACAATGAGACTGTTACAACCTATCGCAGTTGTCGGCGCCGCTCTAAGCATGTTTGCCTGTAGCGGTTTAACCCAGATGCAAGATACCGTCACCAAGTTTGATCAAGGGGTGCATTCCGCGAGCGCAGCGCAGATGAGTTTATTCCGCCAGGTGCAGACGGCTGAATGCACACGAAATTTCTATAATCAAGCATTCTCATTTGCGACGGCGGAAAAGGATCCAAAGACACATGAGTACTCTAAGGCGCCGCTCGACCTTACAGCCTCCTGCACTCCTCAGGAACTAACCAACGCCCAGTTGGAAATTCGACAAAAGCTGATGGACACTATTACTCTCTATGCCGATGCGATTCAGACACTGGCAAATGGTAGCGATGACACTAATCTAAGCAAGAATTCGCAAAATTTAGCCAGCAGTATTCAAGGGTTGGCCAAGCAACAGAGTTTTACTGCCGTCAAGGCTACTAATGCCGCCGCACTAAACGCGGCTGTGGTAACCATCACCAACTTGATTCTTGATCATGCCAAATACAAAGAGATCAAAGACGCCGCTTCTTCTGTGCAGCAAGAACTAACAACCATCGTTGCCGAACTGAAGGCTGAGAATTTAAGTGACGCCCAAGGCCTCGCGAGCAAGGCCGATAGTTTGACCAATGAATTCCAATCAGCCCTTTTAGCGGCCCGTGATGAAAAGGGTCCGGCAAGCTTCCTTGATGTTGTTGAGGTTCACATCACTCTTCAGTCGATCGTCGCCGCACCTCCCAATGTGGCTCAGCTCAACGATACCCTTGATGCATTGGTTGCTGCCAACCAAGCCCTCGCCCGTGCGACTAACGGAGGAGCAATCCCTGAGATTTCCGATTTGATCAGCCGTGCGCAGCAAGCTGCCACGCTTTTCAATTCTTCAAAATAAGAATCCTTTCCTAAGAGAGCACGCCCACCATGCCGACACTCAGCCAGCAAACAAATACTGCCAATGCCATTGCCGCCATTCGTGCTGCACAGAACTTACTTAGTCAACAGATTCGCGCAGCAACCGTCACACTAACGGCGATAAAGCTCACGAATGAATATAACAATCTCGACTCATACCTTTCCCAGTTGTTGCAGGTCCAAAATTCGGCCGATGATGTAAGTTTTTCCAACGCCACGGCAGCGTTGCAATCCCATGCCAGCGGCTTACAAGCTGGCGAAGCTACAATCAAAGCAATTGTCGGGGACGTTCAAACAGCTACCAACATCGTTAATTACATTACCCAAGCACTCACCTTCATTGCTAAGTTATGAGTGCCAATTCCTGGCGCCGAAACTTATGAAGTTTACTAACAGTATCTTTCGGACCTTGAAGCGAATTTATGCAATCCTGCGTGCGCCCGTGAACTGCCCCCCCCCATAAACGGTGGCAAGAGGCCATATCAATCGGATAGCTTGAGGGGTTCGAGCCCTGCTCTGCCCCCATCCAGGCAACAGTGGGTGTGAGGGTACCACTCAACTATTTACTTCTCGCTCTGGTTCTTAGCTAGACGACCTCGGGCCACTAGTCCTCGAGTTAATTAATTGTTTTATGACGTTGAGGTCGGTATTAAGAAGAAGTAGGGCGTGACACCTGGGTCAAGGAGCAGGCGAAGGAAAAAGTGGTACGGAAATCTCGCCTATTTTTCCGAGCCGAAGTAGTAGCCGATCACCAATGTGACGACTGGGAGCATCACTGAACTGAGAATCGTCATCAGAAATTTGGCTGGTTCTGTTAACTCGTTCCAGTCAAAAAAATAGGCGCCAACGGACGCAGCGACGACAACCCATGCTATCAGGATCACAAAGGACCAGACGATTAACTTCGCAATAGAAGAACGGTCGTCGGCCTGCAGGCGCGCAAGGTGATCTTTGAGCGCGTTTTTACGTTCTTCGGCCGTTCTCTCGGCATCCGCGAATACGGAATCAAGGTCAGCCATGATGGGTTAGCACCTTTATTTCTGTGATCCACTCAAGTGCTTGACGCAGTGGAAGTTACTACGATTGACAATTTGCGTGACCGCTCGAGCAGATCTCGAATCATTTTCTCATAAACTTCCCGTCGCGGATCGTTCGGGGGAAGTGCGTCCATTTCGGCACGATACTTCTTGGCTTGATCGAGTATTGAGTCAGCCTCAGAGGACAAGATATTCAAAGTGGTATTCGCGCTCATGGGTATACTTTATCCGGAAAAGCGACATTCGCCAAGTTCGGCGCCTAGCTCCCTTTGGAGTAATACAGGAACCTCCTGGGTACACAAAAGCCCAATTGAATGACAGGCTACTACTACAGCCTAGTTTAGGCAAGGCTGGCCTCTTTGACAATGCGAGTGACCGCTGCGGGTCGCCTGCGGAACTTCGTAAGCCGGAAAGCGGACATCGAGTTTCCTACTCGGTGATGGGCAAATTTCGGCCAGGAGCGGCCTGTGCCTGGCGAATCTCTAATCACACTGCAGCCAGCGTCTGAAATAATCCACGGCAGTGGGCCACCCAGTCGAGCTAATCAAGTTGAGACGGTTTATACCGGCCCAAGAGAGTGGGCTGTGATGGGTGAGGCGTAACGCTGGCAAATATCACCTGGCAAACGTAACTCAAGCTATTGATCTCTTAAGTCCCGAATTCTGCCCGTATTATTTGCCAAATCCGAGATAACTCTCTGATTACACGCGAGTGAAGCAGAGATTCGTAATCAGTAGGTCATCGGTTCGATTCCGGTCACCGCACCATTAATCAAGAATTTGGAAACGGATTTAAATCGTTGCGAAATTTCTGCGAAAACTACCCGCGAATTCTCCGTAGATTGTTCTTGGCCCTCATCGGCAACCTAACCCTCCGATAGTGCTGCTTTATCGCTTCAGTCTTATGGCCGCCCTTGTCTGAATCTCCAGCGACCAGGAACTCATCGGTCAGGCCTTTTGGTCGGATGTTGCGCAACGTGTATATGCCTTTCGGGAGGCCAATACACATCGACACCGGCGTCTGAGACAAGCTACGGAAGACAGATGGTTTTTTGGGCGCATACGGTACGATTTAGTGGCGCGCAAATTGACATATCGCGCCAATTAAACTAATCTACTGGCGTGATATTATTATTATATCTATAAATTATGTATAAATACGATATAAATCGCGCCAAAAGACATACAAATTATGCCAAAAAAACTTCCCGAAGATCTGGATGCCCAAGTTGCGGCCGAAATTGCCCGCCATCGAGATGGGATTGGTATCAACGATCTTTCCAAGGCTTTGGCCAAGATCGTCAGCCGCCGCACGCTGCAGCGTCGCCTGATTAGGTTGGCGAAACAAGGCCACGTTTCAGCAAAGGGGGAGGGCAGGGCCCGCGTATACCGAGCCGTCGAGAGTATCGAGTCGGCCGAAGCATCCGGCACCCCGACCATCGAAATTTATGTACCGATCTCCCCGGAGAGCCGGGAAACGCTCAACTATGTCCGCCAGCCCATCCAGCAACGCAAGCCCGTTGGGTACGACCGCACGTTCCTGGAGTCGTATCGGCCGAACGAGACCTTTTACCTGTCGTCGGAGATTCGCGATCACCTTCACCACATCGGCCGTTCCCCTGACGGCCCGCGGCCGGCGGGTACTTATGCCCGCGACATCCTGAATCGCCTACTGATCGATTTATCGTGGGCCTCGAGCCGACTGGAGGGTAACACCTACACCCGCCTCGATACCCAGAACCTGATCGAGCTCGGTCAGGCAGCCGCAGGCAAGGATCGGCGCGAAGCGCAGATGATCCTGAATCACAAGGCCGCCATCGAGCTGCTGGTGGAGCAAGCCGGGGAGATCGGGTTCAACCCCTTCACCTTTCTCAACCTGCATGCACTGTTATCGGAAAACTTATTGGCCGATCCAGGCGAGGGCGGGCGCCTGCGCAACCGCATCGTGGATGTCAGCGGCACGGTATTTCACCCGCTTGGCATTCCGCCGCAGATCGAGCAGTACTTCCGCATGCTCCTGGAAAAAGCCGATACGACCGAGGACCCGTTCGAGCAGGCATTTTTCATCATGGTCCACGTTCCCTACCTGCAACCGTTCGTGGATGTGAACAAGCGGGTGTCACGGCTGGGCGCCAACATATCGCTCATCCGGCGCAACCTCTGTCCGTTGTCGTTCATCGATGTCCCCGAAAAAGCTTACGTGGAAGGCGCGCTGGGCGTATACGAGTTGAAGCAGGTAGCACTCCTGCGCGACGTGTTTGTCTGGGCGTACGAGCGCTCGTCTCAACGCTACCAAGCCATTAAAGAGACCGTCGCCGAACCCGACCCTGTGCGCTTGCGTCACCGCGAAGCGCTGATCACCATTGTCGGTGAGATTGTTCGTGGACAACAACACCCGACTGAAACGACAGTGCGTGTGGTGGCGGAACCGTTAGTGCCCGGTAAAGACCTGGATCACGTGGTCGAATTGGCCATCGAGGATCTCAAGCATCTCTGCGACGGCAATGTCAGTCGTTATCGGCTACGGCTTTCCGAATACCGCGCATGGCAGCCGCTGCAACAGGGTGCGACAACGTCTCTTTGACGCGAGTGTCCGTGCTAAGGGCCGCAACCGACTGTCAGAATTCGATCCGGAGGCCAGGAACGTCAGAACGTCACCACCGCGGTGTTCGCCAGTTTGCGAAAATGTATCTGCATCTCATTGAATGTATGTGAAGGTCTGTCCAAGACCTAAATTTCTACTTAACTGATTGAACGAGAAAGAAAAACAGACATTTCAACGAGCCAATTTGTAATCAGTAGGTCATCAGTTCAATTCCGGTCACCGGCACCATTAATCAATGAGTCATCGAAGCCCGCTTTGAGCGGGTTTTTTTCATGTAGACGCCATGTAGACAAATCCCAAGTACCGTGTTTAACGGTTATGTTTGACGAACGGGAAGACGTTAGTCAGGCCCAGGAGGTCAGTGACCAACAACACGATGAAGATAAATACGAGTGCACCGATGAGGCCATCGCCGCCGGCCGGCAGCTGATCCATGTTGGTAGCCAGGGTCTGCATTTCTTCATCCGTCAGGCTGTCCACGCGCGCCTGAACCTGCGCGGGATCCACGCCGCGGGCCAGGAGCTGGGCCTGCACGTCGTCACGGTTGAGCGCGTTGTGCAGACGCTCGCGGTATTGCTGCGTCTGTGCGGCGCGGACCACCGCCTCGGTGCCAATCATGCCGGCGTGCGCCGCGGGTAAATACAGGTTCAGCGCAAGCAAACTGAGGACGACCAGGTGGCTGACGGGTTTGGTGAGGCGACGAAGCGTTTCCATTTTAGATCTCCTGAATAGTGAGTGTATGTGTTACCTATTTACGTATTTCAGTTGCCCTGTGTAATCAAGAGCGCCATCGGTTTTTACCGATACCCATAATGAGACTGACGAGAAATATCACGAGAAAGATGAAAAACAGGATTCGTGCAATCTCAGCGGCACCCACGGCGATGCCGCCGAACCCAAAGACCCCGGCGATGATGGCAATCACGAAAAACACAGCTGCGTAGTAGAGCATGACTAACTCCTTTTTATTAATGCGTATTGCGGCTAAGGGAGAGATTCTGCGCAGCAGACAGCCGTGCACAACCTGTCCTCCATTAAGCATTAAATACGGGGACTGTGATCCCTGTGGGGCCCGACAAATTCCTTGATCTGCTTTTCAGTTGCCTGTTTTGTGGTGCCATAGGTCTTCTGCATTTTGCCGGTGAACTGTTCATGTCTGCCCGCAATCTTGCTCAGGTGAGCATGGGTCAGATTGCCCCACTGTAACTTCACGTTTCCTTTGAACAGGGTCCAATTACCTTTGGCAGTGTCCCAATTCATATAAGCCTCCTGCAACCGTTACTTGACATGAATATCGTTGTCTACCGATTTTACACCGGCGACACCACGAGCAATCGTCGCGGCTTTATCGGCTTCCTTTTTGGTGTCAGCGGATCCGCTTAGATGCACTACGCCTTTAATGGTTTCGACGCTGATATGGAGGGCGCTCACTTCCTTGTCGGCGACCATTTCAGACTTTACTTTAGCGGTGATCGACGCATCGTCGATGTACTCACCGGTGCTCTCTTGTGTCTGCGTACCCGCACAACCTGCCAAGCCAATCAGCAGCACAGCCGTCCATACCCAGCTTCTATTCAATAAATATTTCATCGTTGACTCCTCTTGCAATTAGACCACGTAGGTCGGGGAAAACTTTCTGGATGGAGCTATGGCTCGGCCCCGAGGAGAACCTCTATGGGTGCCATGGCAGCGTCACGGTATCTGCTTCTGTCGATTCCTGCATGGTATACAGCCATGCTGCGTACTGGCCTGGATAATCTGGCGTGGCACGATGTTTCGTCAGCACAATTGAGTAAATATAAGAAAAAGCGTCAGCGGATTCCGTGCGCTAACGAACATAGCACAGCATTTTTGTAAAACCGGACTAGCGAAGAGATGGCGCGAGGATTTTCAAGGGGTTAGGGTGCGATCATCACGCCTATTTATACCGGATGCGGATGAACGGTTTCGCGCATGATCTCGGTAACGTCCCGGCCCACGCCGCGATAACCGGTAAAGCGACCGTATGCGTCGAACCTCGGCTCCCCGCTCACCTGAAAATATTGGTGCGCGCCATCGGCATCGATCCGGCTGCAGACTAAATCCAAGAACGGCCGCCGTGCTGCTATGTTCGCTTCGAGCGCCGCGCGCTCAGCCTCATTCCAACGCGCCACCTGCGCATCCTTGATTTCGCCGAGCAAGGTATCGACCGGGGTGCCGAGCATCTCCTGCACCGGGCCGTAAACCTTGGTGAAATGCCCGTTCTCGTCCTGCTCCCAGTACCAGTCGGATGCCAATTCCGTCAAACGGCGAAAGCGCGCTTCGCTTTCGCGCAGTTCGGCCGTGCGTTTCTGCACCGTCTGTTCCAGCACTTGGTTGTAATGTTCGAGTTGCCTGTACAACAACCGCACTTCCAGCATGTTGTGAATGCGCGTCTTGACTTCAACCAGGTCAAACGGTTTGGCTATGAAATCCTTCGCGCCGGAGGCCAGCGCCCGCAGCTTGTGGCCCGGTTGGGCCGTAATCACGAGTATCGGAACATAGCCATCGGTTTCGATTTCCTTCAGGCCTTCCATCACCTGGAAACCATCCATGCCCGGCATCTGCAGATCGAGCAGAATCAGGTCGTAGTGGTTGGTGCGATGCAGCGCGCAGACGGCATGCGGATCCATCGTCGACGAAATGCACCGATAGCCGGCTTCATACAGCATTTGCTCCAGCATCTGCACATTGGTTTCCTGATCGTCTACGATCAGAATACTGGCGTTGAGAATATCGGCGGTACTAATCATCACAGCGATCCTGGTATAACTGCGTCGTCTAATCTTGCTTCTGCAAGGTCCAGCACCGTGTCCAGCGCATCCATGAACTCGTTGACTTTGATCGGCTTGGTGAGATAGCGGAAGAATCCTGCCTCCAGGCCTTTCTTGATATCGCGCGGCATGGCATTGGCACTGATGGCAATCACCGGAATGTGCGCTGTCACCGGATCGTCACGCAGGATTTTCATGGCTTCGAATCCGCTGATGCCAGGCAGATTGATGTCCATCAGGATCACCTCCGGGAGGTGGGCGCGCGCAAGCGCTATGCCGAGATTGCCATCGCGCGCGCTCAGCATGCGTAGATGTGGGTGATCCTCAATTATTTGCTCGACCAGCATCAGGTTGGCCGGATTGTCTTCCACGTAGAGCAGGGTGCGCAGCGCCGCGCTTCCCTGAGCTTGCGGCGAAAATTCTGTGAACATTGCATTTCCAGCGGCAAGTCGGGGCGTAACGTCCCGGATCAGTTCGATCCAGAATTCGCTGCCCACTCCGGCGGTGCTTTCCACGCCGATTGTGCCTCCCATCAGTTCGACCAGTTGCCTGGTTACCACCAGGCCGATGCCCGTTCCTTCCTCGTTGCCTGTCTCTTGCCCGAGCCGATTGAATGGCTGAAATAGCTGCGCCAGTTTTTCTGGAGGCAATCCCGCACCGCTGTCTTTGATGCTGATGCGTATGCGTTCCGGGGTGCTTGCGGTGCACTCCACCTCGACCGTTCCATGCTCGCGGTTGTATTTGATCGCATTGGAAAGCAGGTTGATCAGAACCTGCTTTACCCGGGTTCGATCGGCATTGGCAAACCAGGTGTGGTCGAATGGGAGAAAGTTTATATGGATGCCGTGTTTTTGCGCCTGCGATTCGATCATGGCTTGGCATTCGCGCATGACATCGATCAGCGAAACCGGTTCTCGCGACAGCGATAGCTTGCCGGACTCGATCACCGCGAGATCCAGAATTTCGTTAATCAGTTCCAGCAGATACCATCCTGCTTTGATAATCTGGTGTAGCCTTACATTCTGGGCGGCCGTTGGCGGCGGTGAACCGGCCTCCAGCAACTGGGCGAAGCCGAGGATGGCATTGAGCGGGGTGCGCAGTTCATGGCTCATGCTGGAAAGGAAATCTGATTTGGCGAGGTTGGCTTTTTCCGCCAAAGACTTGGCGCTCTCCAGCTCGGCGTTTTTTTCCTGCAACACCTGATCCAGGCGTTTGCGTTCGGTGACGTCGCGCGCAGCGGCGAACACTCCCTGCAGCTTCCTGTCTCGATCGTAGAAGGTAGTCGAATTGTAGGACACCACCGTTTCCTTGCCGTCCCGGGCACGCGCGGTGAGCTCGTAGTCGGTGATCTTCTTTTC
>JBGPBL010000083.1:0-10471 GCA_041481225.1 Sulfurifustaceae bacterium | reverse complement strand
TAGACCTAAAAAAGAAAGCGGAGCGTTACCGCCCCGCTCAGCTTCCATCGCGCCGACACCGCTGATGGAAGTCACGCAACCCCTCGTAGTGCTGAGGGGCGTTGAACCACTACCTATAGGAGAGGTACACACATAGAAATTTTATCTATGTATATTATGTAAAATAGAAAAAGGGGAAAGAAAAGACCCTGCACTACCCGTTCGCGCCGCTAGCTTTTTCCCAGATAATCCTTCTTTCCTATCTCGACGCCGCTGTGCCGCAGAATGCCGTAGGAGATGGAGATATGAAAATACAAATTAGGCAGGACGCGATTCAACAGGAACGTTAGCCCATCAAGCGTGATCGTTTCGTCGCGGATCTTGAGCGTAACCGTCCGACTCTCGGAACCGTCGATCTGCTCTGGCTTGAAGGTGTTGACGTAAGCAATCGTCTTGCGCAGGCGCTCGACCAATTCGTGAAATGTCTTTTCACTGTCCTCATATTTTGGCGGTTCCACCCCGGCCAATCGTGCCGCGCCGCCTTTGGCAGTATCCGAGACAATCTGGACCTGCCGCGACAACGTAAACATGTCGGGATACAGACGGCTGGTGAGCAACACCGCGGGGTCGATCTTCCTGGCTTCGGCATGCGCCGCAGCCTTGCCGAGGATATCGATGAGATTGCTCAGCGAACGAACAAATACCGGAATCGACGCCTGGTACATGGAAATTGTCATGGTTGTTCTCCGAAGGGTACGGTTAGCTATTTTATATGTCGCTTTGCTGGAATAGTCACTCAACAGGTTAGATGCGGTGTGCTGGGCGTGAACGATTAATTTTCCGTCCTTACTTGTAGGCAATCGCCGCGCTGCACGGACCCGCCAGCGGAAGGACCTCGTAGCGTTTGAAGCCAGCTTCTTTACACCAGCCCCAGAAGTCTGCGCCAGTGTAGTCGAAAGCGTCACCGAACTCGATGAGCATGTTCAGCGACATCATGAGGCCGAAGGCGTTCTCGCGCCGGTCATCGTCGATGAGATTCTCGATCGTAACGAAGGCCCCGCCGGGAGGCAGCGCCTCGTAGGCCAGCCGGATGAGGTGTTTTTTCTTTTCGAGGTTCCAATCGTGCAGGATCATACCCATCGTGATGACATCGGCCTTTGGCAGTGGTTGCTTGAGGAAATCCCCCGCCACCACTTTGACCCGGTCGGATAATTTTTCCTTCTCGATCCATTTTTTGGCGATCGGCTCCACGGCGGGAAGATCGAACGTCGTGCATTGAATATTCGAGTGTTGCCTGGCCACCAGGCTCGAAAGCAGGCCAGTGGCGCCGCCCACATCGCACAGAGTTTTGTATTTGGAAAAATCGAATTTCATGGCAAATGCCTGAAAATTCCCGAACGAAATGCCGCGCATGGCGATCATGAATTGCTCGAGCCGCGGGAGGTCTTCATATAACACTTCGAACATCGACTTCTGGCTGTGCTTGATCTCGTTCTGTGGCTTTCCGGTTTTGAGCGCAGGGCCAAGATCGCTCCAGAACCGGAACAGACGTTCGTTACACATTTCGAGTATGCCGCCGACGTAGGACGGCTTGCTCTTGTCGAGGAACATTCCCGTTTCCGGCGTATTTTTGTAAAGGCCCTGCGGCCCCGAGCCCTCGCGCTGCAGAAAACCCAGCGCCACCAGGCAATCGAAGAAATCCCAGATGCCGCGCGGATGCAGCCCCAGCCTCTTCCCCAGCGCCTCGCCGGTCATGGCCTTGTCGCCCAACTCTGTGAAAAGCCCCAGCTCCACCGCCGTCAGCAACACCTTGGAGCCCCAGAACCCGAAACCTGTTTGCAGAATACGCGAAGGATCTATACCGATGTTCATGTTTCCCCACCTTTCTATGATTGATTGGTATTTAGACAGACAGCGGGAATACCGCTATTGAATTAACCTTATATCACTGCGATTGCCATGGCTCAATGAAAATAAATCGAAGAAAAACCCATGGCGTGTGAACGGTGCGACCGGTGTACGACCTCGCGCACTACTCGCGCCAGTTGGCCGACGAAGTGCTGGATTCTGTCCGGCCCGTACACTACTGAGCGAATGCTTGTCTGAACAAGCTCGATCCAGACTAGAAAGGGGAAGCTTGTTATTGACGTGCGGCTACTGCTTGCATAGAACACTCTATTTATTTGATGGCGTTGCCTGTGTGCAAACTCACCCACCGTTACTGCTTTGGGTGCTTTCGAAAGAAATCCCAGATCACGTCGGTGGCGCTGATCTTATTAGAGGATTTACCGATGACGCGCTCCGGCAGGTGGCTCATCCCGCCCGGCCAGAAATGCCCCATGCCACCGACGGTATAGAAAACCACCTCGGCATTGCCATGGCAGGCGGTGTAGGCGATGCCTTTGACGCCGTCGCGGTCATGGATCGTTTTCGGCTCGGGAACACAGCCAAGCAGCTGTACCCACTTATGGATGAATTCACGCACGGGTGGTTTCTTGCCAGCTGATTTAGTGCCGAGTGTAATCTCACCACCGTCGAGGGGATTCAGCGGATCTGCAGTGCCGGTGAGGTACAGCAGTGAGAGCGACTGGGCGGGCTTGGGCTCATCGAGCCAGTCGCTGCCGGCGACGGGCGCGATCGCCGCGAGGCGCGCGGACAGCGCGCGTCCGACGCGAAACGCCATCGAAGCGCCGTTGGAAAAACCGGTGGCGTAAAGGCGGTGTGTGTCGATGCGGAATTTCGTGCTGAGGTCATCGAGCAAAGCGCTGGCGAAGCCGACATCGTCGATGTTCTTTTGCACTGCGGCGAGGATGGCGCGCTGAGAGCCGTCGTTCCAGCTCTGCGGGTTGGCAACGAAGCTGGAGTGCCGGGCGGGATCGCGCGCCAGGCCTTCCGGATACACCGCGAGGAAGTTTTCTTTATCCGCCATGGCAGACCAGCCGGTCTCCTCCATAGCGCCGCGCGCCTTGCCGCCTCCGCCGTGAAACATGATGACGACGGGCGCTGGGGTTTTGCCGTCGTAGCCTGGCGGTACGTGCACGATGTAACGGCGCGTATAGCCCTGGTGGGTCAGCTCAATCCTGTGATCGCCGAGGTACATTGCCGTGGCTGTGGTGGACGCCGCCTGGACGGTGATGCCAGTCAGGCATCCGCACAGGATGGTTATTCCTAAGAATACCGCTAGCTTTATCCTGATGCCCGGGTGCATTTCGACCCTGTTGCCTCGCAGGTTACTGGGTGGCGAGGCGGGACTGACGATACTGCTCCAGAACCTTGGGCAGATATTGCTGGGTTTCGCGGTACGGAGGAATGCGGTTGCCGGAGCGGATGACGGCCTCTTCGCCGGCGTTATAAGCAGCGAGCGAGAGGTGCAAATCATTGTTAAACTTCTTTAGCAAATCACGTAAATACATTGATCCAGCACGAACATTTTGTGCCGGGTCGTAAAGGTTGGACACTCCGTAACGCCGGCCAGTTTCTGGCATTAGCTGCATGAGCCCTACCGCTCCCTTGGACGAAACAGCGGAGGGATCGTAGCCAGATTCCACGGCGACCACCGCGTGCACCAGAGCGGCATCGAGCTGGCTACGCCGGGCGGCGTCTTCAATGATCGGGCCGAAGCGTTTCTGGGCGGCGGCCATGTCGACAGGGTTCACGGGCCGTCCGGCCGAGCGTGTCGGGGGTTCATAGCGCACGGGCAGCATCTGGGTATAGCGGGTATCGGTCGGAACGTTGGTGAAGTGCGTGACGCCCGCGTTGTCGAGGAAGGTGTAGGTGCCTGCCAAAACCGGTGCAACGCCCACCACCCCGCCAAAGGAAATGAGCAAAACAAGGCGCAGAATGGCTTTCTTCATCCTCACATCCCCATTCTAGCCACAAAAAACGTGACCGTTTGTTCTTTGATTGGTGCCCGGGGCCGGAATCGAACCGGCATGGAGGTTTCCCCCCGAGGGATTTTCGTACCATCTACGGCTTTCGCCGCTGCACTTTACTCAAAGCGCATTTGTGGTCTGGACTTTACCTTTGCCATAACGCCGGGGCGCAGTAGGCAGGAGCCGTCAAGTCTCTACACTTTCCTGGTGAAAATCCGGCCAGACTTAGCTCGGGGTTGCCACCGCCCTCTTGGCGCTCAGGTTTCCCCGACTTTGACTCCATTCACACCAGGGGTTTCCCTCCTGGGTGCTCAATGATTTAAGTCCCTTGCGTCTACCAATTTCGCCACCCGGGCATATCCGAAAGGCGGGTGAATTATATCCCCGAGAGAGAATTAATGCTTGAATCCACCGCTAAACAGCTCACGCCTGCTCCTGACACGCCTTCGCCATTGGCCCGGTTCGCGCTTCACCGGCGGCGTTTACGACAGCCGCCTCCACGCGCAGGTCACCCGGTTCACCCGGGTCAAGCCGGCGGAGACCTTCCGCCAGCACATTCTTCGCCGCATTGAGGTCACGGTCGTGGGTGGTGCCGCACTTGGGGCAGGTCCATTCCCGCTGGTCAAGCCGCAGTTCGTCAAGCTTGTGGCCACAAGAACCACAGGTCTTGGAGCTTGGAAACCACTGGTCCACGACCACCAGAGTTCGGCCATACCACGTGGCCTTGTACTCCAGCTGCCGGCGGAACTCGCCCCAGCCGGCATCGGCGATAGGCCGTGCCAACCGGGGGTGTTGCATCATGTTCTTGACCTTCAGGTCCTCGATACAGAGGATCTGGTGTTCACGGACCAGACGGGTCGTGAGTTGGTGCATTGCGTAGTTTCTTTGGTTCGCCACGGCGCCGTGGGCGCGGGCGACACGAAGTCGCTGTTGCTCGCGGCGGTGGCTACCCTTGACGCGCCGGGACAGGCAGCGCTGCTGTTGTTTCAAGTAGCGCAGCCGGTTTGCCAGGCGCTTCGGGTTCTCGATCTTCTCGCCATTACTGAGGGTGGCGAGGTGCGCGAGGCCAAGGTCGATGCCGACCGCGGAGGCCACCAACGGCAGCGGCTTGATATTGACCTCGGCACCGAACGTAACGTAGTAGCACCCGTCGGCCTCACGCTTCAAGGTGACCATGTCGGGGCAGGTAACCATGGGAAGCTTCTCGGCCAGTTTCATCGGGCCAAGTTTGGGCAGGGAGACAATGCCACAGGTCCACTTCGCTTCCGAGACGTCCTGAAACCGGAGCGAGACGGTATGGTCGTGACGGGAACGGAAGCGCGGATGACCCGGGGTTGCACCGGCCTTGACGCGGCGGAAGAAGTTAGTAAACGCCTTGTCCTGGTCCCGCAGGCATTGGGTGAGGCAGGTCGTAGGAACCTTAGCAAGCCAGGCGAAGCGCGGGAGTTTCTTGAGTTTGGTGATATGGCGGCTGATATCAACGCCGGTGATAGACTCCTGGCGCCGCTGGTAGGCTTTGGTGCGCATGTCCAGGGCGTGGTTCCAGAGCCAGCGAGCTGTTCCGAACCAGCCGCACAGCAGGCGGATCTGGGCACCGTTGGGGTAGGCGCGGATACGATAGCTTCGCTGGACGGCGGGCATGAATCGATTATAACCGGGCCGCGGCGGATACTAAACAATGGCCGCCGGACTCCTGCTCGACGCACCCGCTGCGTGATAGCGTCTCGCAATAATGGGCTCTCTGGCCGGCGGGGGCGATGCCGTCCGTAGCATCTTCAAGGAATTTAAGGAGGAAAATGGAGGTGGGGTCTCATTCACATTGCCAGTCTAAGACCACGTATTTGCTTACATTCTGCCCTATCGTTTTTCTATGTTTCCCCCAAAGTTGCCCCTATTCCAGCGTTCTAGAGGCCCAGCTGGTCCATATTCCAGTCATGAGCAAAAGGAGAGGTAGAACGGGCTGGATAACCTGCGAAACACCCTACCGTGGGATAGTATACCCGGCAGCATGGACACGGGGAGAACACGGGGAGCGCCACATGCCTGTAAGACAAAAACGAAAAGACCAGCACCCATGGATACCGATCATCATGGCCATGGTTGCCGTAATGAGTCTGGCCGCCACGGTCTATTTTGGATGGCAGCACCAAGAGGGTGAAAAACGGCTGATCTCAGTGCGGCTGGCCATGCAGTTTGATGATCGTTTTGACTCGGAGCGCATGCGTGCGAACAGACGGGATCTGGCCAAAGCCATCCTTAAAGGCGATGACCCTCCAGGTGATGACGTTCTCGATTTCTTCGAAACCGTTGGCTTCTATGCCAGAAACGACGAGATTGACATGGCCGTCGTCTATAACGATTTCAGCGACACAGTGCTCCATTATTGGCCGGCGGTGAGAGATCACGTAACACGCGATCGCAACTCAGCGGGCGGCAGCAAAGATGAGTACGAGAACTTTGAGTGGTTAAACGATGCGTTGGCGCGGGAAATTGTGCGCCGCAGGCACAGCGACATAAAACAAGTCGAGCCAAGTGCAAAAGAAGTGAAGGACTTCCTGCAAGATGAAAGCACCTTGGAGGCTGAGACGACCCACACCGGTAGCGATGGTCACAGAGCTCGGCCTATCAGGCGCGGTTCCTGACCTGTTGGGGGTCGCCCACCATGCGACACGTGGTCTAGAGCGGGAACGCACCAGTTTTGTTATAAAAAAATGTTACTCACTAACGGAGGTAATATTGTGCGACTGAAATTGCTTATAGCTTGCTTTGCCCTACTCCTGACGGCTTGTGCTCCAAAATCAGACCTTGATGCGGCCAAAAAGCAAATCGAGCAACTGCAAACACAAGTTGCAACTTTGCAGACTGAAAACACACAGCTAAAGGCCCAGCTGGCAAAGAAACCTGAATTGCCTGTCACCATGTCCCTACGCAAGGCGATGATGGGCCCAGGCTTAGTGGCGGTCTTTAACACCACAGTAAAGTCGCCGGTCTCTGCGCTTGCCATAATCCATAGCGCCTCTCTCGGCACCACAAAACAGTTTGAGCTTCATTTAAACCCCAATGTGGCGACTGAGCTTGGACACCTGGAAGGAGCGGTTATCGAGAACGGTGACACTATCACGCTGCGAAACAACAATTATTCGGACGTTACCTTCACCGTCAACACGAAGTAGTCGTGAAATTAAACATTTGGCCTGTGTTCAGCGACTGCTCATGAAGACACCCAATAGTGAAGTTATACCGCCACGAGGCGCAAGATGGAAAATACTCCAAGGAGGAGACACATGAAAACCATCACGGCTTTATGTGTTGTTATCTCAATGGCTTTTGGTATGACCGATGCTTTCGCAAAGGGATCAAGCCACGGGTCTTCCAAATCATATGGCAGCAAGTCTTACAGCAATAACCACAAGGGGACGGGCGACCATAATGTGCAGGGATACACCAAAAAAGACGGCACATATGTCCCTCCTCACCATGCCACCAATCCAAATACGACAAAACGCGATAACTACTCCAGCAAAGGAAACGTTAACCCCTATACAGGGAAGCCCGGAACTATAAACCCGGACAAATAGGGTTGATCTCGTAAAGATTCTCTTTCTAGCGCCAGAGGGTGAACCATGGGCGCTGTTCGTCGTATTGCTTTGCTCGTCTTTATTGAAGGAGGCAACCATGATCAAGCGATTGGGATTTATCTGTGCGGCAATGTTTCTCACATTTTTAATTTCTTTCACTGCTGATGCGCATCGTTCCGGCTGTCATCGCTGGCACAGTTGCCCCTCAGATCACGGCACTTACGTATGCGGTGACACCGGCCATTGTTCCCAATGCCCTGACAACAAATTTTGCAAGGGCGGCCAACCACAACAGCAAAAAGAACCGAGCTCGGCACAGAAATCAAAAGCCCCTAGTAAACTAGGTCGTACCAATGATCAAAATTAACGTGTCGTTCAGGGCTCTTCTGCCAGTCGTAACCGCACTGGCCATAGTACTCACTCCGGTCCTGGCATCTGCCGATACCTGCCCGCCCGATGGCGACGGTGGCGACCACGCGCTCAACCGCCTGAAAAACCGTGTCACGCCGCCATCTACCTATCGTGAAATGACGGTCTCGGAGTTACTCAAGGAGTTTCCGAAACTCGACACCCCACGGCATACCGATCGCTACAGCGCTGAACAGGTCGCCGCCATCACTCCACGGGAACAGGAAGGCGTCGAGCTGGTGGGCTATCTCCTGGCGGCCAAGCAGTCAGGTCCCGAATCGACCAACTGTCACAGTAAAACACGGCGGGATTATCACGTCTGGATCGGTGCTGAGAAGCCATCGTCTGCTGCCGAGGCGAAAGCCATGCGTGCCCAGGCGGTGGTCGTCGAACCCACCCCAAACACCCTATCCCAGCATCAGAGCTGGCGGCTGCATACCTTGCAGCAACTGGCTCGGCAGGAGGCCAAGGTACGTATCTCGGGCTGGGTGATGTACGATCCAGAGCATCCGGATCAGATCGGCAAGACACGCGGGACGCTTTGGGAAGTACATCCGGTCATGAAAATTGAAGTGTGGAGTGGTGGGCAGTGGCGGGAACTGTAGGGTGCATGAGCCCCTCAACGGACTAACTCAATGGCTAAAATAAGAATAGATATCGTTACGTTCAATGGGAATGAAGCGGCTGCTGTGAACCAGCTTTTCCGTGACATGTACACTATTTTTCGCCCCTGGTGTTCTACAGGGAATAGCGTTATCACGCTGCAACACAGACGGTTAAGAAACAGCTACGAGATAAACCATCGTCCCTTGAATGCACAAGGCAATGTCGTCGCCGCAGGTTGTCTGGCAGGTTTTTACGAGAGAAAAAACCCAGACCCACCAGAGTATGTTTTATTTTATGGCTGCGCGGGGGCGCTCAACAAAAATGACGTTAGCAAAGCATTTCTCGTTGAACAGGCGTCATACGCATCGCTTGGTACCGTTGCCAATAACGTCCATTGTCAGCGCCAGAACATCAACTGCCTGCTTGGTGAGAAAGTGACCCTAAAGAACAAGTGGCTCTGCGACACCGACGCTAGCCCTAAAGAGGTAGATCCACTTGAATTAATTAAGTTTAATCAGGTATTAGGCAAGGGCTTTTTATTTTCCCTTGCACATGCAAAATTTTTACACTCCGCCCACGTAGTAGCTACGGACAAAGTGATTAAAGTTGGACCCGCAACTAGGCCTCCACGCCCCAAGGGGAGATCAGCGTCACCCAACCCCATTTATGTGAAGGGTGAGTGGAGTTATTCAGAGATCTTGGCATTTGCTAAAAACACATATGGTCATCTCCCTATAATTGTCGAAATGGAGTCGTATGGTATTGGGCGTATCGCCAAGGCGGCGAAATTGCTCGATCGTATCGTCATTATTCGTATTGTCACTGACTACCTTGAGGATCATTCTTCATCTGACAAAGTTCAGAGAAGTCTTCTGAAGGAGAGGTGCCTTATTATCGGTCTACTTCTTCTGGAGATTATCTGTCGTGCTGAGGGGTTGATACCATGAATCTCGACGAATTTAAGAAAAACTATCTTTACGAGAAGTTGCTTGAACGGTTGAGTAATTCTTCCGACCAAAAACTAGAACCGATCCCACAGAAATCGCTAGTGGAGAAACTAACGCTACTTCGGGAACGGCAAATCAATCTTACTGTTGAATTAGCAATCAGCCCACTTGTGAAAGAATGGGAAATAGATAGCGACAAACTCCCCACGAACCGTGTTAAAACCTACTCCTTATTGGAGGCCGACTGGGTTGCTCGCCGGTTTATTAATGAAATAATCAGATATGTCAGGGTTAACGGTCTTCATGCCATCCGTCATGACTCATTGAAAGAAGCCTATGACCTGGACTTTATTGCCATGTTGCTTTGGATGAGCGATATGTATGATCCATCTTCTAAAGGCACGATCCTTGAATCACTTCTCGTCCGCCCGAACATTACCGATAATGTTTCATGGATAGACATTGCAGGCCCTGTCTTGGGTACATTTGTCAGAGCCTCTACAATCTGGGATCAATTAGCAACATGGAGCCAAATTGGAACAGATGTTGATAGTCAACAATTTCGAACACACGCCGTCGAGTTGCACTCACAATTCGATTCATATCTCAAAGAACACCCTGCTCATATAAATATAGGGAATCAATGGTTAGCGAAATTAGTTGAATCTGGCGCGAAAATAATCCATGAACTTGACAGTCGGCGTCCGCCTGCCCCTGCCCCATCAAATGCGCCACTCGCAAGGTAGCACGCTGGGAACCAAAAACCCCGCCTCGATTGCCTCACCCCTGTGTGCCCTTCTTGTTTGATCTGCGAGTTGAGTCCTGCGTAAGCGCACGGAGCGCTTCCCAATTGGGTTCAGTCCTTCTCACCGCGTTGCGGTTGGGGGTGACTCCGCCCATGCTAGCTTCGACGGCGGCGCGAAGTACAGCAACCGTATTATCCGGGCGTGATTTTGCCTCAATTCCCATAAAACGTAATGCCCTAAGTTACGCCGATGGGCGCACCTTATGGGTAAGGGCTATCAGTTCTTCGGGGGTCAGAAGCATAGTCATTGTCTATTATCCAGTTCTTTCTTGGTCG
>JBGPBL010000082.1:0-10481 GCA_041481225.1 Sulfurifustaceae bacterium | reverse complement strand
CGGGCGAGGGGTGGAGAGGACTTTCTCAACGACAGATCTCGCGGACGTCCTCAAGAACGAGATTACCATCGTACGTGATAATCGTCTCCACAGGCGCACAGTCTTTTCGTCCTATCACACCAAGGCGGCGGGATTCGATCACATAGCCCTGAAAACGCATCCGCTGCGACCCGTAAAGCAGTGCGGCCCGCCGGGTATTGGTGAGTACCGCCCGGGCGTCGACATCATCCGGGAACGAGGGCGTGACTTCATCTGCATCTGTTTGTGTTATGCGGTTGCCGCAGACCCGGAAGTTCTTGGCGTACTGATGTCCGGCGCCGCAGACATCCAGACTGATTACGACAACCCGATCGCAGCCGTCGTGGCCGATGAAGATTCCCCGCACAGGGCGGCCAGCAATGCTGTTTTCCAAAGAGGAGCGATTGCGCGCGACGTCTTCGATGAAGTTGTAAAGTTCACCGGGAGGAACCTCCGGTGGATCGGCATAGGGGAGCCTGTATCCGCTTGCCAGCATGCAGCCGGCAAGCGCTAAGGCCGTTGCCAAGGCAAACAATTTGTATGCTGGCCGATACATCAACTGGATCAGAGAGCCGGAGGAAGGCGATTAGTATCGTGTCCTTGTTATCGCACCATGGGCATTGCATTGGGCTGGAAGACCGATGATGCAATGCCAGCCTTGAATTCGCTCTCGGGATAAAAGGCCCGGATCTTGACCCACGCCTCTTTTTCGCGAAGGCTGACCGCCGTGTTTTGGTCTGTCCTGCCGTCGTATTGGACGCGAATAAGCTCGTTACGACGTTCTACCACCAGGGCGTGCATCATCAGATCACCTGAGTACTGGCCAAAGCTGACAGGGCCAACCCAACCTTCGTTTCCTGTCTTGATGGCGGCGCGCCAGCGGGTGAGAGCAGCTTCTTTGGCTGCCTTCTGTTCATTCGCGACCTTGTTGGCCAGGGCGGTGAGATCGTCATTTGTCTGTGCCACCGTCCTCGCGTAGGGATTTTCCGGTTCCAGGCCTTTGCGCGGGTATTCGTTTGGTAACTGCTTGAGCGTAGCAAAGAAGCCATCCATGTCGATGTGCGTCTCGGCGATGGCATTGCCCATCGGCGTTCGGGGAACCTTGTCTTTCACGCTTTCCAGCTTGAACGTAAGCCGAAGTTGTTCCTCGCCAGGGGTGGTCTGAGGAACGCGTTCGAAGCGAACCGGCAGGGTAAGTTCGACGAACGAATCCGCGTAACAGGCTGCACAGTAGCCACCCGTGAGTTGGTACCGCCAGTCCCACATTTTGGCAAACCGTACTGTCAGGGTAGCGCTGGTGGGGAAAGACCCGTCACCTTGGCACATCGTGATAGTGCTTGAGCCGCTGGTCTTGGCCCGGATGCTGCTGCCATGGGTCCAGCTGTTCTTGTGCGTGTAGAGTTGACCCGGTACCAGAAGTTTGCTGAGCACGGATTCGAGGTTGGCGCAGACCAGCCTGCTCTGACCCGCAGATGCCGCGATCTCGGATCGGGTCGTTTCCGGCAGCCGGCCGAAATTCTTATCGATAATACCCGTAGCCTGAGACCCCAAGTCGGCGGGCAGCTGTAGGGAATCGGCATATTTCCGAGTCGAGGCGATGGCGTCGGCACGTGAAAAGACAGCGGCGGTCCTCACGGGGATTTGTACCGTTACCTCTTTTCCCTCTACATGTTCCGTAACCGGTGAGCTTGCGCACCCGGCGGCGAACACAATGGCGGTGAGCGGGATACCGGTGCGAGCAAAAGGGAAACCGCGCAAAACAGACCATATTTTCATTTTTATTTCCTCCTTCATAGTGCGCCACGACCGAGCGATGGCATGTTGTTGTCGTGAGCCGTGCGCCATAAGACGTAACTCCCCAGACGGTTCTTGGTGACCATGGCGGACCGGTAAGCGCTAACCGGCCGGCGTGTCTGCATCAGCCTCTGCTACTACTGGCGTTGAGCGTAACCGCAGGTCTGGGTTTTTATTCGGAACTTGTCACGGCTCGTGATTCTGGCAACGGCCCAGGCCGGGAAAAGACTAAGTAACTCTTAGTATCCCGTCAAGCCGAAACCGACGAGCATCGAGGCGGTACTAAGACCCGCTTAGCTGCCCCATGGAAAAAGCACCGCCCATCGCCAAACGCCTGAAACAGGCCCGCCTCAAGGCCGGCCTGTCGCAGAAGCAACTCGGCATCCGCGCCGGCATCGATCCTTTTTCCGCGAGTCCCCGGGTCAATCAATATGAACGTGCCAAGCACACCCCGGACTACGGCACCGCGGAGCGTCTGACCCGTGTCCTCGGCCTGCCGGCTGCCTTTCTCTATGCCAAGGAGGACGATCTGGCGGAGCTGATCGCGCTCTTTGAACGTCTCCCCGCCGCCGGGCGGCGCAAGCTGCTGGCCCAGATCCGGCGCTCTGCCGGGAAGCAGAAGAAGTAAAACCGGTTTCGCCGTAACGTTTCCAGATGTAGTCATCGGTGTTGCTCCAGCATCCGTATGGCACTCCGGACCCGCGCGCTCCCGCGGAGCAGCGACACGCCAATGCCGATGAATACGAGGCCAATGAGTACCGCCGGCGTGTCCGGAAAATTTACGATCGTCATGAGGCCGAATACCGGAAACGTGCCCCCGATAATGAGCAGGTTCATATAGCCGGCGCTCCCCGTGACTCTTTTTGTAAGGTTGCGGTAGGCGTAGGCTGCAAACACCCCGCCCTGGCCGTCCCCCGTGACCTCGACCACATCGCCGTCACTGAGGATGGCAGAGGCCCCGCCCTCGTAGGCCACGGGCCTGCCGTCGATTTCAAAGATCGCGACGTGGCTGGTTGAAATGGCATCTCGGGTGCCGCTGACGTTGATGCTGTGTCTCAGGTTCGATACGGTTCCGCGCAGTCGTTCCATATATTATCTTCCTCAGGTTATGGGTGGGCGTGGATCTGCATCGGGTTTTCCCTCGATCATTTCCGTGAGCACCCAGTCGAGCTCCACGATCGCCGCGCCGTTGAATTCACCTGTTTCTCCCGGCTTGAGGTAACGCTCACACTGGTATGCCTCGAGCCAGGCCAGGATGACTTCCTGGGTCTCAAAGAGATGGTGCAGTTTTGCCTGGATGCGGAGCATCAGGTATTCCTCGCGCTGTGCTTTGGGCCAGCGTTCGAGGTCGGTGACGAGTGGTGGCAGCGAAGGATCGTCCAACCGGGCAAGTTCGTAGAGCACGATGCCGCGCTCGGGGGACAGGCTCTGGCACCAGGCACTCAGGAGCGCCTCCTCCCCGGTAAAGGGTTGACTCACCTCCACCTCCAGTTCGCCAAAGCGGGATTGGTATTTGCGGCGGTCGGCCGCGGACAGCCAGAGCTTCCCGGTCTTCACGTCGCGCAGGCAGCGCTCGAGCAGGGTTAAATGTTTCCGGTTTCGATGTTTGGTCATGGTTGCCGTCGTCAAAAAATGAATGATGGGTAACCCGATCACCACGGGTCGGAATCAAAGCCACCCGTGGGCCAAGCAGGGTTGTCATCCCACTGGTGGTTGTCCAGATCGCACCCATAGGGGTTGCCGGCCACGTCCACGCTGCCGTTACCGCCCACCATGGGCAGGCCCGTGGCCGGATTGGTCCTGTGGGCATCCCATGCATCGTGGAACATGCCCAGGCTGAAAAAATCATTGAACTGGTCCATCAGTCGCCTCCTTCTTCGGTGGTCTCGGTGCGTCGCATATATAAGGTCAGCTCGCGCACTGTCTTCGTGGCGTTCACTCGCTGTCCGCCCTGGATCACCGTCAGATGCGACCTTTTCCGGACCGTGGCGGGCGTGGCCACAACCGGGGCCATGGGCTGGAAAGGGGGCGCCTTGTTGCGTCGCTGTTGCTTCGCCGCAGCCTGGTAGTCGTGGTTCATGATCCCCTGCATCCGTTCCTCGCGGGTCACGAAGTCGCGCATGAAGTTCTTGATGGCCTGGGGCACGAGTGGCTTGAGCCTTACTTCGTTCTTGGCCATGGTCAGGATCTGACGCAGCGTTCTATCCCGGGTCATGTCCTCCGACCAGTCGCGCAGGACCTTCAGCGCCCGCACCACAATATTCCGATGCTGCAGTGGCCACAGGGGCCGGTGGCGGGTTATAAAAGGTACGAGTTCCTTGAGGGTCAATACTGGGACGCTGGTTTCGCCGATCTCTAACTCACATTCCGGGTTAGTGAAGACCACGACACCCTGGAGCCAATTGTTGGCGCCGTGGGAGGCGAGGTATTGCTTGAGCGCGTAGATAGCACTTTTGACCTGGGCCACGGGGTTGCGCATGTCGTTGTCGTAGACGCGCCCCGTGCGCGAGCGCTTCTTCTGGCGCCAGACCTTGTCCGTCTCGTTCCCGCGGATATGGCCGCGGTGGTGTTTGATCTCGATGCAGAAGATCCCGTTCGGCCCGACCACGATGAAGTCGAACTCGCGGTAGGAATCCTTGAATGGGACCAGCACCTGATTGAGGATGATATAATTGTCTGGCAATCCCACGAGCGATCCGGGATACGCTTGAGGCTTACCAAGGGCCATGTCTTCTCCCAATGCGCCATGCAGGCGCTGGTCGTTGCGCCGCCAGAAGACCGCAAGCACGATGAGCCAAAGCCCAAGCCCGAACTGGAAGAAGAACCCGAAGAGGGCAGGAAGGCCCATGAAGGGAAGGCCAAGCCAGAGTAGCCACTGATGCTCGTGATGGACCTGCTGGCGCAACTGGTTCGGGCGGAGATAACTCAGGTCAGCCATAGAAGGCCTCCTTGGGTGAGACACGCTGGTATAACAACGCTGTAGGTCATGGCGGCTCCTTTTAAGTAATTCCCGTTCTCGACGGCGAGGCCGTCACGGAAAAAATGCCGGGCACAAAAATAATCTCATGACTCTCTCAATCAGCAACTTTCTGAAAATTGGCTGCGCCGCGGCGATGACACGGCGCATGCATGGGTGAAGGGAAGGAGTAACGGAGGAACTGCGCACGGCACAAATAAGAAAACAGCAACGTCTTGAGTACTGGCGGTTACCATCACCCGGTACTCAGGGCTCTGGCACCGAGCGGACGCAGAATATTTGCCCCCGCGTTTTTATTGTGAGCGCGGGTAGTCTGTAGATTACATTCTCAGGGGGGTTGCAGATTTTGGGTTCCGGGAGATCATGGTTGAAACAACCACGGAGCCCTGTCCATGCTGATCTCACCTCCGGAATTCGATGTCCGTCACCTCGTGGGCCGCGTCATCGCCTATTGGGACCACCACGACATGCTGTGCTGTGGGCGCGTAACAGGATTACGCCCCACGCCGGGATCCACAGATCCCGACCCCGTCTCTCTCATCGAGGTCGAGAATGAATCAGGTAATCGGCATTGCATCACCGATGGCCAGTTCTACGGCATCCTGGTCGAGGAGGACGATCATGAACACTAGATCTGGTATCTGATCGAGAAAACCAATGAGGAAAACATCGCCGTTGTCACCTAAGGCCACCGTACGGATCCTGGTCACGCTGTTCGCGGTCTTGCCCATAGCCACGGGCCTTCTCGTAGCCCGGTGGTTCGGATGGGGTGTCGATGGCTCGCTGTTCGGTGTCATGTCAGGTGGCATCATGGTCGCGGTGCTGCTCCTCGTGGTGTTACTACATGAGCCTCGTCGGAAACGGACACCCAGGCGTGCAACGCGGTGAAGGGCGTTGGCAAGATCATGCTGCTGATTAAGTAATTTCCGGACGCTGGATTTCGTCCAGCGCCAGCACGGACCACCCACGGGAGTCTTAATTATTAGGATTCCGCAGTAAATAAAGGGAGTGGAAGATGTCGAGTTTCCATAGCCAAAAGAACAAGCCTGGGAGACGATTGCGCCCAGGAACGCACATAAATTCAAATATGAGGCGCCGTATAGCTTCCCAACCCGACCGGTCTGATTCTCATCCACGCCGCAACCAACGGCGAGGACAGACCCGGTCTCAAAGACACGCCCCCATTGGGGTCACGCTTTATTATCACCCGCCTGCCAAAAAACCAGCGCCGACACTATACGACCCGGAACTGCAGCGAGTGGTGCGCCGTGGCCTCGAGCAGGCAAGAACCATTCTCGCCCAACGCGGTGCGAAGATGCTGATCGGGTGCGTGCTTTTAGACATGCATCAGCGAGAAGGTTATTGGTTGGACGAGGATGACTGAGGCTTAAAGAAGAAACCAAAGTTCCGAGGGTGTTTTGCACCCTGGATGTTGTTCGGCATAAGATAACCAGAGCCGGGGAATTGGCCGATTCGTGCCTTGTCCGGCATCCTCCAACCTTGAGAGATGACGTGGGTCCGATAATTATGATTTATCGGACACCGCCCGCTGCCAACACGGTGGCTAGTCGCGAATGGCCTCAAGTACGGTATGATTACTGTGCGACCCGCCGGCCAGCCCACGCAGCACTCGAGAGTTGTTACGGACGAGAGGCCATCACACACGGGCAGCTAGGTTCCGGCCACGGCGAGCACGCCGTAACGGCGGGTGCCTTGATGGCCGTGAAAGCAGCCATGACGATTCTCACAATCGCATGTCTGGTCCTCGGCATCGCGCCGCGGCGGCTGAACGTCCCGGACCAGCGCCATCACATGACTTCGTTCAGGGTGCCGTGAGATCAACGGGGGGTCAGTTGCCCACTACTGAGAAACCGGAGCTTGAAGTAGGCGAATTCCAAGTAGTTCTGGAATCAGCCGGATCTTAAACGCAAGTTTTCCGCCTTCCGGGTCTATTACAATCGATATCGAGCCCACGGCGGGATCGATGACCTTCCTCCAGAAGAACAGGGTGCGCGGTGCTAACGACCGACATTACCCTTGCGTGATCTTCACTAGGTATCTCATTGCCATGGGTTGTTCGAGCTATCCGCGGTGGCATGAAATTGGATATCATCTATATATTGGAGAATTTGTCATCCGTTGGTCGTCGGTTCGACTCTGGCCACCGGCACCACCTTTCAAGGACTTGCACGCAATTCCCAGAAGACCGTCATCCAGCATTGTACGGTTTGAAAAAAAGGGGGCGCGGATCCATTTCGGTTGCCAGCTTAAGCTTAAGACCCCATATTCCTTCTAATCGTTCATGACATACATCTTCAGGACAGACAATGGCTGATTGTTGCAACGACAAAGCTTGCGAGATCGAGGCACTTCGTGATCGCCAGAGCTCGACGCTCAAGACAGTGTTGGGTATCAATGCCGTCATGTTCATCGTAGAACTTACGGCGGGTCTGATCTCTGGTTCCGTCTCGCTGTTGGCGGATTCGCTGGATATGCTGGGCGATGCCCTGGTTTACGGCTTCAGCATCTACGTTGTCGCGCGTGGCGCGAGAATGAAAGCCATTGCCGCCCTGTTCAAAGGCGGCATCATGGCGGTCTTTGGTCTTTTCGTGCTTGGGCAGGCAGTTTACAGGATCGTTTTCCCGCAGGTTCCGGTGTTCGAGGCCATCGGTGCCATTGGACTGCTGGCGCTTGCCGCGAATAGCATTTGTTTTGTTTTGCTCTGGCGGCATCGAGCCGATGATATCAACATGAGTTCAGTTTGGTTGTGTTCTCGCAACGACATTGTCGCGAATGTATCGGTGTTGTTTGCCGCTGCAGGCGTATGGCTCACCCATTCGGGTTGGCCTGACATCGTAGTGGGGCTGGCACTCGCCGCGCTTTTTCTTCGGTCAGCGCTATTCGTGTTGCGTGGAGCTATTACGGAGCTTCGGGCAATTAATGCCTAACAGCGCCATCAACACGGACGTGCAAAAGCGGCGTTTTGCTCTGCTTTTGCACGCCGGTTATGGCGAGTGTTATGTATCTCACTTCAAAGGAGGTCACACATGTTTATGCTTGAATATCGCGCCTTGAGTTGGTGGTACTGGCTGGTGACGGTTGGCTTTCTGACCGCCGGTGTGTCCGGGTGGCCAACGGGTTTCCAATTCGTTATCGGCCTCACGGTGTTTCAGCTACTACACTTCAGCATTCGTGAACGCAGTATCACTGCGTTTCCCATTCAGGTGCGACTCGGATATTTGTTACTGCTCCTTATTGCGTTGCCCGACAAACTCCAATTGATTTACTGGATTCCAACGATTGGAACCTGGGCACAGGTTCTGTTTGGCTACTGCACAATGGCCCGGATGGTTTCGCTCCTGCCTTGGAACCGCAAAGAAGCATTCTCATTCGATCTTCTTAAACGGACCTTCCTTTCCGTTCCAGTCAGGGGAAACATCTTGCAGGGATTGCCACCGGCATAGTCGACACAAGCCCTTGGAGCCGACGCAATGAGACAGCGCACCGCTTTGTGTAATCTCCATGGCCGTGCGGCTCAAAGACGGCGTTGAACGTCCGCTTGCTGGAGAAGGCGACCGGCCGCTCTTGGCGGATACCCATCCTCTTGCCTCAATGCGTGTTTGCCTTCAATAACATATTTCGTTTTTAGGGAACGAGATGCTCTGTCATTTTTCCCGCACGCTGTGGTGAGATTGATATATATCAATGATTCGAAACCGTGAACCGCGTGTAATCGCTACCCGAGAAGCGATGCCGTATGAGCGTCGGTAGGATCAAGACGCGGGCAGACAGTGCTTGTGTGTTTCGCCAAGCATTTTTTTTGCCCAGTAATATTAGTTTTTAATTATATTTTAATTGTCTTAATGTCATCGGAGGACGTCGATATGAAAGGTTCCGCCATAAGTCGGTTTGCCACATCGGTGATAGTACTGGCACTCATTGTCTCGGGCTGCGGAAGCGGGAGTGGCGGAGGCGGGGGCGCAAATCTCAACGCCAACGCCCAATCCCTATCCGGGACGGCGGCTTCGGGTTCGCCGATCGTTGGTACGGTGCTGGTGAAGGACAGCCTAGGGGCAACCCACAACACGACCATCGGGGAGGCGGGAGCCTACCGGGTCGACGTTACCGGTATGACGCCACCTTTCATGCTGCAGGCGCAAGGCCTCGTGGGCAATCGAAGCATGTCACTCTACTCCGCGGCTACTGCGGCGGATATCGGCAATGTCATCAATATTACGCCAGCGACCGACCTGGTGGTGGCTATGGCAGCGCAACAGCCCGCCGGGAATTATTTCGCTGGCGGGGCCTTCAGCGCATTCACCGCGTCGGCGCTGCAGAATGCCCAGAACACTGTACGTCAGCAACTGATGCCGGTGTTGACGGCATTGAATCTGAGCCCAACCGTTGATCTGCTGCACGCCTCGTTTCCGGCCGACCACACTGGGCTCGACGAAATGCTCGACGTCATGCAGGTGAGTCCGGTGGCACCGAATTCAATGATGATTAAGAATCTAGCGGACAACAGCAGCGTTACCTGCGATGTGACGAACAGCGTGTGCGCGGGAATGCTCACGGCGAATAATGTTTCAAGCTACGCGATGGCGGTGCAGCAGATGGCGGTACAGTTCAGTGCCCTGGCGCAATTATTCACCACGGGCCTGCCGAGTCCGACAAATCCTACGCTGCGGGCGCTGTTTGACCAGAACAACTTCATGCACGAAGGCGAAACCCTGAACGCATTCCTGGGCGAGATGACCTCAAATCAAAAATTCGTCGGTCTGCAGATCGCGGCTATCAACGTAGAACAGCTGGGGTCGAATCAGGCGCTCGTCAGCTACGTACTGCAGGCGGGTGGCCTGAGCCACTCCGCTGAAATGCAGTTCAACTGGTCAGGCTCGAATTGGCTAATGGCGGGTGACCAACACAGGGTGAGCTTCGGGCTCAAGGCGACGTCTTATCTCTGGAACACGATATCCGGGGGAATGATGATGTCGCAACCTCAAATCTATACTGGCATGCAGCTCGACATCTCAGATCCCGGTAACACCGGCGCGAGTTATGCCGTTGTGACGGGGCCGAGTTTGCCCACGTCCAATGGTGGTGTAACTGGCAAGACGGTTGGTGCGCTGCTCTTCAAGAACGCCGCTGGTTTATTCCAGGTGGCGGCCCCGGGGGCTTCCTATAACGGCACGCAGACACTTTCGAATAGCACGCCGCCCTATGACTTCTATCCGATGACCGATGCTGCGATCGGCAGTTTGAGCGATAACACACTGTACACGGTTCAGGTTTATACCGGCGCCGGCACGCTCTTGGGTACGTACACCATGACGATGGCCAAGCCTCCTTATCGGGCGTCCAGTTTGGCGGCGGGTAGCTTCCCGGCCCTGACCGTGCCCACGAACATGATGACGATGGCCGGCATGGGCGGCAGCGCTAGCTTCTCCTGGACGCTCCCCAGTGGTTACAAATCGGATGATCTGCGCATGGAACAATGGGGCACAGCCGGGCAAATGATCACCGATGATACCAATATCATCGGTAGTGACACCGCTACGACCATGACGATTCCCACCTATGCGGGATCGTTAAACTATAGTGTTCTCTGGCTATCCACCGCGGATATCTATGACCGGCATCTCGCTTGGGGCGGGCGTGTTCAATAGTTAATGATGGTGTCCCTGGCGAATTG
>JBGPBL010000081.1:0-11009 GCA_041481225.1 Sulfurifustaceae bacterium | reverse complement strand
TAATCGCAAAGAGGACAGCGATAAAACCGAGATCGGAATATCGTTCCAGGAGCTCGACCCGGCCGACAAGGAAAAGCTCGTCTACTACCTCAAGACCGTCGAGTAGGCCACACGGGGGTTCGCCCTCTTCTGATACCTCGTTCCGGTGTCGCGCCTTTCAGTAATCGTACGGTCTTTGTTGGCGGACCGAATGGTGGCGGCTTGATTTCTTCCTATGACGTACGCTCCGGGCCTGCAACTGTTACCGGCTCCGTATCGCCAAATAAAACCCAGCCTCTCAGCACCCTCCGCCCACCGCGACGGACATAGTCCTCGACGCGTCGCATGAATCTCCTGCTTATGGAACTTTTATATCCCACCAAAGTTAATCAACTTTGATAAGCATCAAGGTTTTCCCACGTTACCTGGTTTAAAAAGGCACCGCTACATTAAAACACCAGGGAGCGTGAAACTTTGCTTAAGGAGTTTTTCCATGAAACGTAAAATTTTATACGGAATGGTTTCCGCCTCGATGCTGACGGGATTGTCGGCCGCCGCTCTCGCGCAGGATCTGGATCGCGACAAACTTCAAACACAAGACCGCGACAGATTGCAGACCCAGGACAAAGACCAAACCCGAGGCCAGCTCCAGACACGCGACCGCGATATCTACGGCTCGCAGCTGATGACCACGGAGGAGCGCAACGAATATCGCGCCAAAATGCATGCCGCCAAAACCACGCAGGAACGCGAACAGATTCGCAAGGAACACCACGAGCGCATGAAGGAACGCGCCAAGGGAAAAGGGGTAACGCTTCCGGAGGAACCGCCGGAGCGTGGCAAGGGCATGGGGCCGCGCGGCGGGATGGGGCCCGGTGGGGGTATGGGCCCCGGGATGGGCGGTATGCGTCGCTGATTCGCCATGCGATATATTTTCAGACTAACACGACATTTGCGTACCCCTCTCCCCACTTGCGGGAGAGGAGTTGAGTGAGAATCAGAAAATCCGGTCTTCCCTTATTTCTGCGTTATACTCTGCCACCCAAGTTCAGTGCCAGCATCCGCTCAGGAGGAATCATGTTACGCCTACCGGTTTCACTACTCGCCTTCGGCTTGATGATCGCTTTCACCCAGGCAGGCTTCGCCGCTGAACCGACACACCTCAAGCTCTACACCACCCAAGGCAAGTTTGACACCGTCCGGGAGGATGTTGAAATCGCCATCACCGGCCGCGGCCTGGTGCTGGACTATGTCTCGCATATCGGCGCCATGCTCGAACGAACCGGCAAGGACATTGGCGCCACGAAAAAAGTGTTCGACAAGGCCGAGTCCTTGCTCTTCTGTTCCGCCAGCGTGTCCCGTCACACCATGGAAGCCGATCCCGCAAACATTGTGTTCTGTCCCTACAGCATCGTGATCTACACCCTCCCGCAGGACCCGAAGACGGTATACGTCGGCTATCGCCGCCCGGTGTCCACGGCTGCCGAGCCCTCGAAGGCTGCGCTCAAGGAAGCCGAAGACCTGCTCGACGGCATCGTGCGCGAGGCGCTGAATCTCAAGTAGACGCCGGTCTGCCCGTTTGATGGGCAGCCATTCTGGCTTATACTTCGCGCCTCCCCGTAGGGGGGAGTTCCGTTCAAAACTAATCACAACACGAGTGCTCCATGCGCGTCTCCCGATTTCTGCTGTCCACCGTCAAAGAAACCCCCGCCGATGCGGAGGTGATCAGCCACCAGCTCATGCTGCGCGCCGGCATGATCCGCAAACTGGCGGCTGGCCTCTACACCTGGCTGCCACTTGGCCTGCGCGTGCTGCGCAAGGTTGAACATATCGTGCGCTCGGAAATGAACCGCGCGGGCGCGCAGGAAGTGCTGATGCCGGCAGTGCAGCCGGCCGAGCTGTGGCAAGAATCCGGCCGCTGGGACAAATACGGACCGGAGTTGCTGCGCATGAGCGACCGCCACAAGCGCGATTTCTGCTTCGGGCCGACACACGAGGAAGTCATCACCGACCTCATCCGCCGCGAGATCAAGAGCTACCGGCAATTGCCGGCCAACTTCTATCAGGTGCAGACTAAATTCCGTGATGAAATCCGCCCGCGCTTCGGCGTCATGCGGGCACGCGAATTTCTCATGAAGGACGCGTACTCGTTCCACCTCGACGAGGCCTCGTTGCGGGAAACCTATCAGGAGATGCACGACACCTACACGCGTATTTTCCAGCGCGTGGGCCTTGAGTTCCGCCCCGTGGCGGCTGACACCGGCGCCATCGGCGGCAGCAACTCGCATGAATTCCATGTCCTCGCCGACTCCGGCGAGGATGCCATCGCCATTTGCACCACCTGCGATTACGCCGCCAACGTCGAACTGGCCCAGGCCCTGCCACCGATGGGAAAACGTACCGCTGCTGTCAATAAGATGGAAACCGTCGATACACCCGGGCAACACACGATCGTGGAGGTCAGTCGTTTCCTCAAGGTCGACCCGAAACAGACAGTCAAAACCCTGCTGGTCAGGGGATCAGGCGGCGTGGTCGCGCTGGTGCTGCGTGGCGATCACGAACTCAACGTCATCAAAGCCGAAAAGCTGCCGCAGGTAGAGAAACCGCTTGCGTTCGTCACGCCCAGCGAAGTCGAGCTCGCCGCCGGTTGCGAGCCGGGTTCGATCGGTCCTGTGGGTCTCAAGATTACCGTGATCGCCGATGAATCTGCCGCACGGCTTGCGGATTTTATCTGCGGTGCCAACACCAACGACAAGCACTTGCGCCACGTCAACTGGGGCCGGGATTTACCGGAACCGGTCGTGGCCGACATCCGCAATGCCGTGGATGGCGACCCTTGTCCGCATTCGCAACAATCCAGCTGCCAGGGAATACTCAGCATCCGTCGCGGCATCGAGGTCGGTCATATCTTCCAGCTCGGCACCCGATACAGCGAAGCGATGCAGGCGACGGTGCTCGACGAGGCCGGCAAAGCCGTCACCATGCCCATGGGTTGCTACGGCATCGGCGTGTCGCGCGTGGTGGCGGCGGCCATTGAACAGAATCATGACAACAACGGCATTATCTGGCCCGATGCCATCGCCCCCTTCCATATTGCGCTCGTGCCGATCGGCTACCGCAAGTCGGACAAGGTGCGCGAGACCATAGATCAACTCTACGGTGAACTGGTGCATGCCGGATTCGACGTATTGCTCGACGACCGCGACGAACGCCCGGGCGTGATCTTCGCCGACATGGATTTGATCGGTATTCCACACCGCGTGGTGATCGGCGACAAAGGACTGGCCAAGGGCGTGGTCGAGTACAAGGGCCGGCGCGATGCGGCGCCGCGCGAAATTCCGCTGGCGCAGGCGGTGGTGGAACTCACCGGCTTGGTGAAATGTTGAAATTCGCTCCAAAGCAGAATCGGGGTGGAGGTTTTAGGTTCAAGCCAATTCAGGCAGAAGCAAATAGTTAGGAATAACCGAGCCTACTTGATTTCGGCCATTTGCAGGACACCCGTGTGCCCGATATGATGCGCGCCGTTTCCGACACCACAGCGGCACATCATGTCTATCGAACAATTCGAATCCTGGTCTCTCACCATTGGCGTTGGTGGGCTCATCGTCTGGATGTTGCTCATCATCTGGAAGATGGGCAAGGAATCACAGGCCGGGAAATACGGTTACTTCGTGCTGTTCCTCGCACTGGGTCTCGGCTTTGTCGGGTTTATCGCCAAAACAGTTCTCGTCGAACTGCTCAAGCTATAATGGCATCTGTAAAAGGCACGGACACATCACTACTGGGGCAGACACCGCAGGGTGGGCGTAGCCACCCTGCGTGTTTCAGTAGCACTGTCTGCAATTACTTCGTCTTACAGGTATTCATGCCAAACAGCGTATAGGCCGGGCAGAAACCGACAAGGCCCGTGACCAGCGACAACAGGCCAATCCAGCCCCGCCGTTCTCGGCCACTTTCTGCACCCGTACCGATCCCTCGACCACCATGAAATAGTTCTCGCAAACATCGCCTGGGCGAAAAATGGTTACGCCCATGGGAACATGCAGCACCTGGGCCGCGGCAAGAAAGCGCTGTCGCTCTGCCTGCGGCGCCGCAACCAGTGCGGGGAAACGACTCAACCAGTCATCTGTTCTCGTGTCGTCCAAAATAAGCCTCAGCTCGTACGCCGACGCACCGCCAGCACGTTTGGGATCTGATCGATCAACGACAGAACACGGCTCAGGGTTTCGATGTTCGCAATCTCGAGCGTGAAGGTCATGCGCGCGAGTTGCTGTTTATCGGTCACGGTACTGGCACCAAGCACATTAATCTTTTCATTGGCGAGCAGCCCGGTGATGTCCCGCAACAGCCCCGGGCGATCGTAGGCGGTGACCTCCACCTCCACTGGATAGGTTCCACCGCTGTCCACGCCCCAGCTTACTTCGATCAGACGCTCACCATGCTCATCGTGGTGCCGCAACGCATTGGGGCAATCCTGCCGATGCACGGTCACGCCCTGACCGCGGGTAATGAAGCCCACAATCGGATCGCCCGGCACCGGATTGCAGCACTTGGCCATGCGTGACAACAGGTTGCCCACACCCTGAATCATCACCCCACCGGGCTTGGGCCGCTCAAAGGGACCGCGCGGCGCGATCACCGGCCGGATCTCGCGCAACGACGGCTCCGTAATCGCCTGCACCGCGGTCATGATCTGCGCCGATTTCACCTCGCCGCGCCCAAGGGCGGCGAGGAAATCGTCGACCTTGTGAAACTGAAGATGTTGCGCCAGCTTTTCGTAGTTCACGTCGGCGAGTCCCAGGCGGTCGAACTCGCGCTCCAGCGCCTCACGCCCGGCGGCGACCACGGTTTCGTAATTCTGTTCGCGGAACCAGGAGCTGACCTTGGTGCGCGCCTTGGAGGTCTGCAAGTACCCCAGATGCGGCGAGAGCCAGTCGCGCGAGGGTCCGCCCTCCTTCACCGTCAATACCTCAACCCGGTCACCGGTTTTGAGCGCATAGGTGAGCGGCACCATGCGGCCGTTGACCTTGGCACCACGGCATCGGTGGCCGACGTCGGTGTGGATGTGATAGGCAAAATCGAGCGGCGTGGCGCCAGCGGCGAGATCGACGATGTTGCCCTTGGGCGTAAACACATACACACGCTCGCTGAACACTTCGGACTTGAACTGATCGACAAATTCGGCAGCCTCCGCCACTTCGTTTTTCCATTCGAGCAGACTGCGCAGCCAGGCGATCTTGCGGTCAAAGGCCTGGTCGTGTTTTTTGTCTTCCTTGTAGCGCCAGTGCGCAGCCACGCCCAGTTCCGACTGCTGATGCATGTCGTGCGTGCGAATCTGTACTTCCACGGTCTTGCCCTCCGTGCCGATCACTGCCGTATGGATAGAGCGATAGTTGTTCTCTTTGGGCGTAGCGATGTAATCGTCGAACTCACCGGGAATATGCTGCCACGACGAATGCACCACGCCGAGCGCGGCATAGCAGTCGCGCACGGTCGGCACCAGCACGCGCACGGCGCGCACATCATAGATTCGCTCGAAGTCCTTGCCTTTGCGGCTCATCTTGCGCCAGATACCATAGATATGCTTTGGTCGGCCGCTGACGTCGGCATCGATATTCGCCTGCTTGAGCTCACGGCTTAATTCCTCCACAAAGCGCGTGATGTACTGTTCACGGTCGCTGCGGCGCTCTGCTAGATGTTCGGCGATTTTCCGATAGGCCGAAGGTTCCAGGTAACGGAACGCCAGGTCTTCGAGCTCCCACTTGAGCTGCCAGATACCAAGCCGGTTCGCGAGCGGCGCAAAGATATCCATGGTCTCGCGCGCAATGCGCTTCTGTTTCTCCTCCGAGAGCGCGTCGAGGGTACGCATGTTGTGCAACCGGTCGGCCAGCTTGATCAGCACCACGCTCACGTCCTCGGCCATCGCCAGCAACATCTTGCGCAGGCTTTCGGCCTGAGCATGGTCCTTGCGACTGCGCTCGGTCTCGCCGCGAAATTCCTGGATCACAGCCATCTTGGTGACACCATCGACGAGTATCGCCACGCGGTGGCCGAAATCCCGTTCGATGTCTTCGAGCGTAATCTTGGTGTCTTCGACCACATCGTGAAGGATGGCGGCGGCGATGGTTTCTGGGTCGAGCCCGAGATCCGCCAGGATCTTCGCCACCGCCAGCGAATGTTGCAGAAACGGCTCACCGGACAGGCGCATCTGGCCAGCATGGGCCTGCTGCGCGAGCAGACAGGCACGGCGGATGAGCACGATCTCTGCGGGCGTACGATCCGTGGCGATCTCCTGAAGCCAGGCCTCGAGATCGACAGTGCTGCCGCCCGTGTCGGTGAGATTGTCTTTAACCTTTGCCATGGAAAACCACCAATTGATTCAAAACGATTATACGCCCGCTGCCATTGTCATCGCTTGCGGAAATGCGGCATCTGTCCTATTTTTCTCATTAGATAGCCACCCAGTTTTCTCGGAAATTCCATGATTCCCCTGACACAACGAGACTACGTACAGACCGGCATACGCTCACTTCTCGGCGGCATGATGCTGTTGCTGTGGTTCTGCCTCGGCCCGACTATGGCACTGGCCGAGGAAATCGATCCGGAACTTAGGGCGCTGGTAAAGAAGGCGGCCTCCGAAACCGACAGCTTTGCCGACAGGTTCGACGCCGAGGTATGGTTGACGGACATGTCGCATCGGCTCGAGAAGCGCGTCCCGGACCCGAGTTATCGCATCGAGCTCTTGAAGAACGTCCACTACGAGGCCAATCGTGCCGGACTGACGCCGGAGCTGGTGCTCGCGATCATCGAAGTGGAAAGTAATTTCAGTCAGTACGCCATATCCCACGCTGGTGCGCGCGGGCTGATGCAGGTCATGCCGTTCTGGCTCAAGGAGATCGGCAAGCCCGGTGACAGCCTATTCCGCATCCACACCAATCTGCGGCTCGGCTGCACCATCCTCCAATATTATCTGACGAAGGAAAGAGGCAACTTGCAGATGGCGCTGCGCCGCTACAACGGTACCACCGAGCGCCGCTATGCGGACCGCGTCAACGTGGCGCTCAAGACGCGGTGGTACCGCCAGTAGGTCAGCGGCGCACGGAGAACCCAACAAAAGACTGTATCACGCAACCCTGCACGACCACCTGCGTAACCTGGGCGTGCGGCGGTCCTTGCCATAACCAGCGTTCCAGTTCCTGAAGTTTTTCATCCTCGCCACAGGCCAGCAACTCCACGCTGCCATTTTCCAGATTCCGCACCCAACCCGTGAGACCCAAACGATGCGCGGTATCTTGCGTGCTGGCGCGATAAAACACACCCTGTACCCGCCCCGTAACCAGAAACCGACGACAAAGACTCATGGTGATGTGGCTGTCTGTCCGAAACTACTTCTTGTTTGCTTCGGTTTGTTTCTTCTGTAGTTCACGCAGGATGTCATTGGCCTGTTCCTGTGTCAGTGAGCCAATGCGTTGGGTCATGTATTTCCCTTCTGGCGAGTAAAAATAATATGTCGGGGTGCCGACAAAGGCTCCCGGTCCGAGGCGGGCTGCATCGGTCCACTCGCCGATGAGGTTCGGGAAGTTGAGGCTCTGGTCGTTAACAAACCCCTGTGCCTTTTCCCTGTTGGCATAGCCATCGATAGACAGACCCAGGACCACGGCATCGCTTTTGCGGTGTTCATCATGGAAAAATGTCATGTGATAGATGTCACGCCGGCAAATGGGGCAATCGGCAGACCAGACCATAACCACAACCCACTTTCCCTGGCCAATGAATTCGTTGGTGTTACGATCCTTGCCGTCCAGATCCTTGAACCGGACGTCCGGTCCCGCGGCCATGGCAAACGACGCCAACAGAAGCAAAATTGCCATGAACCATCTAATTTGCGCCTTCATCGCTTTGTCTCCTGCCAAAAAAACCTTGTCGAGATGCATTCCCCGAGTCTGAACCCTATAATCTGCGCTACTAATTTGGAGTCCGCCATGAGCAAAAAAATCCGCACCGAAAAAGATTCCTTGGGCGAATATCCGGTCCCACTCGACGCCTGGTACGGCATACAGACGGCGCGGGCGGTCGAAAACTTCCCTATTTCCGGCCGTGGCCCGGACCGCGACTTCATCATCGCTCATGCCCGGATCAAGCGGGCGGCGGCCGTGGTCCACGAATCCGCCGGCGCACTACCGCCGAACATGGCTCAGGCCATCGTCGAGGCGGCGGATGCCATTATATCCGGTCAGTATCACGAGGAGTTCGTGGTCGACCGTTTCCAGGCCGGTGCCGGCACCAGCCACAACATGAACACCAACGAGGTCATCGCCAACCTCGCCAATGTCGCGCTCCGTGGCAAAAAGGGCGAGTACAAGCCAGTGAACCCCAATGACCACGTGAACATGGGTCAAAGTACCAACGACACCATCCCGACCGCCATCCGCCTCGCGGCGCTGGCCAAGCTGCCGCGGCTGCTCACCGCCGTGAACGCCATGGCGGCGGAATACGAAGACATCGCCTACCGCGAAGCGAACACCGTCAAAAGTGGACGCACCCATCTGCAAGATGCCGTGCCGACGACCATCGGGCGCGAGTTTGAAGCCTACGCCTGGATACTGCGCCGCAGTGCGCACCAGTTGCGCGCCACGATTCCACTGTTGTGCGAGATCGGCCTCGGCGGCTCAGCCGCCGGCACCGGTCTCAATACGATTCCGGGATATGCCGTGCACGCCGCCGAAGAACTCGCGCGTCTGACGGGCGAACCGATCCGTCCGGCGGACGATCTCGCTGCGCAGATGCAATCCATGCACGATCTCATGCAGCTCTCGAATGCCATTCGCGCGCTCACGCTCGAGCTCACGCGCATCGCCAACGACATGCGCCTGCTCGCCTCCGGCCCGCGCACTGGCTTTGCGGAGATCGTGCCGCCGCCGGTCCAGCCCGGCTCGTCCATCATGCCGGGCAAGGTGAACCCAGTGATGTTCGAGATGTTGAACCAGGTGTGCTATCAGGTGCTGGGCCAGGACGCGGCCATCGCCATGATGACCCAGGCCGGACAACTAGAACTCAACGTCATGATGCCGGCGCTCGGTTCGGCGCTGTTCGACGCCATGGACTGGCTGACCCACGCCGTCCACGCGGTCACAGAAAAAAATCTGCGCGGGCTAAAAGTGGATCGCGAGCGCTGCCGGCATTATGCGCACGCCAGCGTCGGTCTCGCCACCCTGCTCAACACCTCCATCGGCTACAGTGCGGCGGCGGAAGTTGCCAAAGAATCGGAGCGCAGCGGCAAACCCGTACGCGACGTGGTGGCGGCCAAGGGGTTGATGAGCACTGATCAATTTGATCGTCTGGTAGAGCAGGCGGCCATCGAAGGAAGCATCGCGGCCAAGGGTGAATAACCCGTTCCGCTTGATGGCCTTCATTACCTCCTGCGCGGCACATGGCCACACCACCCTTACCTGACCCAGCGTCCACATCGCCACAGCATTGGCTGGATGAGCACGGCAATGCGCTGTATCGCTATGCTTATTTCCGGCTGCGCGATGCCGCCCAGGCAGAAGACCTGGTCCAGGAATCCCTGCTTGCCGCGTGGCAGGCACGTCATGGATTTTCTGGACGATCCAGCGAACGTACCTGGCTCATCGGTATTCTGAAAAACAAACTGGTGGACTATCTGCGCAAACACAGTCGGGAACGGCCGTTCGGTGCGTTGACCGACACCGACGCGGAAGTCGATGCGCTATTCGAAGACGATGCCGACCAGCATTGGAAAGCGAGTCCTCTGGACTGGGGCAATCCCACCAATGCCCTACATCAAAAGCAGTTCTGGAAGGTATTTGTCGAGTGCATCGACACGCTCCCTCCGCGGCAGGCGCAGGTATTTTCGCTATGCGAACTGGACGAACTCGACAATGACGAGGCGTGTAAGGTTTTGGGCGTTGCGTCGACCAATCTTTGGGTCATGCTGCATCGCGCGCGGCTGCGCTTGAGGCAGTGTCTGGAAGTCAACTGGTTCGGCCATGAAGGGAGAAAGTAAGGCCATGTTAACGTGCAAACAGGCGTCCGAGATCATCTCCCAGTCCTACGACCGCCGACTCTCGTGGCGGGAACAATGGAACCTGCGTATCCATTTATTCATATGCGATGCCTGCGCGCGCTTCGCGCGGCAGATGCGCTTTATACGCCAGGCCATGCTGCGTTTCTCGCAGGAACAGTTGGAAGCCGACGAACAGATCCGGCTTTCCGCCGCGGCAGCGGATCGCATTAAACGCAAATTGGGCCGTCACCAAAATCGGTAGTTTCCAGCCAAACCCAATCGTCACACGTTTTCCGCTACCTCGATCGATTGGATCAGGCCATCTGATATCCACTGTTTCAGAAGTCCAGCTGCGTGCGCGGCCACATGTTGGGCATCAATCCACTCGCATAATCCCTCGCAGATCATGGCGAATGTGCTGCCAACGCGCGCAGCATCGAGCGCCCAGGCCTCGTCCACGGAGAGCGAACGAAAGTAGGTTTTGAGATCCTGGCGCCAAAGCAGCCATGACTTTGGGTATTCGTTGTGTTGGGGTTCCTCCGGTACCTGCTCGGCATCGATGGCCTTCCAGATGACCGGCATGTTCCACTCCAGATTCAGACGATGCACCGAGTCCTGCATCTGAAAACGCAAACCGGGCCATGACTCGGGAGCCACAGTAGCCACGTCTTCAAGCCGAACCAGCGTGCTATCCGGCGCATCGAAAGCCTCCGTCATGGCCCATTCGAACTGCGCCATTTCGCTCAGGAAGAGTTTGTCGCAGTACGTCTCGTCGGTAGCAAGAAAGCGCGCCAGTTCATGCCCGAAATAACGGATAGAGAAATGTGTCGAGGGGTGGGCCGTGAGATAGGCAAGGCCAAGCTCTTCGAATTTATCGTCACCGATCCAGCCATGCAGCACCGGATAGTTGCTGTCGAGCGCCTCCAGCAGGCGCAGGCGGTAGGCATCGTAATAGATGGCAAGGCGCTGTTCGGCGCTGACTTTGTCCGTCCCTATCACTTGC
>JBGPBL010000080.1:0-11238 GCA_041481225.1 Sulfurifustaceae bacterium | reverse complement strand
GTCAGGTGTTCTTCACCAACGAAATCACCTTTAGTTCGAGTAGTCTGTTGAATGAGCATTTCGGCGTATTCCCCCCGGAAACCAAGGAGTACCTTAGGGTGTTCCGCACCAACTGGTCCGATAAGGACATCCACCGGATGATCCAATCACTATCCGGACTCAGGGTATTGGTCGTGGGCGACACCATTGTTGATGAATATCACTATACAGCGCCGCTCGGTCAGACTGGCAAGGGAAATATTCTCGCGGTGCGCTATGAGTCAGAGGAGCAATTTGCCGGTGGGGCGGTCGCAGTGGCTAACCATCTCGCTGGGTTCGCTGATAGTGTCACGCTGGTGTCGGGTTTGGGTACCATTAATAGCCATGAAGACTTCATTCGCTCGCGGCTGCTTAAAAATGTTGAGCCCATCTTCTTTTACATGGAGGGCGCGCCGACCGTCACTAAACGCCGCTTTGTGGATTCTGATCTTGCTAAGTTCTTTGAGGTGTATTTCTACCGTGAGGAGCCGGAGCTCGGTGCGACGGAACAGAAGGTTTGCGCTTGGCTAAACGAGCATGCCAGTCAGTATGATGTGGTAGTTGTCCCCGACTTCGGTAACGGTTTCATATCCGCCGCTATGATCGAAACGATCTGTGAGCGCGCGAAATTTCTTGCAGTCAATACCCAAGTGAATAGCGGCAATCGCGGTTTCCATGTGACTCATCGCTATGCGCGTGCCGATTTTGCCTCTCTCAACGAGCCCGAAGTGAGGCTTGCTTCACACAACCGCCATGACCCGGTTGAATCGGTGGCGCGTGACGTAGGAAAACGCATTAAGGCAAAACAATTTGCCGTGACGCGTGGCACCAAGGGCGTCATGATGCTGGACCGGTCAAAGAACATGGTACATAATGTCCCGGCACTTTCGACCAAAGTGGTGGATAGGATTGGTGCGGGCGACGCTTTCCTATCGCTTGCTAGTTTGTGCCTCGGTGGTGGGATGCCATCTGAAATCGCGGCGTTTGTTGGCAGCGCGGCGGCGGCACTGGACGTGCAGATCGTCTGTAACCGTGAGCCGATCAATCCAGTGAGCCTGAACAAGTACGTAACTACGCTGCTGAAATAGAAAACTGTAGATCAGCCAGCAAAGATGAACTGTGCGGTCTGTGTAAATGAGTATCGCTGCGAGATTGCGGGTACCCTATTCGCAGGCATGTCTGTCCCGCTGTTCCGGGTATCATTTTGATTGAAACAGGATCTGGTCTAGTGATGCGAAGATTATCGGACGCCGCCAATCGGCTGGTCGGACAGAAGATGTTCCAAATCCTGGCCAGGGCCCAGGAACTTGAACGTGGTGGAATGGATATCCTGCACTTCGAGATCGGTGATCCCGATTTCGGTACTCCGCAGAACATCACGCGCGCTGCATGTGATGCCTTGGCGCGCGGGGAGACCCATTACACAAATTCCATGGGACTGCTGGAGTTCAGACAGACAGCCATAGAAGTGACGAGCCGATCACGCGGCTTCCGCCCAGACCTTGAACAGATACTGGTGACGCCAGGGGCAAATGCGCAACTCTATTACGCCATTGCCTGCGCGGTGAACCCGGGCGAAGAGATCATCATCCCCGATCCGAGCTTTGTTTCCTACGCCTCTATCATTAGTTTTCTTGGCGCTGTAGCTGTCCGCGTTCCACTCGTTGAGCGCAATGAGTTCCGGATGAACCCGGCTGATGTTGAAAAGGCAATTACGCCAAAAACCCGAATGATTATCATGAATTCCCCTAGCAATCCCACGGGCGCTGTCATGACGGAGCAGGAAATACGTGAGGTTTATGATATTGCTCGCCGGCATGGTATCTATCTGCTGAGCGATGAGATCTATGCCCGCATGGTCTATGAGGATGGCAGCACGAATTTCCACTCGCCGAGCAAGTATGATCGCTGCAGAGATATCACCATTGTTATAAATGGTTTTAGTAAATCCTACGCCATGACAGGCTGGCGCTTGGGCGTGGTAATGGGCCCGGCGGACCTGATCAGCAAGATGGGTCTGTTGCTCGAAACGACGACGTCGTGTGTGTCACCGTTCGTACAGCGTGCAGGCATCGAGGCATTGCAGGGCAGTCAGGAGAAGATAGTTGAAATGATGCGGGAGTTTCGCCGCCGCCGCGATCTGATTGTGAATGGGTTAAATACGCTTCCGGGCGTGCACTGCCTCAAGCCGCACGGCGCGTTCTATGTGTTTCCAAATATCCAGGGTACGGGATATACCAGCGAAGGGTTAGCTGAATTTCTGCTAAACCAAGTGGGCATTGCCGTTTCGCCAGGGACAATTTTCGGCGACTATGGTGAGGGTTACATACGCCTGTGTTATGCAAATTCAGCGGAGAACATTAAAAGGGCAATTGAACGAATGCGTACAGCATTAAAAGCCCCTTTGAGCTCGGGTGCCACTGATCACTCTCAGTTGGCAGAATCCTTACACCCAGGGCAAGACAAAGTGATTCTTCCATGAAGACTTCGGATTACATCGCACAATTTTTGGCCGATCAGGGCGTGGCGGACGCGTTCGTTTTGACTGGAGGCTGCATCGTCCATATTATCGACTCGATCGCCCGGAATGGTCGGATCCGGTACATTCCGGTCCAGCACGAACAGGCTGGTGCCATGGCCGCAGATGCCTATGCGCGTATCACCGGTAACCTGGGGGTGGCGCTGACCACTAGTGGCCCCGGCGCCACGAATCTGCTCACTGGTGTCTGTTGCTCGTATTACGATTCGATACCCGTGTTGCTGATCACCGGTCAGGTGCCTACCTCCCAGCTGAAGCGTGACAGCAAGTCCCGGCAGATCGGTTTTCAGGAAACCGACGTTGTTTCCATCTATCAATCTGTAACCAAGTATGCCAAGTTGATAGATGATGCGCGTACCATCCGCTACGAGCTGGAGAAGGCTATCCACATCGCGAAGAGTGGTCGCCCCGGACCGGTGTTGCTCGATATATGCGACGACGTTCAGCGGGCCGATATCAATCCGGAGGAACTCGAGTCGTTCAGCCCACCCAAAAAAAATTCACGGCAGGCCACGTTACAGACACAAGTTGACAAAACCATTGCTCTGATCAATCAGTCAGAGCGGCCAGTGGTTATCCTGGGCGGTGGCATCCGACTGGCTAATGCCGTGGAGCTGGCTCAACGCTTCATCGAAGGCTCACGGATACCTTTCACCCTTACTTGGGCCGGGATAGACTATCTTCCGCACGACAACGAGTTGTATGTTGGTAGTTTCGGCGTCACCTCCGGCAGACCTGGAAATTTCGCCGTTCAAAATGCCGATCTCGTGATTGCCATCGGCACAAGGCTTGATACGCATGAAGCCGGATCTAATTTGAAAACCTTCGCCCGTGAGGCGCGTAAGGTCGTGGTGGATGTCGACCCCGCGGAGCAGGAGAAGTATGCGCTGCAAGGTATGCCCGTGGATGTGTTGATTACGGTTAATGTGGGAGATTTCTTCGGAACTATGGTCGACAGCCTCGACAAGATCGTGGTTCGCGACAGAACGAATTGGCTGAACCATATCCAGAACTGGAGGAAGAAGTACCCGATCTGTATCGAAGAATACCGGCAGCAGCCAGCTTGGGTTAACCCCTATGTATTCATGGAAGAGTTGTCGCGTCTGGTTGACGCCGAGGGAGTCATCGTCACGGATTGCGGCAGCAATCTCATCTGGACGATGCAGGGCTTCGTCGTGAAGGGCGACCAGCGTATCATTTCCGCGTTTAACCATTCACCCATGGGCTATTCGCTGCCAGCTAGCATGGGTGCGGCGCTTGCAATCCCAGGACGGCAGACAATCTGCATTACGGGCGATGGCGGCCTGCAGATTAACATTCAGGAGCTGGCGACAATTCAGCGCCACCAGATTGACGTGAAGATTTTCGTTATGAATAACCATGGTCATGGCATTATCCAGGGTACGCAGGATAATTGGCTGGGCGGCCGGCATCACGCGGCCCATCCGGAATTTGGGCTGCCAGATCCAGATTGTGAACAGATCGCGCAGGCCTATGGGGTGCCGACGGAACACATTGACAGTCACCAGGAGCTGGTGGAAAAGATTCGTAAGGTGCTAAAGACAAAGGGGCCAATACTGTGCAACGTTAACTTACTTTCCGGTCCCCAGATTGCACCCAAGCTGCTTTATGGCCGACCCATTGAAGATCCAGATCCATTGCTTTCGCGTGACGAGTTCCACGCCAATATGCTTGTGAAGCCCATTTCGTGAGTAGCGCCACGTGTATAGCCGTATTGGCGTTCACATCTCTGGACTGAGGCCGGTGTCAAAAGCAGATATTGTACGGGGCGTACAGACAATCGAAGTAGCGCTTATGCTGTTTGGAGGTTGAGAAGTGCTGGAGTGCAGGAGGCGCGTATTACGATGTAGAAGTATCTATTGGTGGTGCGTTGCCTGAAACGAGGACATTCAGGGCGTTGCGCAGAGGCACCAGTTTTTCGTAGTCGGTGACTTCGTTTTCGCGTAATTCGTTGAGGCGGTCCACGAGCAAGTTAATATGCACTATGGCCTCACGATTAATATCTGTAATCACCCCGTCGTATTTTTCGGGGTTAAAATACTCTTCGTACCGCGGTATTGGCCGATGCAGGAACGATCGCTTTGCCAGGAAACGGGTGCGCGGGGACTCGTTGGCCTCGATACGCTCGAGATAATTATTGAGGTTGCCGTAGGCAAGCCTGAAATCATAACTGATGCCGCTTACAGGTGAGGTGCTGGGAACAGGTGTTTTCATCATCATTGTGTAATAGATTCGGTTATTGATTCTTAAATTGTAGAGAAGTTTTACATAAACTGCATACGAATATAGTAGCAACACTGATGACTGCTGTTCAAGGAGAGCGTAATGACAATGAAAAACATGGCCGCTGACATCATGACGCGTAGTAGCAAAGAGGTCGAGCAGATCATCCTGACTCAAATCGGCGACGTGAAGCGACGCGGCCTCACTAATTACGAGATTGACCCTCGGGCGCGGTTTCACCTCGATACAACCAAGGTCGCCTATCACAAAGAGCGTGTGGAAGCCTGGCTTCATGGCGAACGGGTAGCGCCGATCACCATTGACATGGCGCTGACGCAGAAATGCAGTTATGCCTGCACATTCTGCTACGCCGGTTTACAGCAGAATCCGTCGGCACCCGTTTCGTGGGAAGTCTACGAGAGTTTTCTTGATGACTGCGTGGAAATCGGCCACAAGCCCGGCGAGGGCGTGAAGGCCATTAGCCTTGTGAGTGATGGCGAAAGCACAGAAAATCCAGATTATTACAAGTTCATCAAGAAGGCTAAAGCAAACGGCATTGACATCGCCTCGGGCACCAACGGCCTGAGGTTGAAGAAGGAAGAGATGCCAGTGTTGGTGGATTCGCTAACTTACCTGAGGTTCAACTTCAACGCGGCGGAACCACAGGCTTATGCCCAGATTATGGGAACCGCCGAGAAGAATTACCACAATGTTATCGAGAACATTAGGGAAATTGTGCGACTCAAAAAAGAGCGTGGGTCCAATATTACGATCGGGTTACAAATGGTATTGCTGCCAGAGTATGCCGATCAGGTCATTCCCCTAGCGCTGCTCGGTAGGGAACTTGACGTGGACTATACCGTGATCAAGCACTGCAGCGACGACGAGAACGGCCGACTGGGTGTGGATTACGACTGGTACAAAAGCGTGATAGCGGAGGATCTGCTGAAGACAGCCGAGGCCCTGTCGACGCCAGCGTACTCGGTGCAGGCAAAATGGTCCAAGATCCTGACCGGTCGGGAGCGGAAGTATTCAAAATGTTTCGGCACGCCGCTGCTCCTGCAGATGTCGGGTACTGGTATCGTGGCGCCCTGTGGTTCGTTTTTCCACAAGCGGTACGGTCGCTACCACATCGGCGATATTAAGGAGACACGGCTTAAGGATATCTGGGCGAGCGATGTCTACAAGGAGATCATGTCCTATCTCGCCTCTGATAAGTTTGATCCCCGTCGGGCATGCGCGACGCTCTGTTTGCAGGACAAGGTCAATGAGGTACTGTTTGATCTGGTGGAACGGCACATCCCTTTGCCGGATGTCACGGGCAAGCCGCGGCCTATGCACGAAAACTTCATTTGATTCGGATGTGCACTGCCAGGATGAAGCGAGTGTCGCTTGGTTTTCTCAAGAATCACGACAGGATCCTGCTTTATCTGAGGGACAACAAGCAGGACATTCCCTATCCGAACCACTGGGCGCTTCTCGGCGGACAAATAGAGGATGGAGAAACACCGCAGGATGCTCTCGCGCGGGAAATTCAAGAGGAGATCGGTTGCCAAGCCAGTAATATCACCTTCGTAAGCCGGCTGGATGTTGCGAACAATCCGATGTGCGAGGATCACACGATTTTCCTCTTCAAAGGTGAGATATACGGTCATTTGGAGGACATGCAGCTCACGGAAGGGCAGAAACTGGGCTATTTCACGATAGACGAATTCCGGGCGCTGAAGTTTCCAGATTTTCTCCGCACATTTATCTTGGAAAAAATCATGGGTGAGAGGGATGTAGCAGTCCAGTGTCGGCTGACGGTGGAGTGAGGCGTTCCTTATTTTGCGGCGCGACAGTAAACTGCACGTACTACGCCGGTTCTGCTTATTGTAGACCGTGTCTCATATTCGATCGTTGTCCATATCCGTGAATGCAATCTGATCAGTCCATAACCGATGCCAGCACATGTACTCTTTGCAGGAATGTCATTGTTCGCTGCGGCATTGATTGCGCATGTGCTGCTGTGGCGTTTCGTACGTGTCAAAAGAGAGATTTTCTGGCTGTTTATGATCTTCTTGCTGTGCCCGCTGCTGCTGGTGCCTACCGTGGTTGTCAGCGGACACGAAGGGACCAAGGAAGCCATTGCCATCGCGCTGGTCCATATTTCTCTCGCTTTTGTGTACATCCAGACTTATCCTGGGTTGCGCGAGGATATTCCATCCATCCGCATTCTCAAACTGGTTCATTCCCAACCGGATGGAATGAATAGGGAGGACATCTTGAGCCAGCTCGACGGCGCGCGATTTCTGGAAACCAAGATCGATGATCTGGAGAACGACGTCTTGATTGTCACTGACAGGGGGGTCCTGCGCTTGACGCCCGTCGGTACATTCTTAGCTGTGATTTTCGGACTTTACCGGCGATTACTTAGAACCCCGTCTGGCCGGGGCTAGCCATTGATTATAAAACGTTGAAAGCAGTTAATGGAAAAAGTCATGCCTTGTTTTGTCGGCCGATACGCGAAATCCAGTGCTTTGGTATTCGATTATGCAGTGGTCCGCGTGGGCTCTGACGAATAAAAATAGGATAGGGGGTCTGGTTTGAAACGATGGATATCGGTGTCGCTGAAGGTGGTGGTTTCCGTGTCACTGCTTGGTTATCTCTTCAGCAAGGTGGACCTTCAGGAAGTGCAGGACACTCTCGGGAGGGCGTCCTATGGGTACCTGTTCTCCGCAGTGGCGGTGCTTTTGCTGCAAGCGGTGGCCGGGGCGGTACGGTGGTCCATGGTGATCAAGATCATATCATCCCGGGTGCGACTACGCGTGGCCGTGCAGATCTTGTTTATCGGTCTGTTTTTCAATCAGACGTTGCCGTCCTCGATCGGCGGCGATGCGATGCGCGTTTGGCGCATCCGGCATCATGGATTCCCGCTGCGTACGGCGATCAACTCGGTTCTACTCGATCGCCTGATCGCGCTGGTGGCGCTGGCCTTGTTCATGCTGATCAGTTATCCGGTTCTCCACCAGCTCGTGGACAGCCCGTTATTGCGCCTGGCGGTCGTCATGGCTGCTCTGGTTCTGATCGCGGGCTTTGCCATGCTATATTACTTCCGGAAAATCCCGCGTCGGTTCTACGGCTGGCGCATTACTGAGGAGCTCCGTCACATCTCCACCAAGGCACACCAGATCACACGTACCCCGCGACGCGCCATCGAGATTGTCATGCTTTCGCTTGTCATGCACGCCATGACTGGGATGGCCATTTATGAAGTGGCGCGCGGACTTGGACTTTCCATCGGTCTGCTCGAATGCGTGGTGCTGACCCCGCCAATTTTATTGATCACCGTGTTGCCTATTTCCATGGCCGGCTGGGGGGTGCGTGAGGCCGGTATGGTCACAGCGCTGGCCTTTGCCGGGATAGCGGCAAACGACGCCCTGATCGTCTCAATTTTGTTTGGATTGCTGCTGATGCTGATCTCGATTCCCGGCGGTGTTTTCTGGCTATATACTCACCGCCATCCACAGCCGGATCATTCTAACTAAATAACAAGGAGGGCTCATCATGGAACAAGACGAAGCCGAAGTACTGGTGGATGTCAGAAAGGACGTGGTTAAACCAGGAAACGTGATGTCCAACATGCCAACCCCCAAGCCCAGTCGCTTACCCACCTTGTCCGTTGTCATGCCGTGCCTGAATGAGCAGGACAATGTCGCATCCGCCATGCAACGCACTCTCGCGGCGTTTGACCGATATGGTATTGAGGGCGAAATCGTCCTGATCAATGACGGCAGCACCGATGGCACGGCTGGCGTGGTGCGCGCCCTCGCCGGATGTCACCCGAACGTACGCCTCATCGAACACGCGCGGCCTATGGGCATCGGCGCCTCGTTTTGGGATGGCGTGCGCAACTCGCGCAACGACTTTGTCACGATGTTTCCGGGTGACGACGAGAGCGATCCAGATGACACGCTCTTGTGCTATTACCTCACCCGCGATGTCGATATCATCGTGCCCTTTATCCACAACGTTGAAGTTCGCTCGATCTGGCGGCGCCTGATCTCGTCGTTGTACCGCTTCATCATCAATATGTCGTTCGGCATGAACCTCAACTACACCAATGGCACAGTCGTTTATAATCGCGCGATACTTGACGGTGTGACGATGAAATCGAGCGGCTTTCTTTACCAGGCCGAGCTGCTCATCAAACTCATCCGCGCCGGGTATCTGTATGCCGAAACGCCGCATTTTCTCTCACGCCGCGGCAGCGGTAAGAGCAAGGCCTTGACGCTCAAATCCTTCTTGCAGGTCACGCGCGGTTATCTGCGTCTGATCTGGGAGGTTCACGTGTTGCGTCGCACCGGCTTCACCGATGTGCCGATTGACCCGCGTTCCGCGGCCTATCGCCGCAAACGCGGCCAAGCAAACGCTCTCTGATTCGGCAATAGATGAATAACGAAGTCTCCATTATGTTGCTCGGATACGTGCTGGCGATCCCGGTCGCGCTCTTTGCGGCCCATGTACTTTTAAGCCGCTACGGAGGCCAGCAGCTGCGGCTGCTGTTGGTGCAGCTGGCGCTGACTTTTAATCTTGCGGTCTTGGCAGGCACATGGCTCATTGCGTGGCACGAGGCGCGCGACGTGGCACAAACTATGTACATGCTGGCATTCGCCTTCCTGGTATTTAATGGTATCGCCTACTCCTATTTCCTTTTCTTCGGCATGAGCGAAACCGCGAGACGTATCCGCATGTTGCTGCAAATTCGTTGGGCCGGTCCATCCGGTCTGCACATCCGGGGATTGGAACGTCAGTATTCCCAGAAAGACATGATCGAGGCGCGGCTCGACCGGTTGGTGCGTATGAACCAGCTCTCGCTGGCGCCGGACGGACGCTACCGTGTCGCCGGAAATACGCTGCTATGGGTCGGCCGGATCATGGGCCTATGGCGGCGTTTGGTTTTGCGCCGCGTCTTGAAGAATTTTCAATGAACGGTGGGTCGGGTTCAGCGCCAATTCTGAATAACCACCGGATAGTCGTTGTTACCGGCACGCGTGCGGAACAAAGATTCACATGGTCCAACCGAGTACCGGTGGAGTCAGGTTATAGATGCTGACATTGATGCGCTCTGTGACGGTATGGGAAAAACAGCGAAAATTAAAGCACAACCGAAGATTGGCAACTGGACTTGGCGTAAGCATACAGTACAGGGCGGCTTGTTTCGTCCCTATTTCAGGCATAGGATATAGGGGATAATCACATAAGGGAATATTAAAAATAAGGAATGGGGGGAGGCAGGAGGGAATGGTGGAAAGAAGAAAAGATGGCGATAACAGGCCGTTCATTAATAGGCACCGTCCGGTTGTTTCAGTGATTATTGTCAATTTTAATGCGGGACCACTGCTGAGTAAGGCTGTGGAGTCCGTCCTGTCATCTTCCATTACCGTCGAGGTATTCGTTTCCGATAATGGCTCAACAGATGGCAGTTTATTATCCTTACGTGCTTTTGTCGGTGTCGATACACGCTTACAGATCATTGAGAACCGGAGAAATCTAGGGTTTGCCCGCGCCAGCAATATTGCGCTGAAACAGGCGCAGGGCGAGTATATCCTGTTGTTGAATCCCGATGCCGTGATTAAACCGGATACTTTGGCGCGAATGCTGGAGGTTTTTGCTGCCTATCCGGAAACTGGTATGGCCGGTTGTCTCCTGCGCAACCCGGATGGCACGGAGCAGATCGGTTGCCGCCGCAATATCCCTACGCCGTGGCGCAGTCTGGTGCGCGTGTTGCGTTTGGGCAAGCTTTCTCCCGGTCATCCGCGTTTCCGCAACTTCATTCTGAGCAAGGAGCCGCTGCCGAAGAAGCCGATATTTATTGAAGCGATCTCAGGTGCGTTCATGCTCGTACGGCGAAGGCCTTGGAACAGGTGGGTTCAATGGACGAAGGATATTTTCTCCACTGTGAGGATCTCGATTGGTGTATGCGCTTTCGGCGGGCAGGCTGGCAGATTCTGTTTGTGCCCGATGTCGAAGTCACGCATTACAAGGGAACATGCAGCAAGAACAGGCCCATCCGTGTGATGTTTCACATGCATCGCGGGATGGCTCGTTTCTACCGCAAGTTTTTCCTACACCAGTATCCATGGCCGATAATGTCGCTGTTAATAGCGGGAGTATGGACTCGTTTTTTGTTGCTGGCCGCTCGGATGCTTATTGAAGGGAAAAAGATCAGCAAGTCCATTAATGACAATCAGAATCGAGTTTCTTTGAAACCCCTTGCGGACACAACGCCAATAAAACCGCAGAGTATTAATACGAATACGGACATGGCAATAGACGACCACTTGCTTGGAATATCCAACAGGGAAGCTAAACGCCCATATAGTTGGTTGCCCTGATTATTATCCCGATTTTTTTCGACAGTACTATTTTCTACCTGCTAAATGATGTTGTGCGAT
>JBGPBL010000079.1:0-11257 GCA_041481225.1 Sulfurifustaceae bacterium | reverse complement strand
ATCGTCACCCAACCGAAGGCAAGGTAGCCAAGCTGCGGGTCCGGTTCACGCACGAATTCCACGATGAAACGGAAACATCCGTAGCACAGCAGGAACAGGCCGGAGACCGAGGCCGTGGGACGCGGCTTGTCTGCATAGGTCCAGAGAATAATGAACAGGGCCACCCCTTCAAGCGAAAACTCATAAAGCTGCGAGGGATGACGCGGAAACGGCCCGGCGTTGGGAAAGACCATGCCCCAGGGCGATCACGTCAAGAACTTCGCTTTTCTGATGGACGAGACCGGGAAATAGCGGCTCGCCCCCGCTTACGATCTTACTTATTGCGAGTGGGCATGGATGCACGAGAAACCATCTGATGACGCTCGCCGGCAAGAACACCGGGTTCATCCGGGAAGACCTGCTCGCAACCGGCACCCGTTTCGGGATCAAGCACGATGGCGCCGCGATCATTCAGCAGGTACTCGATGCGCTGGGCAACTGGAGGTGTTACGCCGTCGAGGCGACTGCGCCGGAAGATCGTATCCTTTCTATTGAGAATTTGTTCCGGCGGTTCTAGCCGCGCACGAAGCCGCCAAGGGGTACATGGTCAAATCGGGATGGAGCCCGTTTTATTTGCCTCCGGCAGCCCAAGCCGTTTGATAATTTCTATCTCGAGGCAGGTCAGTTGCGCTTTATCCGTCAGTGGCTGTTCCCTGTTGTTGATGAAGAAGATATCCTCCGCGCGCTCGCCATAGGTCGAGACCTTGGCGGCAACCAGGTTGACGTGGCAATGCTTGAGCGCGAGCGCCACTTGATAGAGCAGGCCGGGACGATCCTGCGCCATCACTTCCATGATGGTCAGTTGTCCCTTGGGCGAAGGGCTGAAGGTCACGCGTGTTTCAATGGGAAAGTGTTTGAGCTGGCGTGACAGGGCGGTGGATTGCATGTCCCGGCCGGGACGCGGGTTCAGCAGCTGATCGCGCATGGTTTTTTGCAACGACGCCAGCTGCCGCGGGTCACTGACAGCCTGCCCCGAGTGGTCGAGCACAACGAAGGTGTCGAGCGCAAAGCCGTTGCGCAGAGTATGAATGCGCGCATCCATGATGGACAGGTTCATTCTGTCAAATCCCGCCGTCATGATCACGAACAGGTCATCGCGATCCGGCGTGTAGATGAGAAACTCGCTGCCACCGAGATCTGGAGAGTAACGCGTAGCCACGATCGGCAGTTCCGTGGCGTGCGCACCGGCAATAGCCTGCGCCTGCCATGCCAGGCTCTCCGCGTCATAGGGCAGAAAATAATCGGCATCCAGGCCTTGCCAGAATGTCGTGACCCGTTCCGGTGACAGGCCAGAAGGGCGCAGACATTCCAGTGCGGCCTTGCGCAGATCGGCCACATGGGCCTCGAGGTCGATCGGTTCAGCGATGCCGTGGCGCAGCAGACGTGTGGTGGCGCTGTAGAGCTGTGACAGCAGTCTGCCTTTCCAGGTATTCCAGACGGTGGGACTCGTACCACGCATATCGGCGACCGTTAGCAGATACAGGTTATCCAGGTGTTCCTGATCGCCCACTTTCTGGGCGAATTGGCGCACCACCTCGGGGTCGGAGATGTCTTCGCGTTGCGCGGTGGCCGACATTACCAGATGGTGGCGTACGAGCCATTTGATAAAGCGTGTATCGTATTCACTCAAGTTGTGCAGGCGTGAGAAGCTGTCGACGTCTTCCTCGCCCAGGACCGCGTGATCGCCGCCGCGGCCTTTGGCGATATCGTGAAACAAACCGGAGAGATAGAGCCTCTCGGGTTTGACCACCTCCTGGATGATCTCGCTCGGCAGCGGAAATTCATGGCGAAATTCCGGCACGGTGAAGCGCCGCAGGTTGCGCACGACCATAAGCGAATGCGCGTCCACGGTGTAGACATGAAACAGGTCGTGCTGCATCTGGCCGACAATCTTGCCAAAGGCAGGAAGGTAGGCGCCGAGCACGCCATAGGCGTTCATGCGCCGCAGTTCATGGGTAATGCCACGAGGCTGACGCAGGATTTCCATGAAAAGGCTGCGGCACGCAAGGTCCTTGCGGAATTTACTGTCGATGCGTGGCAGGTGCGCACGCAAAAGACGGATGGTATCGGCGCGCACGCCTTTGAGCTCCGGGTGTTGTTGCAGGATCAGAAAGATTTCCAGCATGGCGAACGGCGCACGCTCGAACACCCTGGGATGGGTGACTTCGACGAAGCCGAGATGCGACTGGAAGCGCCGGTTGATGGGTTTTATTTTTTTCCTTCCGGAATAAAGAATGGCCTCTTCGAAGTGCTGCAACAGGATCTCACTTAGCAGCGACAGTTCCTTGATGGTGCGGTAATAACGCTTCATGAACTGTTCCACCGCCAGGATCCCGTGATCGTCTGCATAGCCGAAGTGCTTGGCGAGTGTTCGCTGGTGGTCGAAGAGCAGGCGATCTTCACGGCGACCGGCGACGTAATGCAACCCGGCGCGCACCAGCCACAGGAAATTCCGTCCGCGGATGAGCGTGTGGTATTCCTCTTCACTCAGAAACTTGCGATCCACCAGGTCGTGCAGGGCGGTGGTATCGAAGTGACGCTGCGTCACCCAGGAGATCATCTGGATGTCGCGCAGACCGCCGGGACCGTCCTTAATATTAGGTTCGAGGTTGTAGGCGGTATCATCGAAACGGTGATGCCGATCCTTCTGTTCCTTGCGCTTGGCGGCAAAGAACTTTTTGCTCGGCCAGATTTTGGCGGCATGAATCGCGCGGCGCATGCGCTCGAAGAGTTCATCGTCGCCATGCAGCAGCCGCGATTCCATCAGGTTGGTCACGACGGTGATATCGTTTTTCCCCTCGCGCACGCAATCCTTGAGGGTGCGTACGCTGTGGCCGACCTCGAGACCCATGTCCCACAGGAAACGCAGCAGTGTTTCCAGGAATCCGCGTAATTTGTTGACGTCCTCCTTGTCGAGCAGCACCATGAGGTCGATGTCGGACGCGGGATGCAGTTCGCCGCGGCCGTATCCACCCACGGCCACGAGGGCGATGCGGGCCGCGGGCGGCAACAGGGAGAGATGGCGGCTCCAGGCACGCACGAGCAGCTGGTCGACAAGCCAGGCATGCGAGGTGACGAGGAAGTGCGCGCTGGCGTTATCGAAGAAACGCTGCTTCAGGTGTTCACGTCCGTCTTTGAGTGCCTGACGAAAAAGCGGCAACGGATTATCGGTTTGCGCCAGCGCCCGGTCGAATTCCCGGGCGTTGAACAGGCTGTCCTTGGCGGTCGCCACGCGATGCTCGGTGCTTATTGGCGGATGGCGGTCATGGGCTGTCGCCGGGTAACAGCGTCAGTATTTCGTGCCCGGTCGGCGTCACCAGAATGGTGTGCTCCCATTGTGCCGAGAGCGAGTGATCCCGGGTCACCACCGTCCAGTTGTCCGGCAGGAGCTTGACCTCTTTCCTGCCGGCGTTGATCATCGGCTCGATCGTGAAAATCATGCCAGGCACGAGTTCGATCCCGGTTCCCGGCGTGCCGTAGTGCAGCACTTGCGGGTCTTCGTGGAACTCACGCCCGATGCCGTGCCCGCAATATTCACGCACCACGGAGAAATGATGCTGCTCGGCATGGGTCTGGATGGCATGACCGATGTCGCCCAGGTGGGCGCCGGGCCGGACCACCGCGATGCCTTTCAGCATGCACTCGTGTGTGACCTGAACGAGGCGCCTCGCCTGAATCGACGGTTCGCCGATGAAAAACATTTTGCTGGTGTCACCGTGATAACCATCTTTGATGACGGTGATATCGAGGTTGACGATGTCGCCCTTTTTGAGTTGCTTGTCGCCCGGGATCCCATGGCATACCTGGTGATTGACCGAGGTGCAGATAGACCGGGGATAGCCTTTGTAGTTGAGCGGGGCGGGAATGGCCTGCTGGACGTCGACGATGTAATCGTGACAGATCCGGTCGAGTTCGCCCGTGGTGATGCCGGGCTCGACATGGGGCTGGATCATGCGCAGCACTTCGGCGGTAAGCCGCCCGGCGACACGCATTTTTTCAATCTCGGCCGGAGTTTTGATGGTAATGGGCATGAGTGCGCAGAGTATCTTGGTTGCTATTTGTGGTGATCAGACCTATTTGCTCAGGACAGACCAAATGAATGATGGTTCCCATCCCCTATGTATCGTACCTCGCGGCCAGCGCGATGCAAATCACCGGGCTAAACCTGAATGCTAGGGAGAAATCAGCGCTAGTTTCGGGAAATAGGTTCGGTAGCGTTTCGTATCGCGCGTCAGCAGTGCGATACCGCTGATCGCGGCATGCGCGCCGATGTAGAAATCCGGCAGTGGCGAATGCCGCTTGCCTCCCGAGCGACGGTATCTGACGAAACATTTTCCTGCCAGGAATCCCGCTTCCCACGACAACGGATCGCGACGGAAAAAATCGGGTGGTAAAGTTTGATCGAGGTCCTCGATCCGGTCGAAACCGATGGACACTTCACTGTAGATGATAGGGTTAATAACAAGCGTATGACTTTCAGCTAACTTTTCAAGTTGACCGGCGGACCATTCGTACCATTCTGGATCTTCGGTAACGACATCGAGAATGACGTTGCTATCCACCAAAATATCGGCCATCGGTGCCGTCCGTGCTCAGTTGTCGCGAGTCAGGGCCATGATTTCATCGGTACTGAGGCGCGCGGTGGCCTTACCGCGCATGATCGCCAGCAGGCGACGGCCGCGACGGGGAGTTTTCTCCACTTTCCTGACGATAACTGTGTTGCCTTTTACGACAAACTCTACTTCGGTATCAGGAAGCAGACCGGCTTTTTGCCGGACTTCAATGGGAATAGTAACTTGGCCTTTACTGGTGACACGCATGATAGCGTCCTCACATGAAATCCTTACTTAAGAGAGTAATACTTTATCAAAGCAGGGTCAAGGGGAATTCCGGCAGTTCCGTATCACAAAAACCTCACTCTGGAGTGGGCCTTTGCCATGCTTGATCGGGATGCAGAATTACGGGTCTCTAACAAGAGATAGCCTGCTTGTGCAGACGGGAAGGCCACCTGTGCCTGAAATCGGCTGTTCTGCGGCCAGTCTGCGGCGTCGTCGAGAATCCTATGGCTTTAGGCACGGGAGCATCAAGGCAAAGAATATACATATCTTTATCCCAAACCCCTGAAAACATTGTTCTTATGTGGCCGATTATGGTATAAAGCCGCCGCAGTTCTAATCATTTCACTAACCCCACACGCGGGTCGTCACATGTTTCCGGGTGCCTGGCATGCCGTTGATGCCGGGTTGAGACATGGGGCCCGCGGCGGAAAAACCCGAAGGAGAAAATACCATGAGTAACGTCAGCATGCGCCAGATGCTGGAGGCCGGTGTGCATTTCGGCCACCAGACCCGGTTCTGGCATCCCAAGATGCGCCCGTTCATTTTCGGCGAACGCAACCGAATCCACATCATCAATCTCGAAAAGACCCTGCCCCTGTTCAACGAGGCGATGGGCTTTCTGACTAAACTGACGGCAAACGGCGGCACCGTGCTGTTCGTCGGCACCAAGCGCCAGGCCACCGACATCATCCGCGAGGCGGCCATCCGTTGCGGCGCCCCCTATGTCAATCATCGTTGGCTGGGCGGCATGCTCACCAACTATCGCACGGTGAAAAAATCTATTGAACGCCTGAAGATGCTGGAATCCGTTCTGGCGGACTCCACCAGCGCACAGAAACTTTCCAAGAAGGAAATACTCACACTCAGTCGTGAGCGCGAGAAGCTCGAAAAGAGCCTGGGCGGCATCAAGGAGATGTCCGGTCTGCCGGATGTGTTGTTCGTGGTCGACGTGGGCCACGAGTACATCTCGGTGTCCGAAGCCAACAAGCTGAACATTCCTGTCGTCGGCGTGGTTGACTCCAACTGCAAGCCCGATGGCGTGGACTACGTGATTCCGGGCAATGACGACGCCATCCGTGCGATTCAGTTGTACGCGAACGCGGCGGCCGATGCCATTCTGGTCGGGAAGGAACAGCGTCAGGCGGCGCTGGTTTCCGGCGATGAAGAATTTGTTGAAGTGAAGGAAGAGCCGGCCAAGATCAAGGTTGTCGCCAAGAAGAAGCCGGCGATGGCAGAGGAGGCGGCGCCGGCGCCGGAAGACGTGCCCGTCGTTGTGGAAGAAGCGGCGAAGCCCGCGAAGGCTAAGCGCACCGTGCGCGCCAAGCCGAAATCCGCCGACGACGCCACGGCCGTCAGCAAGGACGAAGAAGCTTAATTCGGAACGACCAAGGGGGCTTCGCCCCCTTGGTTTTATGGTGGCGGCGATACCGCCCGTATTCATGAATAGAGGTATGTATGAGCATTTCTGCACAGCAGGTTAAAGAATTACGCGAGCGCACGGGTCTTGGCATGATGGAGTGCAAGGCTGCGCTCGCCGAGACCCATGGCGACATGGAAGCCGCGGCCGATTTGCTGCGCAAAAAGGCCGGCGCCAAGGTTGAGAAAAAAGCCGGACGCACGGCGGCCGAAGGCACGATCGGCATTTACATCAGCCCGGACCGTAAGCTCGCCGCCATGGTCGAGGTCAATTCCGAGACCGACTTCGTGGCCAAGGGCGATGACTTTGCGGAGTTCGCGACTGCGGCAGCGGTGGCTGCCGCCAAGAGTAACCCGGCCAACGTGGACGCGCTTTACCAGCTTCCCGCCAGGGAAGGGGCAGCGGGGACGCTCTCCCAGACGCGCGAAGGTATGGTCATGAAACTCGGCGAGAACATCAATGTTCGCCGCTTTGAACGTTTTGCCGCCGCCAAGGGGCATGTCGGCAGTTACGTGCACGGCCGCAAGATCGGTGTGCTGGTGGAGATCGACGGTGGCAACGACGAACTCGCCCGCGACATCGCGATGCACATCGCCGCGAGCCGGCCGGAACATGTGTCGAAGGATCAGGTTCCCGCGGACGCCATTGCCAAGGAGAAGGAAATCTTTGCCGCCCAGGCAAAGGACAGCGGCAAGCCGGCGGAAATCATTGAGAAGATGGTCATGGGCCGGGTCAGCAAGTACCTGAATGAAGTGACGCTGCTGGGCCAGCCCTTTGTGAAGGACCCGGATACGACCGTGGAAAAACTGCTCAAATCCAAGGGCGCGACAGTCGTGCGTTTCCGCCGTTACGAAGTCGGCGAAGGCATCGAGAAAAAATCCAGCGATTTCGCTGCCGAAGTCATGGCGACGGTAAAGGGAGGCTGATCGTTGACGAGCGTAACCGGGGTTCCTGTCTATCGCCGAGTGCTGCTCAAGCTCTCCGGCGAGGCGTTGATGGGTTCCGACGCCTACGGCATCAACCGTGAGGTGATTACGCGCGTGGCTGCCGAAATCAAGTCGGTCACGGCCATTGGGATCCAGCTGGCGGTGGTGATTGGTGGCGGCAATATCTTCCGTGGCATTGCGCCTTCCGCCCAAGGCATGGACCGGGCCTCGGCCGATTACATGGGCATGCTCGCGACCGTCATGAACTCGCTGGCGATGCAGGACGCACTGGAAAAGCAGGCCGTGCCGGTGCGCGTACAGTCCGCACTGCGCATCGATCAGGTCGTTGAACCCTATATCCGCCGCCGTGCCATTCGTCATCTGGAACAGGGGCGGGTTGTGATTTTCGCGGCTGGCACCGGCAACCCGTTCTTTACCACCGACACGGCCGCGACCCTGCGCGGCATGGAGATCGGCGCCGATATCGTGCTCAAGGCAACCAAAGTGGATGGTGTCTATGATCGCGATCCGGCGAAGCATGCCGATGCCCGCCGTTACGATGTGGTGACGTACGGTGAAGTGCTGGAGAAGCGGCTCGGCGTGATGGACGCTACGTCGATCGCCCTGTGCCGCGATCAGAACCTGCCGGTACGTGTGTTCAGTATTCATAAACCCGGGAACCTGCTGCGAGTCGCCTCGGGCGAAAACGTGGGTACCCTCGTGCAAGGAGACTAGCCATGACGGAGTCAGTCGACAAAATCAAGAAAGACGCGGAAGCACGGATGACAAAATCCGTGGAGGCATTGAAGAATGACCTCGGCACGATTCGCACCGGTCGCGCCCATCCGGGGCTGCTTGAAGGCGTGCGCGTGGAATACTACGGCAGCAAGATGCCGCTCAACCAGGTGGCCAACGTCTCGGCCTCCGATGCGCGCACGCTGACGGTGACGCCCTTCGACAAGGGCCAGGCGGCGGCGATCGAGAAGGCGATACGGGAATCCGATCTCGGACTGAATCCCATGTCGGCCGGCGGTGTCATTCGTGTGCCGCTGCCATCGCTGACGGAAGAGCGGCGCAAGGAGCTCACCAAGCATGTGCGCGCCGAAGGAGAAAATGCCAAGGTGGCGATTCGCAACGTGCGCCGCGATTCCAACCAGCATCTCAAGGATGCCCTGAAGAAAAAACTCATTACCGAGGACGATGACAAACGGTCCGAAGAGGCGGTGCAGAAGTTCACCGACCGTTTCATCGCCGAGGTGGACAAACTCGTTGCCGCCAAGGAAAAGGACATCATGCAGGTCTGATGCCTGCCTGAATCCATCCGATTCTCAAGTTATCCGTGTTGAGTGCATGAACCCGAAAGACGCTACCGATCCGGCGGCCGTTCTTGCCGCGCAATCCGCCATTCCGCGGCACGTGGCCGTGATCATGGATGGCAATGGGCGCTGGGCCAAGCAGCGTAGCTTGCCGCGCATCGCCGGACACCGCAAGGGCGTGGAGCGCGTGCGCGACATGGTCAGCGTGTGCGGCGAGAAGGGGATCGGCTACCTTACCTTGTTTGCGTTCAGCAGCGAAAACTGGCGCCGGCCCACGCAGGAGGTCCAGTTGCTCATGGAGCTTTTCATGAGTGCGCTGGAAAGTGAGGTAAAGAAACTGCACAAGAACAATGTCCGTTTCCGCGTGATCGGTGATCTGCAGCGTTTCGGTGAAAAAATTATCTCCCGTGTCCGCCAGGCGGAAATGCTGACGGCTGGCAATACCGGACTGACACTGACCATCGCCGCCAACTACGGCGGGCGCTGGGACATCGCCCAGGCCTGTGCTGAACTGGCGCGCCGCGCCGTAAGGGGCGAACTCGATCCCGACCGGATCACGGAAGAAAGTATCGAGCCGTTCCTGAGCATGACCGGGATTCCCGAGCCGGACCTGTTCATCCGCACCGGGGGCGAGCAGCGCGTCAGCAATTTCCTGTTGTGGCAGCTGGCCTACACCGAGATGTACTTCACGCCGGCCTTGTGGCCGGATTTCGATCGCACCCAATTTGAATTAGCGCTAGCTTCGTTTGCCGGACGCCAGCGCCGCTTCGGTCTGACCGGTGACCAGATCGAAGCGGCGCGCCATGCTTAAAAAGCGGATTCTCACCGCCGTCCTCCTTGTCCCGCTGCTTGTCGCGGCCTTGTTTTACCTATCGACCCTCTGGGTGGCTGTGCTGTTTGGGATTTTTGTAGCCGTGGGTGCGTGGGAATGGGCCGTGCTCGCCGGTTTCAGTGGGTTGTTGGGCAAAATAGTGTTCATGCTGATCCTGCTTGTGCTCGGCGCCATCGGCATCCTGGGCGCGCTTAACCTGCCCACCTTCATCTTCTCGGTACTGGTTGTACCGGCGTTATGGTGGTTGTGGATGCTAGTCGACCTGTTCAGCCGGAAGGATGTCCATCGTGGCATGTTTGCCGGTGCCCCCAGCAGGATAGCCGGAGGGTTTCTGGTCCTGATCCCGGTGTGGTTGGCGTCCGTTTATCTACATGCCGCGGACGTGAATCATCCCCGCACACTCCTTTTCCTGTTCGTGCTGGTCTGGACGGCGGACACGGCGGCCTATTTTGCCGGATCGTTCTTCGGCAAGACCAAGTTGGCGCCGCAGATCAGCCCCGGCAAGACCCGCGAAGGCGTGGCGGGAGGACTCATCGCCGTCGTGCTGCTGGCCTGGGTTTGTGGGACAATGCTATGGAAATACGAAGGCGCGAGGCTTTTGTGGTGGATCGGGCTTTCCGTGGTCACGGCGTTTTTCTCCGTGGTCGGCGATCTGGCCGAGAGCAAACTCAAACGCATTGCCGGGGTGAAGGACAGCGGCACTCTGCTGCCGGGTCATGGTGGCGTGCTGGACCGCATTGATGCCCTGACCGCTGCTGCGCCGATATTCGTTCTGGGATGGATTATTTTTCTGAAGTGGGCTGGATGACAAACGGTATCAGAAATCAGGCTGACGAGCGCACCGATCACGGAACGCGCGGCGTAACGCTGTTGGGTTCCACCGGCTCGATCGGCATCAACACCTTGGATGTGCTGGCCCGGCACCCGGGCCGCTATCGCGTGGTGGCCCTGACCGCCAATACCCAGGTAGATCGGTTGTTCGAGCAGTGCCAGCGCTTCTTGCCACAGAAGGCGGTCATGCTCGATACGCGCGCGGCGGCCCTGCTCAAGGAAAAAGTTCTGAGCGCCGGTCTGCCGGTGGAAGTGCTTGCCGGCGCGGAAGGCCTGAACACCGTGGCGACACATCCGCGCTCGCCTATTGTCGTGGCCGCCATTGTTGGTGCGGCCGGGCTGATGCCCACGCTCGCGGCGGTGCGGGCAGGCAAGCGCGTACTGCTCGCCAACAAGGAACCGTTGGTCATGTCCGGACACATCTTCATCGAGGAAGCACGCGCGAGTGGCGCAGAGCTGCTCCCCGTCGACAGCGAACACAATGCGATTTTTCAGTGCATGCCCAGCGGGTACCGGACGGGTAATACGCCGGCCTCCGTACGCCGGATCTTTCTGACCTGCTCGGGCGGTCCGTTTCGTACCTCGGCGCCCCAAGCCCTGACCCAGGTGACCCCGGAGCAGGCCTGCGCTCACCCGAACTGGGTCATGGGCCGGAAGATTTCCGTCGACTCCGCGACCCTGATGAACAAGGGACTGGAACTGATCGAGGCCTGCTGGCTGTTTGGCGTCACCCCGGACCAGATTGAAATTGTCATCCACCCGCAAAGCGTGGTTCATTCCATGGTGGAGTATGCGGATGGCTCGGTGCTGGCGCAGTTGGGCAATCCGGACATGCGCACCCCGATTGCGCATGCGCTGGCCTGGCCGGACCGTATCGAGTCTGGTGTCAAAAGCCTCAACTTGTGCGATGTCGCGCGTCTCGATTTCGAGCCACCCGATCTGGCGCGTTTCCCTTGTCTGCGCCTGGCTTACGACGCCGCGCGCACGGGTGGCACGGCGCCGGCCATTCTGAATGCCGCCAACGAAGTGGCCGTGCAGGCGTTTCTGGAAAAACGGAT
>JBGPBL010000078.1:0-11367 GCA_041481225.1 Sulfurifustaceae bacterium | reverse complement strand
GGCCCTCATTAATGAGGGCCGTTTGTGTTTAATCACGAAATGAATCTGCTTTGATCTGGCTGTTACCTCCTCACGACTACTCGCCGAGATGGAGCACCTTTAGGACACTGGACGCTTGTGTGAACCCTTGCTTGGCGGAGAGACGCCACAGGCGCACCGCCTCATCCTGGTTCTCGTCCACGCCATCGCCCTTCATGTACATGAGACCAAGGTTAAATCGTGCCGCCGCATGACCCTGTTTAGCGGCCATGTTCCACCATTTCACCGCTTCCGCCGCATCCTGTTTTACCCCGGTGCCTTCCGCGTAGAGAAGCCCGATATTGAACTGAGCCTCCGCATGCCCCTGCACCGCCGCCATCCGCCACCATTGCATGGCAGCACCGAAATCTCGAGCCACCCCTGTGCCAGTGGCATAGAAAACTCCCATATTAAACTGGGCGATACTGTGGCCCTGTTCCGCCGCCCGACGGTACCAGTACACGGCCTCAATCATGTCCTTTTCCACACCAGCCACGCCGCGGTTATAAAGTGCTCCCAAGGTGTATTGCGCCTCGGCATCACCCTGCGCGGCCAAAGTGCGCGTATGGCTCACTGTTTCAACCGCACGGTTTTTTGTCTCGACCATGGCAAGCTGATTGCTGTCGCGCGGCTGACCCAGCGCCTGATTGGTTTCCGCATGAGATCCGAGGTCTGTCAGCCCAGAGGAGGATAAACCGGAGATAGCTGCCCGAGCAGGCATCGGCTGCCCCAAAATTACCATTGCCAAGCCAAATCCGATTACCATAGCCCTGGTGGCCGGTATCGTTTTTTTTACGCGGCTGGCGCCATACACCCCGATATTGTTGAACATAGATCCCTCTGCCCCGTAGCTGAAAATGATTGTCTGGGGATTGAGGGTGCAAGAGGTGTACCAGACTTTGGTAACTGATATAAATCAATAAGTTGTTATAATTATTGCATATGAATTGGCTTCCAAAGCCTACTTTTTGACTGATTACCCATGACGTTTCTTGCAGCCCATTGACGCGTTTTTGCATGCCCGTTACACGGGCAGAACGGCATGAAAACACCATACATAAACGCCGGTAGCATACGGTCCCGCCTTCTCTCCATAGACGCTTTCATTTTGATTTGCTTTGATCTGTCATCTGATCACCTCAGAGAGAAAACCACCCTCAAAGCGGTTAAGATGTTTGCCGTTCGTGCACACGGTCACGAAACGCGGACAATGCGCTTTAAAAAGTAAAAGATCGAAAAACTCAAATTTAAAGAAGGATGCCTGTGTCAGAACAGAAACCACTCAGATCAAAAATGTTCTGGGTAGGTATTCTTTATTTCGCCCAAGGTTTTCCGTTCGGCATCTTCTACGATGTTTTGCCAGTCTACTTCCGTCGCATGGGCGTCGATCTACGCGAAATCGGCTTCCTCTCACTGCTGGGTCTCGCCTGGACCATCAAGTTTCTGTGGGCCCCGGCGGTGGACTACTACCGCCATCATCGTCACTGGATGCTCATTGTCGATTTGGGCATGGGGGCACTACTGCTGTTCATTGCGGTGCAAAACGGCTTCAGTCTGCCCGTACAGATCGCGATCGCCGCGTTTGCCCTGCTCTCGGCCACCAATGACATTGCCATCGACGGCTACACGGTCGAACTGCTGGAAAAGAATGAACTGGGCCTCGCCAATGGCCTGCGCAACGGCATGTATCGCGTCGGGATCCTGGTGGCCGGCCTGATCCTGATGGCCAGTGGTTGGCTCACCTGGCCAGTGGCGTATGCGTTGGCGGCGCTGATGATCGTGCTGCTCGGCTTTATCTGCCTTGCTGCACCGCGTGAACGTGACATCGTTGTTGCACCGCAGCCCTTCTTTCTGGCGCGTCTGATGCTGGCCGCGGTCGTACTGATGGGCACGGGCTGGCTGATCCACGCCAGCCTCTCGGGTGCCCTTACCTTCCTGCTGCCGGAGCGCGCATCACTCACTCGTGGCCTGGCGGTGCTGGGCAGCGTGTTTTTTCCTGTGTTGATTGCGATCCTGATTCTGCGGCGTGCGCCGGCGGCAAAGACCGGCGACACGGAGATTGCCTCAGCACCACTGTTCGGTGCGCTGATCGAAATGCTCAAACGCCCACACATCGTGCCAGTAATGATCTTCGTGCTTACCTACAAACTGGGGGATGTCGCGCTCGGTCCGATGATCAAACCATTCTGGGTGGATGCCGGCTTCACGGACGTCGAGATCGGCGCAGTTTCCGTCAATATCGGCCTTGGCCTGTCGATGCTCGGTGGCATTGCCGGCGGCTGGTTTGTGGATCGTGTCGGCGTATTTCGCGGGTTATGGATACTCGGGCTGTTTCAGGCGCTGGCCAACCTTGGGTATGTCTGGGCGGCCTCGGTGATTCCGCTGGCAGGCGCCGGCATCGACACCACGCATCGCCTCATCATCTATTTCGCGAGCGCCAATGAATCGTTTGCACTGGGTCTTGGCAGCGCAGCCTTTCTGGCCTTCTTAATGTCCATCGTGAACAAGAAATTTGCGGCGGCCGAATACGCCGTGCTGTCGTCGCTGTTTGCGCTAACTCGCCATCTGGCGGGCTTTGCTTCGGGGTTTGGTGCGCAGAATCTGGGTTATGCACCATATTTCCTGCTGACTTTCTTCTTGCACTTCCCGGCCTATCTGCTGTTGCCATGGGTAAAGAAGATGCTGGGTTACACGGAACAGCAGCAGGAAAAGGCCTAAAGCCACGCCTTGGTTTTTCTGGCTGGGCTTACAACTTATAATCGTAATCGATAATCAACGGCGCATGATCGGAGAAGCGCTTGTCCTTATATATGCGTTCCTTCTCCGCTTTCCCGGCAATACCTGGCGTGGCAATCTGATAGTCAATGCGCCACCCGACGTTCTTGGCCCACGCCTGACCACGATTGGACCACCAGGTGTATTGGTCGGGTTTGTCATTCAGTGTGCGAAACACATCCACCCAGCCAACGTCGTCAAACACCTGCGTAAGCCAGACCCTCTCCGCCGGCAGAAAACCGGAATTCTTCTGATTCGAGCGCCAATTCTTTAGATCAAGCTCCTTGTGCGCTATGTTCCAGTCGCCACAAAGAATGTATTCGCGCCCGTCTCCACGCAACTTCTTAAGTATTGGGAGAAAATGATCCATGAAACGGAACTTCGATTCCTGGCGATGGGGACCAGCCGAGCCCGAAGGCAGGTAAATCGAAACGATGCTGAGCGTGCCGAAATCCGCCTGCAGGTAACGTCCTTCGTCGTCGTGCTCCTTGGAACCGAAACCCACATGCACCTTGTCCGGTTCACGGCGGCTGTAAAGCGCCACCCCGGCGTAGCCCTTTTTCTCGGCGCAGTTGAAAAAACCGTGCCAGCCTTTGGGCGCGCGCATTCGTTCCGTGAGGTCACCCTCCTGCGCCTTGACCTCCTGCAGGCAAACCACGTCCGCATTCTGACGCGCCAGCCAATCGAGCAGGCCCTTGGTGGTGGCGGAACGGATGCCGTTGACATTGACGGTGATCACTCGCATGACGCGGAAGTTTCAAGTAGCCAAGGACAAGTAGCAAGAGGCGCGGGCGACCCCGCTGCCCCCGGGGTTTTACTTGCCACCTGCCACTTGCTACTTGTATCTTCTAGCGCATGAAAGACTACCAGCGCGAGTTTCTCGAGTTTGCCATTGCGTGCCAAGCGCTACGCTTCGGTGAATTCACCCTGAAATCCGGCCGCGTCAGCCCGTATTTTTTCAACACCGGCCTGTTCAACACCGGTCTCAAGCTCGCGCGTCTCGGACAGTTTTATGCCCGGGCGATCATCGACTCCGGTCTTGCCCTCGATATGCTCTTCGGCCCGGCATACAAGGGCATTCCTCTCGCCACCGCGACCGCCTCGGCGCTCGCGCAGTTGTCGGGTCGAGACGTGGCCTACTCTTTTAATCGCAAAGAGGCCAAAAAATACGGCGAGGGCGGTGTCATTGTCGGCCATCCCCTGCAAGGCAAGGTATTGATTGTCGACGATGTCATCTCGGCGGGAACGTCAGTGCGGGAATCGGTGCAGCTCATCAAAACCGCCAATGCCACGCCTGTCGGCGTGGCGATAGCGCTGGATCGTCAGGAACGGGGTGCAGGAAAACTTTCCGCCGTGCAGGAAGTCGAGGCTACGCACGGGCTGCGTGTCATCAGTATCGTGATGCTCGAGACACTATTGCAGTATCTGGATGGAAAGAATGGGGTACGCCATCATCTCGACGCCATTAACGCCTACCGGCGCGCCTACGGCGCCTAAGCTGTCAGGGTCTTACTTTTCTTTTTCCGTGGATTCGCGTCGTTCATTGAAGCGCGTGACGTGCGTGCTCTTGGTCATGCGCAGCTGCCCATCATGCACCGCGCCTTGGGCCATGGCGACAACGGGGCTCGTGATCTTGCCGCGCACGCGCGCGGTACCCGCCAGTTCAAGTTTGGCGGCAGCGTGGATATCGCCCTGCACATCTCCAGCGATCACGACATTGACGGCGCGGATATTTCCGCGCCAGCGGCCGCCTTGGCCAAGCACCAGGGTTCCTTCGATGTCACACTCCCCCTGGACCTCGCCGTAGACGATGTAATTGTCCTTGCCCTGAAAGACGCCAGTGTAGGAGGACTGGGGACCAAGCATGCTGGTGAATTCGTCCACCTGATCCAGCGTGCGGCGGTGCTTTGGCTTTCCGATATTAAGGACGTCATCTAATTTCATGGCCGATTACCCATCAACACGATTGACCGATCTCATTAATACTAGCAGGCCCCAGACCAGCTGGGGTCAGCTGACGAGCTTTAATCCAACCAGCACGGTTACAATCTCAAATGCGCGTTTAATCCAGAGGTTACCTTTGACAATCGACCAATGCGCGCCAACATAACCGCCGATCATCGAACCCAACAGCAGCACCGGCACCCACGACCATTTAATGTTGCCCAGCAGCCCGAGCGTCACCGCCCCGGCGCCGTTCCAGAACATCCCGACCAATACCAGCGTGTAGGCCACCGCCCGCTTGTAGTCGAGACCGAACCAGCGCACGAGCCAGAGGGTACAAATAAGCCCGGTACCCGAGGTAAGCGACCCATTCAATATGCCAATCACAAACAAACCTGCCCCGCCCAACGCATAGCCGTGGCGCGTGCGGTGTATGGGGGCGTGCGTCAGCCCAAGCTGCTTGTTGAGGAATGAATAGACCCCAATCCCCATGGTCAGGACACCGAGTGAGACACGCGCCATCACATCCGGCACATCGAGAATGAATGCCGCGCCCAGTACCACGCCAGGTACGCCCGTGGCCAGGATATAAAGCGAGAACCGCCAGTCCAGCGATTTCTCCCGTCGATGCCGCAACGTTGCCCCGACACCCAGCGCGACACTCGCGACCTTGTGCGTCGCGAGTGCTATGCCGAAAGGAAGGCCAAGAAAAATAAGCGCGGGAAATTGCAGCAACCCGGCGCCACCCCCGGCAAAGGCGGAAAAAATATTGGCTACGAGCGAGACCAGAAACAGCAGAAACTGATCGGTCCAGTTCATGGGTGCACCGGCCTGTAGGCAGTCTGGAGAACCATCATAAGGGAAACCGGGATTATGGCATAACACGCTGTTTCTACCGTCTTTCGCCCGCCTCTTGCCGCACAGCGGAAACGGTTGACGAAACAGAGGGGGCAACCTATCTTGAAATGACGAGGTGAATCATGCGGCATAAATATATTCTTTTTCTGGTACTGGCAGTGGGAATCTCCGGACCTGTTCTGGCAACTTCCGACACTGACAACGACAAGGGTCCAAAAATCAAAAAATGCAAGGACGCCGCAGGCAAGTGGCATTACGGCGACACGGCGGCGGAGGAATGCGCTCAATCCAAGGTTACCGTTCTCAGCGAGAAGGGTTTTACAAAGAAGGTGATCGCAGCGCCGCTGACCGAAGCAGAATTGAAAGAACACGAACTGAAAAAGGAAGAGCTGGAAAAAGAACAAAAAAACGCCGAGGACCAGGCCAAGCACGACGCACTGCTGCTGTCCACGTACGGCGTGGAAGATGACATCAATTATGTGCGTGACCGCAAGATCGCCCAGATCGAATCCAGCGTCCATGCCAGCGAAGAAACCCTGAAATCACTGCGCGGCGCCTTGGTGCGCATGGAGACCCAAGCCACGGACGAGGCCAAAGGTGACAAAACGGCCGCGGAACAGACGACGAAAAATATCGAACAGACCAAGCTGCAGATCGGCAAACATGAGGCAGTGGTCGCGACCCGAAGAAAGGAACAGGAAGACATCCGCAATCAATACGCCGCTGACCTGGCACGGTACCGCGAACTCAAAAAAGGCGGAAAAGGCGGAATCAGTAAGCCCGTCCCGACCAAGGCCCAGGCGCGCTGACCCTCACCCTTCCGGCGTTACCCAGCGTTTCCCCGCTCCGACCGTTTCCTGTTTCCAGAACGGCGCCCGGGTTTTCAGTTCGTCGATCACATAGCGGCAGGCCTGAAAAGCGTCATCGCGGTGCGCCGACCAGACCGCGACCAGCACGATCGGATCATTCGGAGACAGCTCGCCATAACGATGAACCACCAGCACATCCGCAATCGGCCAGCGCGATGATGCTTCGTAAACGATGCGCTCAAGATGTTTCTCGGTCATGGGCGCATAATGCTCAAGCGTCATGGCCCGCACTGCCTCACCTTGGTTAAAATCCCGCAGCGTGCCGACAAAAACCGTGGTCGCCCCAAATTTGCCTTCGAGGTGCGGCTGTCCGGACTGATAACGAACGACCTCCTGCCACGGATCGAACGCCGTCGCTAATAACTGGATTTTCATTCCTGTCCTCCGGTCACGGGCGGAAAAAAAGCCACCTCGTCCCCATCACGCACCGCCTGACCGAGACTGGCATATTCCTGATTCACGGCTGCCAAAAGATGGGCTGGGGGCGAGATCCTGGCGCTTCGCTCCCAAACGTCGGTCACCGTCGCAATCCCCTTGCAATCAATAGTGTCATGGCTCTTCCCAAGCTTCATGCGGATGCTGGCAAAGAACTTGACTGTAATGCTCATGTATTCAATCCTTAGTTGTCGCATTCACCGTATCTAGGGATAGCTGGACACCAGAATCTTATGAATATACTCGGAATTTATGGGTAAAAGTTCAAGAAGACCAGATCTTCGAACGATTCTGGCATACCCCATATAAATAAATGAAACTTATGTGTTGCCACAGTAATACTAATTAGTTTTACCGATAGCAACGCTATAGAGTTCCGCGCCTCTGGCGTAGTCACATCATACAATCCATACGAATCCGGCATAAAGGGGAAGAGAGTCGCTATGTCTAAACTTGTCAATCCACACGGCGGCGGCGAACTGAAGCCACTGCTTCTGCAAGGCACGGCGCTGACCGAAGAGAAGAAGCGCGCCGCATCTCTGCCCAAAGTCCGTATCACCTCCCGCGAAACCGGCGATGTCATCATGATGGGCATTGGCGGCTTCACCCCGCTCGATGGTTTCATGACCAAAGCCGACTGGCAGGGCGTGTGTGATGGTATGAAAATGGCCAACGGCCTGTTCTGGCCGATCCCGATTACCCTTTCCACCGATAAAGCTACTGCCGAAGGCACCAAGACCGGCTCCGACGTGGCACTCGTGGACAGCGAGTCCGGTGAGATCCTGGCCACCATGAAGGTTACCGAGAAGTATGCCATCGACAAGGCCCATGAGTGCATGATGGTCTACAAGACCACTGACATCGAGCACCCGGGCGTCAAGATGGTGATGGAACAGGGCGATATCAATATCGCCGGTCCCATTAAGGTTCTTTCCACCGGCACCTTCAAGCAGGAATACGGCGATCAATTCATGACGCCGGCCGAAACCCGCGCACTCTTCAAGAAGAACGACTGGACCACGGTCGCGGCCTTCCAGACCCGTAACCCGATGCACCGTTCCCACGAATACCTGGCCAAGGTTGCCATCGAAATCTGCGACGGCGTGTTGATCCACTCGCTGCTCGGCAAGCTCAAGGCCGGCGACATCCCGGCGGACGTCCGCTCCAAGGCCATCGGCACCCTGATCGACAATTACTTCGTCAAGAACACCGTGATTCAGGCCGGTTACCCGCTCGACATGCGTTACGCCGGTCCGCGCGAGGCGCTGTTGCACGCCCTGTTCCGCCAGAACTACGGCTGCTCGCACCTGATCGTCGGCCGCGACCACGCCGGCGTCGGCAGCTACTACGGCCCGTTCGATGCGCATCACATTTTCGACCAGATCCCGAAGGACGCGCTCGAAACCAAGCCGCTCAAGATCGACTGGACCTTCTGGTGCTACAAGTGCGGCGGCATGGCTTCGGCCCGCACCTGCCCGCACGACGAAAAAGATCGTCTGCTGCTCTCGGGCACCAAGCTACGCAAGATGTTGTCGGAAGCCGGCGATGTCCCGGCCGAGTTCTCGCGTCCCGAGGTGCTCACGGTGCTGCGCGCGTACTACGGCAGCCTGACCGAGAAAGTCGAAGTCAAGCTTAGCGGCCATTCCGCCCGGTAAGCATGGTTTTTGTTGCTGTATTAAATAAACGTTTTTTCAATTTCAACCTTAGTCTTACGATGGAGAGTTACCATGCCAACATTCGTACGTACCGATAAGTGCGACGGGTGCAAGGGTCAGGACAAGACCGCTTGCATGTACATCTGCCCGCACGACCTGATGATGCTGGACAAAGATGGTTCCGCCACGGGCCACGCCATGAAGGCGTACAACCAGGAGCCGGAACAGTGCTGGGAATGCTATTCCTGCGTCAAGATCTGCCCGCAGCAGGCCATCGAATGCCGTCACTACGCCGACATCGTGCCGCTCGGTGGCTCGGTGCAGCCGCTGCGTGGCGCCGACTCGATCATGTGGACCATCAAGTTCCGCAACGGCACGCTCAAGCGCTTCAAGTTCCCGACCCGCACCACGCCGGAAGGCTCCATCAAGCCCTATGACGGCAAGCCGATCGCCAAGCTCGCCGACATTGCCAAGCCGGGCGTCTTCACGAATGCCGTGATGGGCGGCTACCGCGCCGGCAAGAAAGAAGAACTGATCCGGGTAAAGTAAGGCTCGGCCAGGAACATTATCAACGACTGATTTTTAAGGTGAATCACAATGGCACAAGGTACATTCGGTAATCCCGAAGTTGTTCAGGAAGAGGTAGACATCCTCTTGATCGGCGGCGGTATGGCCTGCTGCGGCGCGGCGTACGAAGTCGTGCGCTGGGCCGAGGCGGCCAAGGCTGAGAAGGGCATCAACCTCAAGATCAAACTGGTCGACAAGGCCGCCATGGACCGCTCCGGCGCCGTGGCCCAGGGTCTGTCGGCCATCAACACCTACATCGGCTCCGAGCAGGATCCGGCCGACTACGCACGCATGGTCTCCAATGACCTCATGGGTATCACCCGTGACGACTTGGCCTATGACCTGGGCCGCGTGGTGGACGACTCCGTGCACCTGTTCGAAGAGTGGGGTCTGCCGATCTGGAAGACCGACGCCTCGGGCGTACGCCATGACGGCGCCGAGTCCATCCGCGAGGGCCTGCCCACGCTGAAGGACGGCGGCAAACCGGTGCGTTCCGGCAAATGGCAAATCATGATCAACGGCGAGTCCTACAAGTGGATCGTCGCCGAAGCCGCGAAGAAGGCCCTGGGCACGGAAAACATCCAGGAACGTATCTTCATCGTGAAACTCGTGAACGACAAGAACGACCCGTCCCGCATCGCCGGCGCGATCGGCTTCTCGACCCGCGAGCACAAGGTCGTAGTGTACAAGGCCAAGGCCGTCCTGCTCGCCGCCGGCGGCTGCGTCAACCTGTTCCGTCCCCGCTCCGTCGGTGAAGGTCAGGGACGCGCCTGGTACCCGGTGTGGAACGCCGGTTCGACCTACGCCATGGCCGCCGAGGCCGGTGCCGAGATGACCATGATGGAAAACCGCTTCGTGCCCGCCCGCTTCAAGGATGGTTACGGCCCAGTGGGCGCCTGGTTCCTGCTGTTCAAGGCCCAAGCCGTGAACGCGAACGGCGAAGTGTACATGGCCAGGAACAAGGAAATGCTGAATGACTACCCGCCGTACGGTCAGGCGGCGGTCCCGGCGTCCTGCCTCCGAAACCATCTGATGCTGCATGAGATGAAGGAAGGCCGCGGTCCGATCTACATGGACACCGTCACCGCCCTTGCCAAGCTGAAGGAAGTTCTGACGCCGAAGGAAGTGAAGCATCTGGAAGCCGAAGCCTGGGAAGACTTCCTCGACATGTGCATCGGCCAGTGCGGTATCTGGGTCGGTGAGAACATCGAGCCGGAGAAGAAAAACTCCGAACTGATGCCGACCGAGCCGTACCTGCTGGGCTCACACTCCGGCTGCTGCGGTATCTGGGTGTCGGGTCCGACCGACCTGGGTGCGCCGACCGACGAGGAACACGAAGACAAGGCCAAGGTTCCGGCACACCTGCCGAAGGGCTGGAGCTGGGGCTACCGCTCCATGACCACGGTCAAAGGTCTGTTCACCGCCGGTGACGGCGTGGGCGCCTCGGGCCACAAGTTCTCCTCCGGCTCGCATGCCGAAGGCCGTCTCTGCGCCAAGTCGATGGTTCAATACTGCCTCGACAACCAGAGTCTCAAACCGGAGCTGGATACCCCGGTCGACCAGTTAGTCGCCGAGATCTACCAGCCGGTGAAGACGTTCCTGGAACACAAGGACTACACCACCGCCATCGACATCAACCCGCACTACATCACGCCCAAGATGCTGCAGTTCCGTCTGCAGAAGATCATGGACGAGTACGTGGCCGGTGTCGCGACCTACTACACCACCAACGACAAGATGCTGAAGGTGGCGGAAGAGAAGCTCGAGATGCTGAAGGAAGACGCCCTGAAAATGCGTGCCAAAGACCTGCATGAGCTGCTGCGCGCCTGGGAAAACTACCACCGCGTGCTGACGGCCGAGGCGCACATGAAGCACATTCAGTTCCGCGAGGAGTCCCGTTACCCGGGCTTCTACTATCGCATGGACAAGAACTTTGTCGATGAGAAGAACTGGAAATGCTTCGTGAACTCCGTTTATGACAAGAAGTCACATAAGTGGACCTGCTTCAAGCGCAAGCATGTCGACCTCGTGGACAAGTCCAAGCTGTTCAAGGCGGCTGCCCACTAAGTCGTCTGTTGGAAAGTAAGTTGTAACACCCCGGGCGCCGAAAGGCGCCCGGGTTTTTTGTAGGGGACCATTCCGGCTTTCCCAAGTGCTCACCTCGGGTGTACGCTTGGGAAAGCCAAATCTGTAAATCCGCTGTTTTTACCGAGGTATTTCTCAAATGGACAAGCCCATCATCAACG
>JBGPBL010000077.1:0-11371 GCA_041481225.1 Sulfurifustaceae bacterium | reverse complement strand
CACAGCCAGAACGGTGAAAAGAATGAAACGAAGACAAGCAAACGCGAGAAACGCCACCGCCGGGGTGTCGATTCACCGAGACGGCGCTATATTGAATGGCGGTTACCATAATTTGGTCACTTGTTCAGAGCTTCCCTAACGCCAGTGGTACTATGACGGACACAGACGAAAAACCAAAAATCGCCCTGTTCCTGGCTGGTGGTGGCGCGCGCGCGGCCTATCAGGTTGGCGTGATCAAAGCGATTGCCGAGATGCTGCCGTCCGATTGCCCGAACCCGTTCCCCATTCTCTGCGGTTCATCCGCCGGCGCCATCAACGCCGCGACGCTTGCGATTTACGCCACCCAGTTCCAGGAGGGGGTGCGGCGTCTGTGCTGGGTGTGGCGCAACTTTCATGTGCACCATGTTTTCCGTTCCGATACAGCGGGCGTCATGGCAAGCGGGATGCGCTGGCTCGCGGCGCTGTTTATGGGCGGGCTCGGCCGGCGCAATCCCACGGCCCTGCTGGATCGCGTGCCGCTACGCCGGTTGTTGAACAAGACCATGCCATGTGAACATATCCAGAAATCCATCGATGCCGGCGCGCTCTATGCGCTTTCGGTGACGGCCTCCGGTTACAGCTCCGGACAGTCCGTCACTTTTTATCAGGGGGTGAGCACGATTACCCCGTGGAAGCGGTCCCGGCGCATTGGTTCCTCCTGTCAGATCGGTATCGATCACCTCATGGCATCGTCGGCCATTCCGTTTGTTTTTTCCGCCATCAAAATCAACCGCGAGTATTTCGGCGACGGTTCCATGCGCCAGATTGCACCCTTGAGTCCGGCGCTGCACCTCGGGGCGGACCGGGTGTTGGTCATCGGTGTGCGTCAGGAAGGCAACACCGAGACGCGCACCGTGGCCGAGGAGCCGCCCTCAATCGCCCAAATCGCGGGCCACGTGCTGAACAGTATTTTTCTCGACAGTCTCGAGGCCGATCTCGAACGCTTGCAACGCATCAACAAGACTATCAGTCTGATTTCCTCAGCGCAGTTGCACGAAGGGGGGGTCACCTTGCGCCGGGTGGAGACCCTGGTCATTGCCCCCAGCCAGGAACTGGAAAAAATCGCCGCCCGACACGCGCACCACCTGCCGCGGACAATCCGTTTTCTGCTGCGTGGATTGGGTGGTTTCAAACGCGGCGGCTCAAACCTGGTGAGCTATCTGTTGTTCGAGAAGCCCTACACCCGTGAACTGATGGAGCTTGGCTACAAAGACGCCATGTACCGCAAGGAAGAGATACTGAGGTTCCTGCAAATACCGGCGGATACAACATCAAACCCGGCGGCCGGTATGGGTAGCCGCTGACGGCATGGCCTCGTCATGGCACGTTTCCTGACAACACTCGGAATTATTCTGGTCATCGCCGGCGTAGCCTGGCCGTGGTTGACGAAGATCGGTTTCGGTCGGCTGCCGGGCGATATCGTTATCGAAAGGGATGATTTTCGGTTTTACTTTCCCATTACGAGCATGATCTTGCTCAGTCTTGTGCTGTCGCTGATTCTCTGGCTGTTTCGGAAATAAAAAATAAACGTGCCGTCAATGCGACACGCGTGTGCTGCCGCCACCGGACAGTACGCGCACTCGATCACCCACTTTAAATTGTTCATCCGCCGCCTGAACGATAGCGATCGTCCGGCCTTCGTCGAGCTTGACGGTGATCTCGAGACCCTTCTGGCGAGTGACGCCTTCTTCCGCCGCCGCGCCGGTGACGCCGCCAGCCACGGCACCAAGAATGGAGCCGACCACGGCGCCCTTGCCGCGGCCAATTTCACTACCGGCCACGCCGCCGACGGCGGCACCGGCCACGCCGCCGATACCGGATTTGGTGCCTTCGATCTGTACCTCACGTATCGCTTCTACCACGCCCATTTGCACTTCCTGGACAATGCGGGTCTGCTCGCGCGAGTAGGCGCCCCCACCGACGCCGCTGGCGCAGGCGGACACCAACAGGATGGTAATAATGCCAACAGAAATGAAATAACGCATGTGACCTCCCGATGTAGATGCAGTGGAAAAGTTGATAAACATTAGAGCCGCGCGCCGGTTGACAAGTTCCCGTGGTAAACCTGCTCAAACCCGGGGGATATTATGCCGCGCCAGCAGGTAATCCAGCCACTGGTTGGTAAGGTGTTCCTGCACCCGGTTCTGCGACAGGCGCTCATCGAGGTTGTCGAGATCCACGATATCGAGCGGCTGATCCTGCCAGGAACAGCTGAATACGGCCTTGGTGCGCTTGCCTGTGGCCGGGTCGATCTGCCACTGTAAACACTGTGAACACACGCCCTTCAGGCAGCACTGCATCGGTGTGGAGATGGAGGCGGTGGTGGCTGGTTTTTTTGTCAGATAGGGTGCGAGTTCTTTTTTGCGTGCGTCGCGGATGAGCCGCACGAGGCGATTGCCGCCGGCGACCTGAAGCCGTGTGATGTCGTCCAGCCCGATGGCCGGTTCTCCGAGCTTGCCTGAGGCATATTGCACCATGGCCTCGATGACGGGCGCGGTGACGGCGCGGTCCTGAGACCGGCGCGGTTTGATGGGCGCCCCCTGTCGCGTAACCCACAGAATGGAATCGGCCGCGGCCTCAATCTCGTCCTGGCAGAAGAGGTCTTGGGCAGACTCGAAGCAGCCTACGAACAGTACGCGGTTTCCCGCTTCACGCAAAACGACACCGGTGGACTGAATATGCGCTGCCCCGTGACGGCCGCCGATAAAGAGGATAGTTTCGCCGCCTTCGGGAACCGTGGTGCGTACGCCGGTGGGACCCATGAGTGTCACGGGTTCACCGGGTTTCAGCAGAGATACCAGACGCGAGCTGGCACCGTGCTCGACCACCATGAGCGTGACAATACCGGTGGCCGTATCCACGCGTGCCCCGGTCATGGCGAGCGCCTCGGTCTGCAGACAGGTGCCCTCCACAAGCGCGGAGCACGTTTCGAAGTTCTGCAGCCGGAAAAACTGTCCTGCCTTGAATTGTTTTGCCGCCATCGGTGCACGGACTTTCAGCTCCACGACCGAAGGGGTGAGGCGCTTGACCGATTCCACCCGGGCGGCGAGCAGTGCATCCAGACGCGTGCGGAAGTCCCGGTATTCTTTGGCGTCACCTTTTTGATTTACTTTGGATCCAAGTGCCGCAACGATTTTAGGGTAGGTGCGCAGCCCGGAGGCAACCGCTTTGACCACACTGCCGTGAAATACCGGGTGCGTATCGCCGAGAAAACTCACGCGGTGACCGTCAGTGCCATAGGAAGTGAACGGGCCGAAATCGTTTGTTTTGCAGTGCTGTGAAACCGGGGTTGGTTCAAGCGCACCGCTGACATCGTGATAGGTCTGGTAATGGCCGCGTTCCTTGTGGAAGTGGCCCTTGTGCTCGAATTCGTAGGCCACGTTCGGGCGCGCGCCGGTGGCGACCAGAATCGCGCGCGCCGGGATGGTGACGTCCTCACCGGTTTCGACCCACTTGCCCTCGGCATTGGGCCGCAGGCGTTTGGCCACCAGCGCTTCCACTTGGCCGTCTTTGTCCAGGCGCGCTACTTTCGGATCGAGACCCTCGGCGTAGTAAATACCTTCTTCGAATGCCTTGGTGATTTCCTCGTGATTACGCGTGTACGCCGGCGATTCGTTCATGCCCTTGCGGTAAGCAATAGTGACGCCACCCCACCCCTGGATGAGCTTTGTAAAATCGGGCAAGGTGTTGACTAATTTCGCGCGCACACGTTCCGCGCGCACGGCCCGCCCATGGGCGAGGAATTCATCGAAAATCCGGCAGGAGGCCGCATCCAGCCCGGCGCGTACCGCTGCCTCACCTTTTGATTTCGCCAGTGCCTCGTAACGTTCGAGCATTTTTTCGACCTGCACAATATAGTACGCCTGAATCTCCGTCGCGGTGTCGACGCCGGTCAACCCGCCGCCGATGACCACGGCCGGCAGACGCACTTGCAGATTGGCGAGGCTCGCGCGGCGGGCGGCGCCGGTGAGTTGCAGCGCCATGAGAAAATCATTCGCCTGGCGCATCCCGGGCGCGAGACTGCCTGGGATAGGAAGGGCTTGTGGCAGGCCCGCGCCGATGCAGATGGCGATGTGATCAAAACCCAGTTCCCACGCGTCCTCCACCGTGAGTGTGCCGCCGAAGCGCACGCCGCCGAAGACCTGAAACCGTTCCCGCCGCGCGAGTGAGAGATAAATGAGCTTCAGGAAATTCTTGTCCCAGCGGTTGGTAATGCCGTACTCGGCCACGCCGCCGAAGCCGGTCATGGTGCGGGTGTCGAGCGCTTCTTCCAGATCGCGGTAGCGGTAGACCGGCTCACGCAGTAGTGTCTCCGGGAGCGGTTCGATCTTCAGGCCATCGGCCCCGACCACGGCAAATCCCTCCATCAGCATGTGGTGCGCCAGCGTGAAGCCCGCTGGCCCCATGCCGAACACGAGCACCTTGAGGCCGTTATACGGTTTCGGCAACCATTGTTTTTGCCGCAGCGGATTCCAGCGGATGAGGAGGTCGTAAATTTCCACGCCCCACGGTAGGTCGAGCACGTCGGTCAGGATACGCGTCTCGGCTTGGGGAATATTGACTGGGTCCTGTTTCTGGTAGATGCAGGCCTTCATGCAGTCGTTGCAGATACGATGGCCGGTGGCGGCGCACATCGGGTTGTCGATCGTGATCATGGCGAGCGCACCGATGGTGTGGCCCGATTTTTTCAGGCTGTGCATCTCGGAGATTTTTTCATCCAATGGACAGCCGGTGAGGGTGACGCCGAGCGGATTGATCTTGAGCCCCTTGTCCGGTTCGCCTTTCTTCTCCGGGAAACCCTTGGAGCAGAAATCGCCATCGTGGTCATGGCAATAAATACAGTAATTGATCTCGTTCTGCACTTCGCGCGCGTTCATGCGCTGGTCGGTGAGCTTGAAGCCCTCGCGGTGGCGCAGGTGTCCGGTTGGCCCGGCGACACGCCCGATGTCGTCGTTGACCGGGACAATGGGCACGAGCTTTTGGTGATCAATGCCTTCGGGCAGCCGGAAACTGACCCAGCCCGTTACTGCCTGTTTGCCTTCCGGTGTCGTGAGGGCGCGGATACACCAGCGCGTGAGTTTTTCGATCGGTTCGACATGGGCCTTCTCGTCCTTCAGCAACTGTTCGCCGTATAGGGCAATCGCACGCTCGCGGTCGGCCGAATTCAGACCCGCCTGCTTGGTCATTTGTGTCAGCCAGACATCGAGTTCGGCAAAGCTTTCCAGTTCTTCTTTTTTCAGCAGCCGCCGGCGGGCGCGGCGTTGTACGAATAATTTTTTGAAGTGAAAGATCGGGTCATGTGACAGCGTCTGGAGACGCGTCTGTTCCAGTGCGGTTTTAATGCCGAAAAGCCCGGCAACGAATTCATCGAGGATCGGCCCACAGGCCAGCAGCAGTTCACTGACGGCCAGCGGTGTCAGCGTCTCGTTTCCCTGGCGATAGGTGAGGAGAGCGTTGTGCAGTTTTTCGTCGCGCGCACGCAGGCGTTCGAGGAAACGCCTGTCCAGTTTTTGCAGTCCTGCCGGCGTGATGAGGTCAGAATAGGTAAAACCGTCGCTCAGTCTCAGTGGTGACTGTGGGGATTCGGGTTTGGGCATGCAGGACTCTTTGGAAATCGGTTAATCTGTCAGTCAGGCTGGGTATTGTATGTTCTTGTGAAAAGGATTGCATGGCCGGGCCTCCGGTGTGTTCGCCCGGAATACCCTGAGGGGGTGGGGTTTTGGTTTAGCCAGGCAACCGCGGCGAATGAAACCTAGCGCCGCCAGTCGCCGGATTTTCCACCGGTCTTGGACACAAGACCGATATCGGTAAGGGTCATGCCGCGGTCCACGGCTTTGCACATGTCGTAGACGGTGAGCAGAGCGATCTCGACCGCCGTGAGCGCCTCTATTTCGACACCCGTTTGTGCCAGCGTGCGCACCGTGACACGACAGCGTACGGTGGATTTCGCCTCGTCCGGCGTCAGCTCGATTTCGATAGCCGTGATGGGGATCGCGTGGCACAGCGGGATAAGGTCCGCGGTTTTCTTGGCGGCCTGGATGCCGGCGACGCGCGCCACGGCGAGCACGTCGCCTTTCTTGTGGCCGCCCGACAGGATGAGTTTGAGTGTTTCCGGTTGCATGCGAATGGTCCCTTCCGCCACAGCCTCGCGCGTGGTTACGTTCTTTTCGCCCACGTCCACCATATGGGCCTCGCCGGATTCGTTGAGGTGGGTAAGACGGGTTTTCATTGCGGTGATGGATCGTGGTGGATGCGCGGCAACATTTCCGCGAGGTTGCACGGCGGTGTGGTGGCATTCAGTTGCAGCAGGATGATTTTTTCCATCCCGGTGTGGCAAGCACCGGTCGAGCCGGGCAGGCAGAAGAGCAGTGTATCCTCGCATACGCCGGCAAAGGCACGCGATTCGATGGTCGACGTGCCGATTTCTTCGTACGACAGCCAGCGGAACAGCTCACCAAAACCGGGGATCGGCTTGGTGATGAGTGGCGTCAACGCTTCGGGGGTGATATCACGCTTCGTGAGGCCGGTGCCACCGGTGGTAATAACCACATTTATATTTTTGTCGGTGATCCAGACGCGCACCTGTGCCCGCACAGACTCGATGTCGTCCTTGAGGATCTGATGCGCCACGACCTTATGTCCGGTGGCCCCGAGCAGTTCCTGGATGAGATTGCCAGAGGTATCGTTCTGACGCGTGCGAGTATCCGACACGGTCAGCACCGCGACATTCAGAGGGACAAACGGGCCTTTGGACTTTTTGCTCATGCCTACTCAGGACATTAATCCGTCGGCGGCAGGTGCACAAGGTTGCGCAATGCCTGCACGTCACGCACGGTGATGTGATTGCCCTGGACCTCGATCAGGCCGCCCTGGCGAAGTTTGGCAAGAATGCGTGAGAGCGTTTCGGGCTGGATCGCCAGGCGAGAGGCAATGACGCCTTTGGGGGTCGTGAGCTGCACCTCGGGCGAGGTTTTTACGTCGCGCGGAATCTGTTCGAGCAGATACGCGACCAGACGGTAGGTGGCATTCTGCAACGTCAGGCTTTCGATCTGGTTGACCAGCATATGTAGCCGCCGGCTCATGGAAGCGAGTAACCCGAAACAGGCGTCACTCGACTCGTGCAGCATGTTCAGGAAAATCTTTTGTTCAAAGGCATACAGTTTGGCATCGCTCACGGCTTCGGCGTTAACCGGATAACGTCCTTGGGTTCCCATGAACATGACGGCTTCGGCGAAGGTCTCGCCCGGACGCATGATCTCGATGATTTTTTCATCTCCCTCGGGAGACAGGCGGGACAGCTTTACCAGGCCTTCGCGCAGGAAGAAGAAACGCTCCGCGGGCTGCCCGTGCCGAAACAGCGAATCACCGGGACTCAAATGGAGATCCTGCATTTGGCTGATCAGCTTTTGCAGATGCGGATCGGGCATATCCGCAAAAAGGTAAGCACGGCGCAGTTCGCGGGCGGGATCCAGTGATCGGTTCATGGTTGCGTATGATAACCGCTGACGCAGGGTTGACCAAGATCAAAGCTAACTTCTGCGCACTACTTAACAGTAGACATCCTTAGGATCAAGCGATGTCGTGGTGTGGTGCGTTTTTCGGCCACCGAGCAGGCTGCCCGGTTCCTGGAGGTAAATGAGATGAAGGTCCAGTTGCTGGTTTCCGAAACATGCGCTCCCTGCGATCAGGCCGAAAAGGTTTGGCGCGAGGTGGCATCCGATCTCAATCTGGATTTCGCGGTCGTGGACCTGGAAGATCCACAGGGACGCGAGCTTGCAGAACGTCTTAAGCTCAAAATCATCCCAGCTGTGGTGGTCGATGGCGATCTGGTGGCGATCGGCGTGCAGAGCCGGGAGGAGGCATGTGCATTGGTTAACATGGTCTCCGATGAACCGTAGCCCTAGGTGACCCCATCACCCGCCTGTCAGCCGTCTAGTCCTTCAAGTCAAAATACGCTAACGTCTGGCCATGCTGACCTTGGAAGAGGCCCAGGCCGCCGTTCTTGCCGGTGTGACTCCGGGCGCAGAATCAGAGACCGTGTCGCTCGCGGATGCGCTGGGACGTTATACGGCGCGTGAGACGCGCGCCGTTGTCGACAATCCCGCATTCGATAATTCCGCAATGGACGGCTATGCCGTGCATGCGGCCGATCTGGTCGCCACCGATTTTGTGCTGCCGCTTGCCGGTGAGTCGCGCTGTGGCGATGCGCCGGGAAAACTTTCCCCCGGAACCACCATGCGTATTTTCACCGGCGCGCCCATTCCCGCGGGAGCGGACAGCGTCGTGATTCAGGAAGACATCAAGCGCCAAGATACGTCGGTGGTGTTCCCCAAAACCGTGCAGCCGGGCAGTAACATCCGCCGCTGCGGCGAGGATTTTCGTGCGGGCGAGGTGCTCTACGTGCCGGGACGACGGCTTAATGCCTATGATCTCGCCTTGGTGTCGGCGGCGGGAGTGTGGGAAATCCCGGTCTATAAGAAAGCGCGTGCGCTGGTGGTGGCCACCGGGGATGAGTTGGTGGCGCCCGGAACACCGCTCAAGCCTGGCCAGATTTACGAATCGAATCGGCTGACTACGTTGTTGCAACTGCGCCAGTTGGGTGTGGAGGTGGTGGATGGTGGCACCGTGCGCGACGACCCGACGGCCCTGCGCGCGCTGCTTGAATCCGCCGGTGACTACGATTTTGTCGTGACCAGCGGCGGCGCGTCCGTGGGCGATCACGATCTCGTCAAGAAGGTGTTCGCCGAAATCGGCGAGATCAATTTCTGGAAGGTGAAGATCAAGCCCGGCAAGCCCATCGCCTTCGGGCGCGTGGGCCGGCGCGCCCATTTCTTCGCCTTACCCGGCAATCCGGTGTCGAGTCTGGTGACGTTCAAGTTATTTGTCGAGCCGGCGATGATCGCCTGGCACCATGGCGTCCCGCGGTCGTGGCAGTTGCCGGCGATCGCGGCCAGCGACTTTCGGCGCCACGCGGGGCGGACGGAATTCCTGCGGGCCCGGCTTTATATCGAGAATGGAAAATTGCTGGCGCAGGCGCTACGCGGTCAGGGCTCTCACATGTTGGGGGCGCTGCGCGAGACCAATGGTTTTATCCGGGTAGAGGCAGAGTGCGCCGGCTTTCACCAGGGCGATGCCGTGACGGTGATGCCGCTGGAGATGGGGGGTGTGGCAGGTGAGTGCGGCCGCCGCGTGATGGGGAGAGAGGCTCCCGCGCGTGTTAATTACGTTTGCGTCCGGTAATCATCGCCCGCACAAGGTTTTCCCGATGCATGAAACCTCCAGCGATGACGCCCGCGACATGCACGACCACGAGAAGCAGCGTGAAGTTGGCGAAGAACTCGTGGATTTCCTTGAGTGTCTCATCGCCGTCTTCGTGTCCGTTATCGTCCTCATCGGCAAAGGCGTTGTTGACGAAGTTCACCGTGTTGGTCGTTGAGGCCGGCACCGTCCGCGCCATCGATCCTTCCTCCGTTTCCTGAAGCAGGTATCCGGTGATGCCGGTGGCGAGCAGGCTGGCGAGCAAGACGAGAATCATCATTCCACCGAGCGGGTTATGTCCCAGATAGCGCTTGGTCTTGCCCCACAAAAAATCTTTGGCGTACCCCATAACGGTGGTCGGCCGGTATACAAAATCGCTGAAGCACGCATGTTTTGTATCTGCGTGCCGTGAGCTGTTTACGGTGACGGTGGGGACGCTGTTTGAGCGTATCCAAGATACCCCTGCATATCTGGCTACAAGCCGTTTACCTGCTTTGTTCTTAAAAGAAGGGCATTACAGCCATCAGCTACACAGAACGCATAGGTGTCACCTACAAGACCGCCTGGTTCATGACCCACCGTATCCGTGAGGCCATGAAAGACCCTGTGTTCACCAAGATGGGCGGTGGCGGAAAGATCGTGGAGGCCGATGAAACCTACTGGGGCAAAAAACCCGAACCCCGTACAGCTTGGGCTGGTCCTTCCGATAAAGAAAAAATCTTCGCGCTGGTCGAGCGTGGCGGTCAGGTGCGTTCGTTCCATGTACCCGATGTGTCCTCAGCCACACTTCGCCCCATCATGCTTCAGCAGATCGAGTATGACACCAAGGTCATGACCGATGAAGCCAGCGTCTACCGCAAGCTAAAGCCTTCTGACTTCAAAAGCCATAAGACGATTAACCACAGCTCCAAGGTCTACGTGAGGGGCGAAATCCACACCAACACGATTGAGGGCTATTTCAGCATCTTGAAGCGCGGCTTAACCGGTATTTACCAGCATGTCGGCTCGCAACACCTGAAGTGTTATATTGAAGAGTTTGACTTCAGATATAACAACTGTATTGCCTTGGGTATCTAGTGACTCAGAGCGTACAGACAAGGCTTTACAGGGTATTTCAGGTAAGAGACTGACTTATCGGCGGTCTGACGTTAAAGCGTAAAAAGCGCCGTAAAAGCAGGCAGTTTTGATAATTTCAAAAAATGCTTGGTCTAATTGTGGACTGATGTCTATAATTATTTTATGTCCTTATCTAGAAAGCATATAAATATCTTACGCGGCGCTGCGACGGTATTAATTTTAATACCACCGATGCAAGCAGTGCGTTATAGAGTTGATATAAACCCCCTTTATACTCCAGCCCCATCTGGTATAGAGGCGCTTCGTAACGACTGGATGAAGATCGGTATGGATATACAAAAGCCATTACTAGAAGAAATTAATGTCCGAGAACCCGCCCAAGCCATCTAAATTATCAGCATCAGTCGCTGCCGCAAACATGCCTTCTTCTTTATCGGCGTTTCACAACCAGCCACAAATTCAGTTTCAAGGACAAATTCAGCAATCTACTTTTGCGGGTCCGCTTCCACATCCTGACGTTCTTGCAAAATATAACGATATACAGCCTGGTTTTGCAGATCGCATTATAAAAATGGCCGAAGCAGAAGGGGAGCATCGGCGCAATCAAGAAAAACGCTCTTTAGACTCCGATATAAAAGCACGAGAAATTGCTCAGGAAACAGATCTGCATACCATTCGTGAAGGATTCCGATTACAACGTCTCGGTCAATTCTGCGCCTTGATAATTGGCGTATTTACTGTTGCAGCAGGCACATATGCCGCAGTACACGGCGCTTTGATCGCTGGAACTTTTATCGGTTCGACAGGCGTTATTGGTTTAGTCTCGGTATTTATTTGGGGGCGTGAAAGATCACCATCTACAAATCCGCCAACAAAACCAAACGAAAATTCTTAGCCTCGTCGTTTATTTTTCACTTTCTTCTTTTTAGTTTTCTTCGGCTGCGGCGGTGACGCCCATACGCGCTTTAGCGCCACGTTGAAGGGGATTGGCGTTTCT
>JBGPBL010000076.1:0-11376 GCA_041481225.1 Sulfurifustaceae bacterium | reverse complement strand
GTTGAGCGGGTGTTGCCGGAGTACCACATCCTGCGCCAGGAATTGCGGGACATCCGTAAGATTCTGGTTTTGTAGCGGTTTCGGAGGTGGTGGCCCCGCCGCTGGCCCGGTTAAGGGCTACACTTAGGGACTATCGCAAAGACGGCGGATAACAAAAACCGGGAAAAGGACGATGAATACACTGACATGGATTCTGGCCGGATTGGGCGTCGCCTGGATGCTCGCCTATTTTCGCGCCTCGTTGCTCATATGGACCGCGGTCGTCGCCTCGGCCATCTCCATCTGGGGCAGGGTTTGCGAACCCGCCACCACACCGCTCTTCACCGTCCTCGGCGTATTCAGCGTCTTTGCGCTGCTGCTTAACTTTACCCCGCTGCGCCGGTTGTTGATCAGCGCGAGCCTGCTTCAGGTTTTCCGGCGCATCATGCCCCCGATGTCAGATACCGAGCGTGAAGCGCTTGAGGCCGGTACCGTGTGGTGGGAAGCCGAGCTCTTCAGCGGCAGCCCCCGCTGGTCGGGACTCTTCAATCTGCCCACGCCCTCGCTCACGGACGAGGAACAGGCCTTTCTCGATGGCCCGGTCGAAGAACTGTGCCGCAAGATCGATGACTGGGAGATTACCCACGAGCGCCAGGATCTCCCGCCCGAGATCTGGAAGTTCATCAAGAAGAATGGCTTCTTCGGCATGATCATTCCGAAGCAGTATGGCGGACTCGAATTTTCCGCCCAGGCGCATTCCGCGGTGGTGATGAAGGTTGCCTCACGCAGTGTGACGGTGGGTGTGACGATCATGGTGCCGAATTCACTTGGGCCGGCGGAGTTGCTGCTGCATTACGGTACCGAGGCGCAGAAGAACCATTACCTGCCGCGGCTCGCACGCGGCGAAGAAGTGCCGTGCTTCGCCCTGACGGGGCCGGAAGCAGGTTCGGATGCCGGCAGCATCCCAGACCGTGGCGTGGTTTGCCACGCCACGTTCAAGGGCAAGAAAAATGTGCTCGGCATCCGGTTGAACTGGGACAAGCGCTACATCACGCTCGGGCCGGTAGCGACCGTGCTCGGGCTTGCCTTCCGTCTGTACGATCCCAAGCATTTGTTGGGCGGGGACGAAGACCTTGGCATCACGCTCGCCTTGATCCCGACAGGGACGCGCGGCGTCAAGATTGGCACGCGCCACAATCCGCTCAACATTCCTTTCCAGAACGGGCCGAATTGGGGCAAGGACGTCTTCATCCCCATGGACTGGGTCATCGGCGGACGCGACTACATCGGTCAGGGTTGGCGCATGCTGATGGATTGCCTTGCCGCCGGCCGTGCGATTTCGCTGCCGGCGCTGGCCACCGGGGCGGGCAAGCTCGCCTCGCGTGCGACCGGTGCCTACGCGCGCATCCGCAAGCAGTTTAAGCTGCCGATCGGAAAATTCGAGGCGATCGAGGAAGTGCTCGCGCGCATCGGCGGTTATGCCTACCTGATGGACGCGGCGCGCACGCTTACCGCACGCGCGGTCGATCTGGGCGAGAAGCCGTCGGTGGCCTCGGCCATCGTGAAGTACCAGCTCACCGAACACATGCGCAAGGTGGTCAACGACGCCATGGATATCCAGGGCGGATCGGGCATCTGTCTTGGGCCGCGCAACTTCATGGGCCGTGTGTACCAGGCGCTGCCCATCAGCATCACCGTCGAGGGCGCGAATATTCTCACGCGCGCGCTCATCATCTATGGCCAAGGTGCGGTGCGCTGCCATCCGTACGTGTTGCAGGAAATGCAAGCCGTGGCGGATACCGATCACGCGCGCGCCTTGAAGCAATTCGATCGCGCCATTTTCGGCCACATAGGATTTACCATCAGCAATGCCCTGCGCGCCCTGTGGTTGGGTCTGACCAATGGGTATTTGGTGCATACCCCGATCGACGGGCCGGGGCGGCGTTACTGCCAGAAACTCACGCGCCTGTCGGCGGCGTTTGCCTTCATCTCCGACATTGCCATGTTGTCGCTCGGTGGCGCGCTCAAACGCAAGGAAAAAATCTCCGGCCGTTTTGCCGATGTGTTGAGCCACATGTATCTTGCCTCCGCCGTGATCAAGCGTTTTGAGGACGATGGCTGTCCCGAGGCGGATATCCCGCTAATGCGCTGGGCCTGCGATTACTGCCTGCACGAAGGAGAGAAAACACTCGTCGTCATTCTCAAGAATTTTCCCAGCCGTTTTCTTGCCTGGCTCATGGGTGGTTTGGTGTTCCCGACAGGGCGGCGTTTCCAGGTGCCGAACGATGCCATGGGCCATGAGGTGGCGAAACTGTTGTTGGAGCCATCGGCGGCACGTGATCGCCTCACGGCCGGTATTTTCATCTCGCGTGATCCGACGGATACCACCGGCCGTCTCGAAGACGCTTTGCCCAAGGTGATCGCCGCCGAAGCGTTGGAACGCAAGCTGCACAAGCTCGTTGACGAAAATCCGATGTTGCATGGCGACATGAAGACCCAGATCGAAGAGGCGTTGCGCCAGCAGGTGCTCACGGTTTCCGAGGCGGAGCTGGTGCGCGTGGCCTATGCGGCGCGGTGCGCGGTGATCGCGGTGGACGATTTCAAGAAAACCCGATAGACAGGATTCACGGGATCAACCCGTTTGAACAGACAGATTATGAACAAGGTACTCATTGTTGACGGGATGCGCACGCCATTCGTGAAGGCGCGTGGCGAGCCCGGGCCGTTTGCAGCTTCCGAACTGGCCGTGGCCGCGGCACGGCCACTGCTCGCACGTCAGCCGTTTGCGCCAACCGAGATCGACGAGGTCATCGTGGGTTGTGTCATTCCCGCGCCGGATGAGGCTAATATCGCACGCCTCATTGCGTTGCGTCTTGGTTGCGGCAAGCAGGTGCCGGCGTTCACGGTGCAGCGCAACTGTGCCTCCGGCATGCAGGCGCTGGCGTCGGCCGCGGAACGCATCGCGCTTGGCGCCTCGCATCTGGTTCTGGCCGGCGGCACCGAGGCCATGAGCCGCGCGCCGATCCAGTGGAATCCGCAAATGGCCAAATGGCTTGGCAGTCTGTTACGCGCCCGCAGTCTGCCAGCGCGGTTGCAGGGCATCGCGCGTTTTCGTCCGGCCTATCTGAAGCCGGTGTACTCGCTGCTGCTCGGGCTCACCGATCCGCTGGTGAAACTCAACATGGGCCAGACAGCCGAGATCGTGGCGCACCGTTTCGGTATCACGCGCGAGCAGCAGGACGCCTTTGCCTTGTCGAGCCACCAGCGCCTGGCAGCGGCGTTCGATGCGGGACAGATGCAGATCGAAGTGGAGACGCTGTATGACACGCGCGGGCATTTTTATGCCGAGGACAACGGGCTGCGGCGCGACTCCGATCTCACCCAGCTTGGGAAGCTGCGGCCAGTGTTTGATACCAAATACGGCAGCGTCACCTCCGGCAACAGCTCGCAGGTGACAGACGGCGCCGCGATGCTGCTGCTGGCGAGCGAAGAAATGGTACAGCGCCATCACTTGCCGGTGCTTGGCGAATGGCTTGGACACGAATGGGCCGGGGTCGATCCCTCGCAGATGGGGCTTGGGCCGGTGCATGCCGTGGCGAAATTGTTGCAGCGTTTCAAGTTGTGCATGAATGATCTCAAGCAGCTGGAATTGAACGAGGCCTTCGCGGCTCAGGTGCTTGCCTGCCAGGCCGCATGGGACAGCCCCGACTATTGCCGGGATGAATTGAAACTCGATAAACCGCTCGGGCGCATGGACCCGGAGCGCCTCAACCCCGAAGGTGGCGCGGTGGCCTGCGGTCATCCGGTGGGCGCGAGTGGCGCGCGCATCGTCCTGCACCTGCTGCATGCGCTTCGGCGCAAGGGCGGCGGCACGGGGGCCGCGACCCTGTGCATCGGCGGCGGACAGGGCGGCGCGATGTTGCTTAAAACAGAAGGCGCCTCCGTATGAGTAATACAAAAAACTGGCGTCTCGACTTCATCGAAGACATTGCGGTGCTCACGCTCGATGTCCCGCAGCAGTCGGCGAATGTGCTGTCGCACGACGTGGTGACGGAACTGGATCAGCGTCTGGCAGAGCTGGAGAGCAAGCCGCTCAAGGGCCTCATGATCTGTTCAGGCAAATCCTCCGGTTTTATCGCCGGCGCGGATGTGCGTGAATTCCAGAACATTTCCGACGTCGCGCGCGCGGCGGATCTGGCGCGGGCGGGACAGGTGGTGCTGAATCGCCTGGCGCATCTGCCCTTTCCCACGGCAGCGGCGATTCACGGTTTCTGCCTTGGCGGTGGCATGGAACTCGCGCTCGCCTGCACCTATCGCATCGCGCGAGACGATGTCTCGACCCGTCTCGGTTTGCCGGAGGTGAAACTCGGGATTCATCCGGGCTTTGCCGGCACCGTGCGTCTGCCGCCCCTGATCGGACACCTGCCGGCGCTGGGTTTGATGCTCACGGGCAGAACCGTGAGCGCCAAGGAAGCCAAGCGTCTGGGACTGGTGGATGACGTTGTGCCCGAGCGTCATCTGCGCACGGCGGCCACGTCGACCCTGCGCCGCCGCCCGCCACGACGGAAGGCGGCGTGGTACCACCGCCTGCTCGGCTTGAAACCGCTGCGTCCGCTCATAACGAAATTGCTTGCCAGGCAAGTGCAAGGCAAGGCCAACCCGGATCATTACCCCGCGCCTTATCGCATTCTCGAGTTGTGGCGTGAAAACGCTTTTGAAGAACGCGAGGCCGCGTCGATTGGCGAGCTACTGGTCTCACGCACGAGTCGCAACCTGGTGCATGTGTTTTTGCTGGGCGAAGATCTGAAGCGCCACGGACGTGCCCAGCCGCACCGCATCCAACATGTGCATGTCGTTGGTGCCGGCGTCATGGGCGCGGACATCGCCATGTGGACGGCTTCACGCGGTTTCACCGTGAGCCTGCAGGACCGCACCCCCGAAATTCTGGCCCGCGCCATGCAACGTGCCTATGACTTTTTCCGCAAGAAGTTGAAGGACCCGCGTGCCATCCAGGAAGCCATGGATCGGTTGATGCCGGATATTGCGGGCAACGGATTGAAGCGCGCCGATCTCGTGATCGAGGCGATTGTGGAAAAAGTGGAACCCAAGCGTGAATTGTTCCGCATGGCCGAACAGCGCGCGCCGGCCAGCGCGTTGCTGGCCACCAATACTTCCAGCATTCCGCTCGAAGAGATTGCCACCGCGCTCAAAAACCCGGCGCGTCTCGTCGGTCTGCATTTTTTCAACCCGGTGTCGAAGATGCAGCTGGTCGAGATCGTGCGTGGACAGCAGACAAGCGACGACGCCCTGGCCCGCGCCCGCGCCTTCGCTGTCGCCCTCGACCGCCTGCCACTCGATGTGCGCAGCAGTCCGGGCTTCCTTGTGAACCGCATCCTCATGCCGTATCTGATCGAGGCGGTGAAACTTTACGAAGAGGGCGTACCCGCGCCGCAGATCGATCGCGCTGCCAAGGATTTCGGCATGCCGATGGGCCCGATCGAACTCGCCGACACGGTTGGCCTCGATATCTGTCTGTCGGTGGCGGAAGAACTCGCCGGCCCGCTCGATACGCCGGTGCCGGAGACCCTGCGCAAAATGGTGGCGGACAAAAAACTGGGCAAGAAGAGTGGCAGCGGGTTCTACGAATACAATGCCAAGGGTCGCGCCAAGACGATGAAGTCGGGGCCCAAGAGCGATTTGCCGATTACCGAACGGCTGGTACTGCGGTTGCTAAATGAAGCCGTGGCCTGCTTGCGCGAGAAGGTGGTGTCCGACACCGATGCCGTGGATGCCGGCATGGTTTACGGCACCGGATTTGCGCCCTATCTCGGAGGGCCGATGCGTTACGTCGAAAGTCTGGGCGAGACCGGCATCAGCCACAGCCTGTACCGGCTGTCACAGGAATACGGCAAGCGCTTCACACCCGATCCCGGTTGGTCGCGCACAGACCTGTTCCAGCGACATCACGAAATCAAAGACTGATACATGTATTTCTTCCCGGCCCGTCTAGGCAGTATGATTGACCGGCGATTGCGGGCGGTGGAGAGTTTTGCACCAGCCTCCCGTCTGAAATAAAAACAGGCAAGGCAGCTTGCATGGAACTAAGCGCCAACTCTAATCTCTCCGATCTTTTTATTGAGCGCACGCGGGAAACGCCGGCTGCACCGGCCTATCGCCAGTACGATGGCAATGGCTGGATCGATCTGACTTGGGGTGAGGCGGCGCGCGAGGTGGCTCGCTGGCGCGCAGCACTCCGGAAGGAAAGCTTCAAGCCCGGCGACCGCGTGGCGATGTGCCTGCATAACCGCATCGAGTGGATGCTGTTCGATCAGGCCGCGCTCGGCCTCGGGCTTGTGACCGTCCCGCTTTATTTTGACGACCGGCCCGACAACATGGCTTGGTGCCTGAACGATTCGGGCGCGCGTCTGTTGTTGCTGGAAGAGGCGACGTATTGGCACGCTCTGCAGCGGCAGGTGAAGACCGTGGAGCGCGTGGTGTGTCTGCAAGGCAGCGCCGCCCCCGGCGGCAAACTCATGCATGTATCGGACTGGCTGCCGGCGCAAGGCGAGACGCTGGTGCGCTCGCCGGCCTTTCCCGACAACCTGGCCACCATCGTCTACACCTCGGGCACCACCGGCCGGCCCAAGGGCGTGATGCTTTCGCACCGCAACATCCTGAGTAACGTGATTGCCTCCATGCAGGCGATCCCGGCCTATGCGAGCGACCGGTTCCTGTCCTTCCTGCCGTTGTCGCACATGTTCGAGCGGACCACCGGCTACTATGTCGCGATGTGGGCCGGGGCGCAGACCGCGTACGCCCGTTCCATCAGTCTGTTAGCCAACGATATGCGTGAGCAGCAGCCCACGGTGCTTATCAGCGTGCCGCGTATTTTCGAACGCATCTGGGGCCGGATGCAGGAGGCGATGCCGGCGGGCTCGTCCAAGCGCCGGTTGTTCGAGGCCGCGGTGGACGTGGGCTGGCGGCGGTTCAAGGGCGAAGCCACGCGGCGCGATCAGTGGCTCTGGCCGATTCTCAAGTTTCTCGTGGCGCGCAAGCTTTACCATCGTCTCGGCGGACGTATACGTCTGATCATCGTCGGCGGGGCGGCTCTGGCCCCGCATCTGGCGCGCATTTTTGTCGGTCTGGGTTTGCCAATCATCCAGGGATATGGCCTTACGGAAACCTCGCCCGTGCTCGCCGCAAACCGCCTTGGCGACAACGACCCTACTTCGGTGGGCCGTGCGCTTGAAAATGTTGCGTTGCGCTGTGATAAATATGGCGAACTACTCGCACGCGGGCCGAATATCATGCTGGGTTATTGGAATAACCCTGCGGCCACCGCCGCGGTGATTGACGATGACGGCTGGTTTCACACCGGTGATCAGGTGCGTATTGACGGCGGCCGCGTGTATATCACGGGGCGCGTCAAAGACATCATCGTATTGTCCAACGGCGAAAAGGTGTCGCCCGCTGACGCCGAGCAGGCGATTCTGCGCGATGCCGTTTTCGAACAGATAATGTTGCTGGGTGAGGGGAGGCCCAAGCTCGGTTTGCTCGTGGTGAGCAAGCTGGAAGACGAAGCGGAGTTGTGCGCCCGCGCCAACAAACAATTGTACGATTTCCCCGGTTATGCGCGCATCTGCCACATTGTGCGCGTCGGGGAGCCGTGGACGGTGGAAAACGGCCTACTTACGCCGACGCTCAAGATCAAGCGCAAGGAAATGATGGCGCGCTACGCGAGAGAGATCGAGAAGATGTACGCCACCACCGTGGTTTGCTGTTCACACGGCGTGAAGAACCACGGCGTTTAACCCCGCGGTTATTTATTTCCCGAGTTTATGCTGGAACATCGCTTGATATTGCCCAAGTTGGGCGGCGGTCAGCAGAAACACGCTCTCATCGCCGGTCGACGTGGAAAGCCACAGGAACGGCACATCCGGGAAAGTCCCTTGCAACGTTACGTGGCTGTTGCCGACCTCGGCTACTAGCACGCCCTCGGGGTTAAGATGTTCGGGCGCTTGTGCCAGGATGCGCACGATGGCATCCAGTCCGTTATGGCCTGAAACCAGCGCGAGCTCCGGCTCGTGCCGGTATTCCTCGGGCAATTCCGCCATTTCCACCGGGGCCACGTAGGGCGGGTTGGTGACGATGAGGTCATAGCGTTCGCCGCCGAGCGCCGCAAAAAGATTCGATGACATCAACCGTACCCGTTCACGCAGGCCATGGTGTTCCACGTTGGTGCGCGCGCACGCCAGCGCCTCGGTTGAAATGTCCGTGGCATCCACGCGTGCCTGCGGGAAGGCCAGAGCCAGGGCAATGGCGATACAGCCGCTGCCGGTGCAGAGGTCGAGCGCCCGCCGCACCTTCGCCGGGGTGACCCATGGCTCGAAGCGTTCAAGGATAAATTCACCCAACAGCGAGCGCGGCACGATGACGCGCTCGTCCACGTAAAAGCGCAGTCCGGCAAACCAGGCTTCCTTGAGCAGATAGGCGGTGGGTTGGCGGGTAGCGATGCGGCGCCGGACCAGGTCACGCACGGTAACCTGTTGTGCGGCATTCAATGTCTCATCCAGATGCGCATCGAGTTCATGTGGAGCGAATTTAAGTGCGCCCCCCACGAGCCAGGCAGCCTCGTCGAGTGCGTTATCGGTACCATGGCCGAAGTAAAGCCCGGCGTCCTCGAACTGTTGTTCTGCCCACAGGATGAAATCGCGCAGGGTGCGCGTCGGAGTGCCGTTCAATGTGAAGGTCAAGGGTCCGGGGCGATTTATTTCAGCCGGGAAAGATCGGCACGCACGGACTCGGCGGATTTGGTGAACTGAACAGATTCCTGCCCGATCAATGGCAGCTCGACCACCCGCTCCATGCCGCGCTCACCGAACACCACCGGTACGCCCATGCAGATATCGCGCATGCCGTATTCGCCATCGAGCACGGCTACCGCCGGCAGGATATGGTGGCGGTTATGGCTGATGGCATTGACCATGGTAGCCACGGCGGCGGCCGGGGCGTCGTAAGCGCTGGCGGTCTTGCGCAGAGCGAGAATTTCTGCGCCGCCCTCGCGCGTGCGTTTGACGATGGCATCGATTTTATCTTTCGGCAGGAAGTGTTCGATCGGAATGCCGTTGATGCAGGTAAAACGCGTCATGGGGACCATGGTGTCGCCATGGCCACCGAGTACCATGGCGGTGATGTCTTTGACCGAGAAGCCCGTTTCCATGGCGATGAAGCTGGCCATGCGCGCCGAGTCGAGTACGCCGGCCATGCCGAAGACACGGTGCCGTGGCCAGCCGGTACGTTTCCAGGCCGCGTAGGTCAGCACGTCCACCGGGTTGGAAACCAGGAGCAGCATCGCTTCCGGCGCGATCTTGAGCACGACATCGACGATGCCATACAACACGGCGAGATTGATGTCGAGCACGTCCGAGCGCGACATGCCGGGTTTGCGCGGTACCCCGGCGGTAATGACCACGATCTCCGATCCGGCCATGTCATTGAGATCGTTTGAGCCCGTGAGCTTGGTGTCAAAACTGAAAATCGGGGCCGATTCCTGGATGTCGAGCGCCGTGCCCTGGGGCACGCCTTCCTTGATGTCGATCAGCATGACCTCGCGGCATAGCTCCGCCTTGGCGAGGTTGTGCGCGGTGGATTCGCCCACCCGTCCGGCACCGACGATGGTGATTTTTTTCATTCCTTGTCTCCCGACGTTGTCTGCTGTTGAGTATAGTCGAGGCGAATTCCCTTCGGTCCGGTCTCAGGTGATTTTCGGGTAATGCGCCGGATAGGGAGCGCGCGCCACACCCGAATCGATGGCGGCGCGTGCCACCGCCGGTGGCACGATTGCGAGCAGCCGCGCATCGAGTGGTTTGGGGATGATGTAGTCCGGCCCGAATTTAAGCTGCGAGAGACCATAGGCCTGCAGCATTTCCGCCGGTACCGGTTCGTGCGCGAGTTTGGCTAGTGCCCGCACCGCGGCTATGAGCATCGCGCGGCTGACCGAGCTGGCGTGCACATCGAGGGCACCGCGGAAGATGTAGGGAAAACCAAGCACGTTGTTCACCTGATTCGGGTAGTCGGAGCGTCCTGTCGCCATGATCAGATCCGAGCGCGCTTCATGCGCGAGCTCGGGGCGGATTTCCGGGTCGGGGTTGGCCAGCGCGAACACGATGGGCTTGGGCGCCATCGATTGCACCATCTCCGGCGTGACCAGGTTAGCCGCGGAAACGCCGATGAACACATCGGCGCCTTGCATGGCGTCCGTCAGCGTGCGTTTGTCCGTGACCTGGGCGTAGCGACGCTTGTAGATGTTAAGGTCAGGACGACCGGTGTGGATGACGCCCTTGCTGTCCAGCAGCAGGATATGGTCGCGTTTGGCGCCGAGCGCGAGCATCAGTTGAATGGTGGCGAGCCCCGCGGCCCCCGCACCCAGCAGGACGACGCGGGCATCCGCGAATTTCTTGCCTTGCAGCTCCAACGCGTTCAGCAGTCCGGCGCAGATGATGACAGCGGTACCATGCTGGTCGTCATGGAATACCGGGATGTCGAGGCGTGCACGCAGTATTTCTTCGATGGCAAAACAATCGGGCGCGGCGATGTCTTCGAGGTTGATGCCGCCAAAGGTCGGCGCAATGTGGGCCACGGTGTCGATGAATGCATCGCGCGACGGCGCATCGACTTCAATGTCAAACACGTCGATGTCGGCGAAGCGCTTGAACAACACGGCCTTGCCTTCGAGCACCGGCTTGCTGGCGAGCGAGCCATGGTTACCCAACCCCAGGATGGCCGAACCGTTGCTGACGACCGCGACCAGATTGCCCTTGTTGGTGTAGCGGTAGGCCGCATCGGGGTTGGCGGCGATCTCGCGCACCGGTTCGGCCACGCCGGGCGAATAGGCCAGCGACAGGTCATATTGGGTGTCGCAGGGCTTGGTCGGCACCACCGCGGTTTTTCCGGGCTTGGGCAGCGCGTGGTAGTCGAGCGCCGCCTGTTTCAGGTCTTTTTTCATGTGTATTGCCTATTCAATGATCTTGATATATTCGCCAACAGTTAGTTCTCCATCCGGAAAGCGACGGTTGAGTAATCGCAAAAGGCTTTCTGTATTATTGTCCTTAATACGCGAGTTGCGTGCCAGCGACAAGAATGAATCGCCCGTTTTGCTACGCCGAATGCGTAGGATGGGAGGTTTAGGTTTTTTATTCACGGTTTGTAAGCTTTCTATGCTTTGGGCCATAACCAAAAAAAGCTCATCATTTTTGGCAAAAGCAGCATCGCTAGAGTAGCCACGGAATAACCATCCATTTCCTATAGAATTGCTCTCAGCAATTATCCCTGTCCGAAAAAGTTCATCACGTTGGACAAAAAGTGTTGAAACCGACTTGTGGGCAATTGCAGTGCAAG
>JBGPBL010000075.1:0-11385 GCA_041481225.1 Sulfurifustaceae bacterium | reverse complement strand
TCCGCGCGGCGACTCCGCTTCGTCTCGCAGGAGGCGATAGGTCGGACAGCGCGGGAGGCAGAGACCGCAGGCAACGCAATTTCCGGCCTCGTGCTGAATAATGGATTCCAGATTCAAGTTTGGCGGTAAAATAGAATTATTGAACGGAAAGAAAATAGGACAGTGATCATTGATGTCCTATAATTTCGTTACCTTACCTTATATCCCCTGTATCTTGTCTCTGGCAACCTGAATCTGGACCAATGCCTTACTATCGCCACCATGTTTTCTTCTGCACCAACCAACGCGAGGACGGCCGTACGTGCTGCGCGGACAAGCAGGCCCAGGCGATGCGCGATTATGCCAAGGAAAGAGTGAAGGCGTTGGGGCTGGCGGGCCAGGGCCGGGTGCGCATCAATAACGCCGGCTGCATGGACCGCTGTGAGGAAGGGCCGACCCTTGTGATTTATCCGGAAGGTATTTGGTATACCTATGTGGACAAGAAAGATATCGATGAAATCATCGAGCAGCATTTGGTGCATGGGCGCGTGGTGGAGCGCCTGAAAATGAAGGGGTAAAAAGCGCTTCGCTTGTTCATAAGCGCTTATATTCTCTGCTCTATTTGTTGACTAATTTTCTCTGGATAAGCAGAGTGAACTTGCCTTCCCCAGCCCTGTCTATGGTGCATATGTGAATATTTATCTATGTTGGGCTGGTTAGCTAAGGGATTCGGAACGTACTATATATCTATATATATCAAATACATATGTCATAACAGATCAATTAGTCTTGACAATGAGTCGAAATATTAGATAATTATTATATGTTGATGTTCACAGATGACTGGCGAAGTGTTAAATCTTTGCTAATCTGTACTTAAGTAAGTTGTTGAACAGATTTCTCGGTGCGCCTCGGGCGTGCTGGTTAAAGACTCCTCCATCCTCCTAGTGGTGGTTCGGGCGTGGCACCAAAGGCCACGCCTTTTTTTTGCCCTGAATTCAGCAGCAAGTAACAAGTAATACCAACGATTTGAGCCAGAGGGGTTTTCTTGTCACTTGCAACTTGCTACTTGTCACTGCTTTTTGTACTATGCGCGCCTTTCGATTTCGGCAAATAAGGCTTGGATTTTCAATGAAAACCTTCTCCGCAAAACAGGAAAGCGTCAAGCGCGAATGGTGCGTGATCGATGCCACCGGCAAGATTCTTGGCCGTGTGGCGACCGAGGCAGCGCGCCGTCTACGCGGCAAACACAAGGCGGAATTCACCCCCCACGTGGACACGGGTGATTACGTTGTCATCATCAATGCCGACAAGATTCAGGTCACTGGCCAGAAGGCACGGGACAAGCTGTACCATCGCTATTCCGGTTATCAGAGCGGCCTCAAGGTGGCGACCTTTGACGAACTGATGAAGAAAGCCCCGGAAGACGTGATCGAAGCTGCCGTGCGCGGCATGCTGCCCAAGAATCCTTTGGGTCGGCAGATGTTCCGCAAGCTCAAGGTTTATCGTGGCGCGGAGCATAAACACGAGGCGCAATCTCCCAAGGCTCTGGAAATTTAATCTTCGATTTCGGCGGAAAACATGGCACAAGCAAACGTCTTTCTAGGAACCGGTCGCCGTAAAACCTCGACCGCGCGCGTCTATCTCAAGCCCGGCAAGGGCGCAATCATTGTCAATGACTGCACGCTCGATGAATATTTCGGACGCGAAACCGCACGCATGATCGTGCGTCAGCCGTTCGCCGTCATCGACATGGAAAACAAGTTCGATGTGACGGTGAATGTGGATGGCGGTGGACTGAGTGGCCAGGCAGGGGCTATCCGTCACGGCATCACCCGCGCCCTGATGAATTACGACGAGGCGCTTCGTCCCGCCCTGCGTAAGGCCGGTTATGTCACGCGCGATTCGCGCGCGGTGGAACGCAAGAAATACGGCCTGCACAAGGCGCGCAAGCGGCCGCAATACTCCAAGCGTTAAGCGGTTGCAGAGTGTTTATCAAAAAAGCTGCCGATGGCAGCTTTTTTGTTTTGGACTGTCACACCAGAATTTGATTTTGTCGCCGACGGCATTTAAGCAGAGTGAATTGACCCCGAAGGTTTAGCTTCTGCTAGAATTCGGCAACTCTTGGGGGATCGTCTAACGGTAGGACAACAGACTCTGACTCTGTTTATCTAGGTTCGAATCCTAGTCCCCCAGCCAAAAACAAAACGGCCCACCTTGCGTGGGCCGTTTTGTTTTTCGGCGAACTGCGCCATCAAAAGCGCCGCAGGCCGCGGCTGAATACACCAAGCGGCTCGCTCCTGCTCATTTACAAACCGGTAAATAACATACCCAGTGCGGCCATGATTTCGTCGCGCCGTTCCCCAAGGGAAACCACCTTGTCGCCCAGAGCGTGCATGGGCACGCCGGCCAATTCAGCGGTGGACATCACGACCGTGGTTTTTTCGACCACGAATTGGGGGTTAAGCCATTTGGCGGGTTTGACCATCTCATCCGCCTTGATCAAGGGAACCACCACGCGTGTGGCCAGCGGGTCGAGCAGATCGTTTTGCACATCGAGCAGATAAGGTGACCACTCTCGAGAGTCGGGGTTGGTATTGCGATGTACGTCGAACTGCGCCATTAAAAGCGCCGCACACCGCGGCTGAATACACCACGTTGCTCAATGCGGCGGTTGTATTCGGTAATCGCCTGGTGATTTTCTTCAAGCCAGCGCCGGCTCTGCGCTTCTCTCACCAGTTCACCCAGACGCTCCTCTAAAGTTTTGGAGAGATTGATGTTAAGCATCTTGGCTGCGCGCAACAGTTCGCTGTCGATACTCAGATTTACCGACTTCTTCAGAATTGGCAGTTTATGGCCTGCGGATCTCATACTGGATGCATTTCTTGTAGTTCTATGCGCATAGCGTATGCGCATAGAACATAGTTTTCCAGTAACTTCAGTAGATAAAACCTGCTAAAAATAAATTTTGTTGTGAAAAAGTAACAACATGACAATGTGTCGCAGAAGTGCAAATAACAGTTGCGTATTTGCAAAAGCATTGCTATAAATTACGTCAAGTGCAGCCAATCTGCGCTTTAATTTTTCCCCAACAACTTCCTTTCAGGAGGAATTTCATGAACAAGAAACTACTTATCGCAGCGGTGGGCGCTGCCTTCGCCGTACCGATGGCAGTGGTGCATGCGGATACAGCACTGTATGGCCATTTCCACGCATCGATGGACAATCTCAACAACGGCAACGCCAAGTATGGATATGTTGCCAGCGACTCGTCGCGGTTCGGCATCAAAGGCAGTGACGATCTTGGTGGCGGTATGAAGGCGATTTATCAGATGGAATCCGGCGCGTTTGCCTTGGACTCGGGCGTAGGTTCAACCGCTAACGGCCTTGGCAACCAGCTACGTAATACCTATGTCGGATTTTCCGGCAGCAGCTGGGGCGCGGTAAAAATCGGTCGTTATGATACGCCGTTCAAAGACCTCGGCCGCAAGCTCGACAATTTCAACGAAGAAATCGGCGACATGCGCAATCTGCTCTCCGGTTCAACCTCTGTGGCCAGTCTGTATGATGACCGGGTCAGCAACATGATCCGTTATGAAAGCCCGGATATGGGTGGCGTTACGGTTACTGCTTTGCACACCTCGAATAACAACAACACCGGCGCCGCCGACTCTTCCACCAATACGGGAGAAGGTCCTACCGGTACAGGCAAAGCGCTTAACAGCCTGGGCGTGAACTGGTCCTCGGGTCCGATCTTTGTTGGCGGTGCCTGGCAAAAGGATAGTTTCAACAAGGGTGGCGCGGTTACCAAGGAACATGACAGCGCCTTGCGCCTGGCTGGTAGCTACACCATGAGTGATCTGACGGTTGGCCTGATTTACCAGGACCTGAAGAGCATTTATGGAGCAGATCTGGATCAGAAGGCCAAGGGTGTGATGGCGTCCTACAAGATGGCCAACAATCTGTTCAAGTTCCATTACCTCACCGCGGATGACGAAAGCGGTACGGCCTGTGGCACAAGCTGCGCTAGCACCGGTGGCAAGCTGTGGGCGTTGGGTGTGGATCATTTATTCAGCAAGGCAACCATGGCGTATGTTAACTATGCCACTGCCACCAATGACTCCAACACGTTGGGTTACTCGGTGATGAGCGGAAACGCGGGCCATGGCGAGAACCAGAATGCAGTCACGAAAGGGGCCAAGGTGAAGGGTCTCACGGCGGGTATGGTGGTGAATTTCTAATCCGCAGTACGCCTGAACCGATAAATCTTAAAAAAGCTTTTCAGTATGAAGTGACGGGGCCTTCGGGCCCCGTTTTTTTTGGCTTTGAATTTGGCCGCATCTGCTAGAATGAGGCTTTCATTACAGGGTCCGGACCCGAATGATTAAGATCGGTATTATCGGCGGGACAGGTTACACGGGCGTAGAGTTGCTGCGCCTGCTGGCTGTGCATCCCGAGGCGACATTGCAGGTCATCACCTCGCGCGGCGAGGTGGGCAAAAAAGTTGCCGATCTTTTTCCAAACCTGCGCGGGCATGTGGACCTCGCGTTTACCGAACCGGATACGAAATCGCTTTCCGCGTGTGATGTGGTGTTCTCGGCCACACCCAATGGCGTGGCCATGACCCATGCGCGCGAGCTGTTGAAAGCCGGTGTGAAACTCATCGACTTGGCTGCGGATTTTCGCCTGAAAGACGCGGCAGTGTGGGAGAAGTGGTACGGCATGCCACATGCCTGCCCCGAACTCCTGGCCGAGGCGGTGTACGGACTGCCGGAGGTCAATCGCGAGATGATCAAAAAGGCACGCCTGATCGCCAACCCCGGTTGTTATCCGACAGCGGTGCAGCTGGGCTTTCTGCCCTTGCTCGAAAACAATCTGGTCGATCCGCAGCATCTTATCGCCGACGCCAAATCCGGCGTGAGTGGTGCGGGCCGCAAAGCCGAAGTGCATACGCTTTTCTCCGAGGCTGCCGATACCATGAAGGCCTATACCGTGGCGGGCCATCGCCACTTGCCGGAGATACGTCAGGGATTGGAAACCGTCTACGGGAAACCGGTGGGTCTTACCTTTGTGCCACACCTCACGCCCATGATCCGCGGTATTCATGCCACGCTCTATGCGCGGCTGACGAAGAAGACGGAGAATCTGCAAAAGGTTTTTGAGGAGCGCTACGCCAACGAACCGTTCGTGGACGTGTTGCCTTCGGGCAGCCACCCTGAAACGCGTTCAGTGCGCGCCTCCAATGTCTGCCGGCTCGCGGTGCATCAGCCTCAGGGCGGCGATACAGTGGTGGTGCTGTCGGTAATCGATAATCTGGTCAAGGGCGCCGCTGGTCAGGCAATCCAGAACATGAACATCTTATTCGGGTTGAACGAACGTACCGGCCTTGACCAGCCGGGCGTGTTGCCGTAAACCTACGCCCACAATGGACCCTGCCGCGCTAGCGCGGTTTGACTACCTAGGACTGTTTGATGCTCGATTTGAACAAACCCGGTGACCTTGTCATCAAGCCGCGGTATTCCCCGCGCATCAAACTGCTGATCGCGGGATCCGTCGCCCTGGCGCTGGTGGTGACCGCCGGCCTCATTTATAACTTCGGCCTGACGCGCGCTGGTTTTGAACGCTACTCGGCCGAGCAGATGCAGCTCACGTTACAGGGCGAGACGCGCAAGCTCAAAGACGATAACGACGAATTGCGTGAGTCCCTGGCCCGCGCGCAACGCACCATTCAGATGGACCAGGCGTCCTATCAAGAGTTGGACAAGTCGCTCAAGGCTTCTGCTCAGGAGATCGTCAAGCTGCGCGAGGAGCTCAATTTCTACCGCAACATCATCTCGCCGTCGGACAAGAGGGCTGGCCTGCGCATCCAGAGTCTTGTGATCGAGCCGGTCGGCAACGCGAATCAATTCCGGTACAAGTTGGTGCTGATCCAGGCCCTGAAGCACGATTACGCCATCCAGGGACGGGCCAATTTCGAGATTATTGGGGTGCAGATGGGCGAGGATACGGTACTGAAATTTCCGGCGGCCAACGAACAGCCTGTTATGGTCAATTTCAAGTATTTTCAGGACATCGAGGGCAAGTTTGAATTACCTAAAAACTTTCAGCCCAGACGTATTAAAATAAGCATAACCACCTCAGGAGGTGGTACCACCTCGGTGGAAGCTACCTACGCTTGGCCGCAGGCCTGACCCACAGGAACCAGCCCAGTATTTGAATCAGGAAGAGTGTATGCCTACAGATAGCCCGGAAGCAGCTACAATTAACATGAGACGGAGGGAATAGGGATGTTGAGCGCTATTGGAAAAACACAGAGCGAAAAACCATGTAACACGATCGATACCCTGGTCGGCGCCAAGACGGAAGTAAAAGGTGACGTCGTCTTTACCGGTGGGTTGCGTATCGATGGTAAGGTCAGAGGTAACGTGACCGCCAAGGGCGAAGCCAATAGCACACTGGTGCTGAGCGAAAACGCCAGCATCACGGGGAATGTAACGGTGCCGCATGTCATCACCAACGGCACGATCAAGGGAAATGTACGGGCGTCCGAGCGCGTCGAGCTTCAAATCAAGGCGGAAATCACCGGCGATGTGTATTACAAGGTAATTGAAATGGCCTTGGGAGCCGTGATCAACGGCAATCTCGTGCGCGAGGGGACGGAACCCGCACGGGAAAAGGGGACAATCAGCCGGCTGAAGACGGCCACGGAAAGCAATTCCGAGACGGAAGACTGAGATTGTTGACCTCTTGTATCAAGAATAGGATAATATTCACTGCTTAGCATTTTCTGTGGAGAAATTGAAATGACCGCTGCCATGCCTGAAATGCCTTCTCTCCTTCTGTTTACCGACAACGCGGCGCAGAAGGTGAAGGATCTAATCGACGAAGAAAAGAATCCCGCCCTCATGCTGCGGGTGTTTGTCTCCGGCGGTGGGTGTTCCGGGTTTCAGTACGGGTTCACGTTTGAAGAGAGTGTCAACGAGGACGATACCCGCGTTGAGAAAAACGGCGTCACCCTGTTGATTGATCCGCTCAGCTTCCAGTATCTGGCCGGTGCCGAGATCGATTATCAGGAAGGCCTGAATGGTGCGCAGTTCGTGATCAAGAATCCGAATGCCAAGACCACCTGCGGATGCGGGTCGTCGTTCAATACCTAAAAATTTCAGTACCGACTGAATAACAAAGGGGGCGCAAGCCCCCTTTGTTATTTGTGCGGTCTGGAATCAGGCCTGGTAGATTCCTCCCAGAATCACGGCGTGTCTGGCACCGGTGACACTCGGCAGATTTCCCGGCAGACCCTCCAGCGTTTGGTGCGCAAGCCAGGCAAATGCCACCGCTTCGACCCAGTCCGGGTGCAACCCGAGGGTTTCGGTCGTGGCTACCGGGATGCCGGGAAAATGATTTGTCAGCGCGAAGATCAATTCACGGTTGTGGGCGCCGCCACCACAGACATAGACCTCCTGTGTCTGCGGCAGGAAGCGCCGGACCGCCTGGGCAATAGTCTGCGCCGTGAGTTGCAGCAGGGTGGCCTGAATATCCACGACGGATGGCAGTGCGGCAAGTTTGCCCAAGTGGCCGTTGAGCCATTCAAGGTTGAAGTGCTCACGCCCCGTGCTCTTGGGTGGGGTTGTTCCAAAGTAGGGGTCGGCCAGCAGTTGAGCCAGTAATTCCCTGGAAGACTCGCCGGAGGCGGCCCACTGGCCGGCCTCGTCGTGTTCGCGTGCGCAGTGATGGCCGATCCATTGATCGAGCAGGGTATTGCCCGGGCCGGTATCAAAACCACTGATGGGCCCTGTGTCGTCGACAGGCAGATAGGTGACGTTGGCGATGCCACCGATATTGACGATGGCACGGTGGTGTTGGGGTGAATGAAACATTTGTCGATGAAATGCCGGCACCAGTGGCGCCCCTTCGCCACCGGCGGCAATGTCGCGCGCGCGAAAGTCCGCCACGGTGGTGAGTCCGGTACGCTCGGCAATCACCGAGGGATTGCCGATCTGTATCGTAAACGGATGGTCGGCCTTGGGACGGTGTCGCAGCGTTTGGCCATGACTGCCGATGGCGCGGATGTTCTTTTTATCCATGCCGGATTGTGCGATCACGGCATGGGCGGCCTCGGCAAACAGCCCGCCCAACACCATGTCGAGTTCCCCGAGACGTTCGATTTCGTTGGCGCCGGTGCGCATCAGTGACTGAATCTCGCCGCGAAGGGCAGGAGAAATTGGGTGCTCATGGGTGGCGAGGACAACGGGTTGGCCGTTGGCAGGGATGGAAACGAGTGCGGCGTCGACGCCGTCGACACTGGTCCCGGACATCAGCCCGATGTAGTTCATGACCACAGTTTCAGGTAGCAAGTTTTATGTTGCAAGGGGGTCCTTCTGCCACGGGCTACTTGCCGCTGGCTACTCGCGTACCGCGGCCAATCAGATCGAGTTGGGCCATGCGGATCTGGGCCGTGCGTTCGAAGTCCTGCCGGTTCTCCGCCGCGATCGGGGTTGATCCGGGGAACTTGTACGTCAGCGGGTTGCGGTGTTCACCGTTGACCTGAAACTCGTAATGCAAATGCGGCCCGGTGGCGAGCCCCGTTTGACCGACATAGCCGATGATCTGGCCCTGTTCCACGTAACTGCCCACACGGATGTTAGTGTTGAAACGGGACAAGTGGGCGTAAAGCGTGCTGTAGGCGCCGCCATGGCGGATGATGATGCATTTACCGTAACCGCCTTTCAAACCCAGCGACAGTATTTTTCCCATCGAAGTGGCGCGCACGGGCGTGCCCACGGGGGCGCCGTAGTCCACGCCATTGTGCGCGCGCCAGGTTTTGAGAATGGGATGGAAGCGGCCGCTGGAGAAGCGCGAGGTGATGCGGCTGAATTCCACCGGTGTGCGCAGGAATTGCCGGCGCATGCTCATACCCTCGGGCGTGTAATACGAAGTAAAGCCGCTGGCATCATGGTAGCCAATGGCACGATAGACTTTCCCCTGGCTGACGAATTCGGCGGCCAGGATCGGCCCATCCGCAATCTTCTGACCCTGCCAGTATTTTTCTTCGTGGATGACGGAGAAGCTGTCGCCACGGCGCAGGTCGAGGGCGAAGTCGATATCCCAGCCGAAGATCTCGACGACTTTCATGATGAGCGCGTCGGCAAGCCCGGCCTCCTGCCCGTCTTCGAACAACGAGGACTCAATGGTTCCGGTGATATGGGCAATCCGTGTTTCGAACTGGCGCGTTTCCTTGATGACGTCGAATTGCGGTCCCGCGCGCACGAGGCGCATGGTTTCGCCGAGATCCATATCAAGGCTGAGTTCCTGCAGCCGGCCACTGGCATCCGCGCGCAGGCGCAGGATTTGTCCCGGGTGTATCTGGTAGAGCGCCCGCGCCTCCGGATTGGTTTGAACCACCCGTGTGATCTCACCATCGCCATGCCCGGCCTGCTTCAGGATGTCCGAGAGGGTGTCCCCTTTACGAACCTTGATCTCTGCCCATTTTCCCTCGACGGCTAAATTTTCTGGCGCTGTGGCCGGTGGGCGGGCAACGGCTGTCGGTGAGGCGCCGGCTTCCTTCGGTCTGTCCCCCATGCCATTAATGACCTGTGGCGGTGGGGTAGCTATCAGGCCCTGGACGGATCCCGCAAGCAGGGGATCGTGTGGAGCGATGGAGGCGATGGTGACGGAGGTGAGGAAAATGGCCAGAACCAGCATCCCGGCGGCGCGTTGGGATAAACGCCAGTGCGTCATGAATGCTGTATATTTTTTGAGCATGGCATTTTTCATCCGGCCCGGAAATTTCCTGACCCGCCGTTTTTTGTTCCTGTGAATGGGCATGTCTCCAAGTCTAGCCTATGGGTGGTGCTGTCTATAAGGCGAATTTCGTGCCCCGGAGAACATGCCATGGCGTGGCGGCCTATGGTACCCTTTGTGGCCCCTATGATAATTCATATTTGTGGAAATCTTCATGTCTGAAGCAGACGAGGCGCTGCGCCTCATCAAGCGCGGTGCCGATGAAATTTTGCTCGAAGCGGAGCTGAAGGAACGGCTCAAGTCGGGCAAGCGCCTGCGCGTGAAAGCCGGGTTCGACCCGACCGCGCCCGATCTGCATCTTGGGCATACGGTACTCATCAACAAGCTCCGCCAGTTCCAGGATCTGGGGCATGAGGTCTTGTTCCTGATCGGTGACTTCACCGGCATGATCGGCGACCCGACCGGCAAGAACACCACTCGCCCGCCATTGTCGCGTGATGAAGTCATCGAGAACGCACGCACCTATGAAACCCAGATTTACAAAATTCTTGATCCCGAGAAAACGCTGGTCATGTTCAACTCGAGTTGGCTCGGCGAGATGAAGGCGGCTGACCTGATTCAGCTGGCGGCCAGGCACACGGTGGCGCGCATGCTCGAACGTGACGACTTCAATAAGCGATACAAGAGCGAACAATCGATCGCGATACACGAGTTTCTTTATCCGCTCTTGCAGGGCTACGACTCGGTCGCCACCAAGGCGGACGTGGAGTTGGGCGGCACCGATCAGAAATTCAACCTGCTCGTTGGGCGTGAGCTTCAGAAACAGTATGGTCAGCCATCGCAGGTAGTCATTACACTGCCCTTGCTCGAAGGCACGGATGGCGTGAACAAGATGTCGAAGTCGCTCGGCAACTATATCGGGATCGCCGAATCGCCGGACGAGATGTTCGGAAAACTCATGTCCGTCTCAGACGATTTGATGTGGCGCTATCTTGAGCTGCTGTCGTCCGAGGATATGCGTACCATCGAGCAGTGGCGGCATGACGTGAAACAAGGGGCCAATCCGCGTGATACCAAGGTGCGTCTGGCCATGGAAATGGTGGCACGGTTTCATAGCCAGTCCGCGGCGCAGGCAGCGTACGCATCATTTGTCGCCCGCTTCCAGAAGGGGGAGATGCCGGCGGAGATCCCCGAGGTGGAACTGGAGGGTCACGGCAAAGGCATGGCCATTCCGAGGCTTCTCAAAGAATCCGGCCTGACGTCGAGCACCTCCGAGGCCATACGGCTCATGAAGCAGGGAGGCGTGCGCGTGGACGGCGAACGGGCTGAGGACCCGGGTGTTGAGATTCCCGCCGGGCAGGCACATATTTTCCAGGTCGGAAAGCGCAAATTCATGCGCGTGCGCGTGCGGTAGTGCCTTATAAATAGGGGTTTCCTGGCAGGCAGGGCGTGTTTTTTGACGGAAAATCCACGGTGTTCACAACCCCCCTTTCAGATTGAAAACAGTGATAAATAAGCGTTGACGCGGAAAAGTAGCTGCGTATAATGCGCATCCCTTGACCCGGTGCCTTCGTGCCGGTTCTGCTCTTTAAAAAATCGAGATCAAGTAATTTGTGTGGGCGCTTATGTCGAGCTTTGGTCATCCGAAGAAAGGCGACTGATGCG
>JBGPBL010000074.1:0-11739 GCA_041481225.1 Sulfurifustaceae bacterium | reverse complement strand
TCCACGAGCTGCCCGAAGGCGAGGCCGCCATCGTTGCATGGAACCTTCTGCGACAAATACACTTCGAATCCGGCGGCCTCAAGCTGCCGCACCGCCATCTCGGCGAGCAACTTGTTTTGAAACACGCCACCCGTCAGGCCCACGACGTCGAAAGGCGCCCGCGCCCGGATCCGCTCTGCCTGATCCACAAGAGACCGTGCCAGACTCAAGTGAAACTGCATCGCCCGCTGCGCCACCGGCGCATCCCCCCGCATCAGCGCGTGCACCAGCGGCGCCCAGTCCGCAGTGAGCAGGCCGGACACTTCCTCGCGCACGGGCAACGCGACCACTTCGGCATCGCCCTGTGCCACGGCTTCCAGCAGCATCGGCCCCTGGCCCTCGTAACTTGCGCTGTCGATCAATCCCAGCAAGCTCGCGGCGCCGTCAAACAGTCGCCCCACTGCCGTCGTGCTCGGCGCATTCAGTCCCTTCTCCCAGGCCTGCTTGAGCAGCGCGGCGTCGGACGAGGGACACGGCCAGTCATGCCCGATCCCCCAGGACAATGCCGCCGCCGAGCGCCACGGTTCGCGTCCGGCGCGTTCCCCGCCGGGCAACCGGAATGGCCGCATGCGCGCGACACGCCGCCACCTGCCGGGTCGCCCGTGCAGCGCCTCCCCGCCCCAGAGCGTGCCATCTTCACCCAGGCCGACACCGTCCCAGGTAAACACCAGCCAGATTTTGTCCGCGCGCTGACTGGCCAGGGCGGAAGCATGGGCCGGATGGTGCCATACGCGGATAATCGGCAACCCCCGGCGCACGGCCCAGCGGCTGCTCGCGTAGTTGGGATGGGCATCGCAAACGATGGCCTGAGGCGTGACACCATATAACCGCTGCAAATCCGCGATCACCTGATCAAATACCGCGAGGCTGCGCGGCGTATCCAGATCACCGATATGCGGCGAGAGCACCGCACGGTCTCCCCAGCCCAAGGCAATGGTGTTTTTCATGTGGCCACCGACCGCCAGCAACGGCTGTGCCAGCGGGCACGGCAGGTCCAGTTCAATCGGCGCGTTACCGCGTCCCGCCCTGATCAGACGCGGACTTCCGGCGATGACACGCATGACCGTGTCTTCGGCGGGTCGCGCGATGGGGCGATTGTGATGCAGGAAGGCCTGCGCCACCCGACCGAGCCGTGTTTCGGCCTCGGCATTTTCGGTCAGCACCGGCTCACCGCTGACATTGGCCGAGGTCGCCACCACCGGTTTGCCGAACAGATCCAGCAACAGGTGATGCAGCGGGCTGTACGGCAGCATCGCGCCGAGCTCATTCAGTCCCGGCGCGATCAGATCGGGCAGGGTCGAATCCGCGCGCCGCCGCGCGAGCACGATAGGCCGCGCCGGATCAGACAGGGCTGTGTGCGTCGCCGCGTCGATTTCCAATTCCTGACGCGCGTATTCGAGGCCGTCTGCGCCGCGCCACGGAAACATCAGCGCCAGCGGCTTGTGTGGGCGGGGCTTGTTGGCACGCAGCCGCGCGATGGTGGTGTCGTTCGTCGCGTCGCACATCAGGTGATAGCCGCCGACACCCTTGACGGCGACGATCTCGCCCCGGCCGAGCGCGGCCACCGTGGCCGTCAACGCCGAATCGTCCACGGCATGGCCACTCGCCGTGACAAAGCGAAGCGTCGGTCCGCACGCCGGGCACGCCACCGGCTCCGCGTGAAAGCGGCGATCGAGCGGGTTTGTGTATTCAGCACGGCATGCCGGACACAATTCAAACCCGGCCATGGTCGTGTTTGGCCGATCGTACGGCAAGCGATTGATCAAGGAGTAGCGCGGTCCGCACTGGGTGCAATTGATGAAGGGATAACAATACCGCCGGTCGCGCGGGTCCTGCATCTCCCGCCTGCAATCGTCGCACAAGAAATAATCCGGCGGGACGTGGATGTCGGCAGGCGCGTCCGAGGTGCTCGGTGCGATCTCAAAATGCTTCCCGCCAAACGGCGGGATCGTATCGCAGGAGAGAATTTGCGGCATTGCGAGGGGCGGCGCTTCCTGAATGAGGGCGTGCGTAAATCCATCCAGTGCCGATGATCTGCCCTCGGCCTCGATCAAAACCTGGCCAGCGAGGTTCTGCACCCGCCCCACCAGCGCGAACTGCGTCGCCAGACGAAACACGAACGGTCGAAAACCCACGCCCTGCACCCGCCCCGCGACCAGCCAGCGGCGTGCTTCCGGCACCATCTCCCGCACTGTCTGTGGGTTGCTCGCTTTCATTCAGGCAGATGACAAAGAACGATGGTTCAATCGGAATGTTGCCTGCACGGCGGACAGAAACCGGAAACGATCACAAGCGACTCATTGCACGTCGTCGGCACTGAACTGCTCCGTGCAGATTTCCGCATTCGCCCGCATTCCGCCCGCCCACCAGATCCGGCATGCTCCTTCGTCCGACACCATGCATGGGCCGATGGGCGTGCGTGGCGCGCAGGCGCGGCCATAAAGCTGGCATTGGTTGGGATAGATCTTGCCCAGAACCACACGCGCGCAATCGCAGCCGGGCGGCATCTGACCGGCGCGTCGGCGCCCGGCCGTGTCATAACTCGCAAACTGGCGCCGCGCATCGTGGCGCGCAAAAGCGGGGTTGAGCGCGAAACCGGAGGCGGGGATAACGCCGATCCCGCGCCAATTGCCATCGGTCACGTGCATGGCCCGCCGCAGTTGCGCCTGCGCCGCCGGATTGCCGCCGGGACGCACGACCTCGGGATAGCAATTATCGAGAAATTGCTCGCCTTCAAGCACCTGGCGCAGCACCGAATAGATGGCCGCGAGCAGCGAGACCGGTGTGAAGCCCGCGACTGCGGAAGGGATGCCGTGCTTGGCTACGACAAAATCCCACTCCTCCGGCCCCATCACGGTCGCTACATGGCCAGGCGCGATCAACGCATCGAACCCGGGTTTGCCGGATTCGAGCAACATGGCCACGGCCGGCCAGGTAAGCCGGCCCGAGAGCAACAAGAACAAATTATCCGGCACCCCCTCAAGCAGCATGGCCGCCACCGGCGCGGTGGTGGTCTCGAAACCCGCGGCAAAGAACACCACCGGTCGACCTGCGTTTGCCTGCGCGATGGTCACTGCCTCACGTGGGCTCGCGATCGGCCGCACGTCGGCGCCGGCGGCCTTGGCCTGCTCCAACGAACGCACCTCGCCTTTTGCCACATTCACCGGCACGCGCAGCATGTCCCCGAAGGCCACCAGGATCACGCCGGCGTGCGCCGCGAGCTGGATTGCCTGATACACATCTTCTTCCGGGCACACGCACACCGGACAGCCGGGGCCAGCGATCAGCTCGACCGTGTCCGACAACGCACTGCGCAGGCCCGCCATCGTGATGGAACGTTCGTGTCCACCGCACACATTCATGATGCGCACGCGACGATCGCGCGGCAGTGCGCGAATCTTTTCGAGCCAGTCCCGGGCAGTGAGGGTCATGTGGCTACTTCATGAGGGCGTCCGCCCAGCGGCAAGCCGGGAGGCACGGACTCTCCGTGGCTGACCCGTGCGCGCGCCAAGATCAACTCGTGGCGCAGCCAGTGCAGCCAGGCGTCGAGCCCCGCTCCGTTACGTGCCGACAACCGCATCACCGGCGCGGTGCTGGCCAGATTGCGCAGGTACGACTCGGCGCGCGCCGGGTCGAAATCATCCAGTACCGCCAGCAGGTCGCTCTTGGTGATCAGGACCACATCGGCGGCGCGGAACATGACGGGGTATTTGGCCGGCTTGTCATCGCCTTCGGTGACCGAGAGCAGTATGACATTCCGATGCTGACCCAAATCGAAACTGGCGGGGCAAACCAGGTTGCCGACGTTTTCGATGAACAGGATGTCGAGCGCCGCCAGCGGAAAATGATGCAGCGCGTCATGCACCATGTGCGCGTCCAGATGGCACGCCGTCCCGGTGGTGATTTGATAGGCCGGCACGCCCCGGGCGCGAATACGCACGGCGTCGTTTTCCGTTTCCAGATCGCCCTCGATCACCCCGATCCGGAATTCACCTTTCAGGGCATCGATCGTCGCTTCCAGCAGTGCGGTCTTGCCTGAGCCCGGAGACGACATCAGATTGATCGCCAAAACCTCCTGGCTGTCGAAATGCCGCCGGTTATGCACCGCCTGATTGTCGTTTTGGGCGAGCAGGTTTTTCAGAACCGACACGGGACTCGTGCCGCCGACCGGCTTGAAGGCGTATTCCCGGTTGCCCGGGGTAATGTTGCAACCGCAGGTGTCACACATGATTCCTCCTCACATCACGAGTTCGACACTCACCAAGGTCAGCTCATCGCCACTCAGGAGCCGGGTGTGATAGTCGCTACAGCTTCCGCACAACAGGCGGTTCGGTGACGCCTCTGTCTCGGCGCCGCAGGTCTCGCATTGCACCCGGATCGGCGCCGATTCGATCAGCAGCGTCGAGTCCGCCGCGACACTTCCGGCACTGGCGATCGGGTAGGCGTCACGCAACAGCTGCGGTTCCACACCCGAGAGCGGGCCAATGGATACGCGCACGGACTTCACACCCTGCGCGCCATGACCTTGCGCTACTTCCGCGAGTTGCACGATCAGCGCCTGGCATACCGAGAGCTCATGCACCGGGCGGACCCGTCTCGGCAGCCAGCATCTCGTCGTACAGCTCCCACGCCGAACGCGCCTCCTGCACAGTCATTTTTTGAATGGCGTAGCCGACGTGGACCATCACGAAATCACCCACCGTAACCGGATCGCCCTGCATCAGGAACAGGCTCACCTCGCGCTTCACACCCTTGGCCTCGCAGCCGGCGTTGAAGCCGTCGATCTCGACAACTTGCATAGGAATGCCTAGGCACATGATGGGATACTCGTTGATAACGCCAAGAAAATATATAGCCCTCGCCGCTGGAAAAGTTTGATCTGGATCATAATTTCTAACCAATATTCATGGTTGAATTTTATCGCATGTATTGTCGCATGGTTTATCGTTTCCCGGCGCATGCGTTGGCGCCAGGCTGGTGACACAAGGAATGACCGTGGACAGACCATGGGTAATTTCCGGCTTCTCTGGTTTCACGTGGCAAGGAGATCGTGTCTCGTCATGATCGACCGTCACAGGACATTGATTCTCGGTATCGGCAACATTTTGTTGCAGGACGAAGGAGCCGGGATCCACGTGATCCGCCATCTCGCCGGATTGGTGGCGGGACGGGACGACGTGACCTTGATGGACGGCGGCACGCTGAGCTTTAGTCTGGCGGGCGCGATCGAGGACGCCGCGCAGCTGATTGTGATTGATGCCGCGCAGCTTGACGCCGAATCAGGTACGACCAGAGTATTCGAGGGCGAACAAATGGATGCGTTCGTGGGCGGCAATCGCAAGTGCAGTGTGCATGAAGTCGGTCTGATCGATCTTCTGACCATCGCGCGCCTGACCGACAGACTGCCACCGCGGCGCGCGCTCATCGGCATTCAGCCGCAAGTCGTCGATTGGGGCGAGACACCCTCTCCGCCGGTCGCCGCCGCGATTCCCGTGGCCTGTAACCAGGCATTGAAACTCCTCAAGGCGTGGCACGCATGAGCCTGGAAAATATCTCGATCAAAGTCGAAACAGCCGGCGTCTTCTCCGTCGGCAATGTGAACGCGCTGCTGTCCGAAATCGCCGCGGGCCTGGCGAAAATCATCGCCACCGGCGAGACTACGGTGATCGATCTGCAGAGTCTGCCCTTTGCACCCGGCGAATACGAGCAACTGCGGCAGACACTCGGGCAGGGCGAGGTAACCGCCCGCATCGAAGCGATCGGTACCTCGGAGGTGATCGAAACCCGCTGCCCGGGGGTATGGTGGCTCACCCATTGCAACATCGAGGGCGATATCGTCGCGGATGTCATCGAGATCACCTCCATCCCCGAGATGCTCAAGAGCCAGCCCGAGGATGTTTGTGCAGGCCTGGATCGCTTAAACGCCATGCTCTCTCAACCCGCTCCACGCAACGACTGAGGTGACACGATGGCCGACCCCGATACCTTAGAGAAGCGGCTGGCACAACAGGGCATCAGCCGCCGCGCCTTCCTCAAATTTTGCACCGCCATGGCCACGCTCATGGCCTTGCCCCCCGGGACCGCACCCGCGATTGCCGCAGCACTCGCCAAAGCCAAACGGCCCTCGGTGATCTGGCTTTCCTTTCAGGAGTGCACGGGTTGCACCGAGTCACTTACCCGTTCGCACTCACCGACGGTCGAGAGCCTGATTTTCGACATGATCTCGCTCGACTACCACCACACCCTGCAAGCCGCCTCCGGCCTCGGTGCCGAGAAATCACGCGAAGACGCGATGAAGGAATTTTACGGCAAATACTTGCTGTTGGTGGATGGTTCGATTCCCACCAAGGACGGTGGCATCTATTCCACCATCGCCGGCACGACCAATCTCGACATGCTGAAGGAAGCGGCAAAAGGCGCCGCCGCCATCATATCGGTCGGCACCTGCGCCGCCTTCGGTGGCATCCCCAAGGCCAACCCCAACCCTACCGGTGCCGTGGCGGTGTCCGACATCGTGAAGGACAAGCCGATCGTAAACATCTCCGGCTGCCCGCCGATTCCGGCCGTGATCACCGGCGTCCTCGCGCATTACCTCACCTTCGGCGCACTGCCCGAACTCGACTCACTGAATCGCCCCAAGGCGTTCTACGGCGAGACCATCCACGACCGCTGTTATCGACGCCCGTTCTACGATCAAGGCAAGTTTGCAAAAACCTTCGACGATGAGGGCGCGCGCAACGGCTGGTGCCTGTTCGAGCTTGGCTGCAAGGGTCCGGTCACCCACAATGCCTGCGCCACCACCAAATGGAACGGCGGCGCCGGCTTTCCGATCGAGGCGGGTCACGGCTGCCTCGGCTGTTCCGAGCCTGATTTCTGGGATGCCGGCGGATTCTATAAGGCGCTTTCGATGCCGGCGACGCCGCTGACACTGGCCACCGGCGCGGCGGTTGCCGGCGTCGCGGTGGGTGTCGGCATCTCGATCGCCAACCGGATGAAAAAGGGCGCGGCCAAATCCGCGCATCAGACCACCACGCCCGCCGATCTGGAGAAATGACATGAACGAGATGCAATTTCTCGCTTGGGTACGCGGTCCGGGGCTCGACATTTCCGTGGGCATCCTGTTGCTGGGCGTCATCTGGCGGCTGCTCGAAATTTATACCCTCGGCCGCAAGCCGGACCTGGCGCCGGCGCGCCACCGAGCCGGCGCCAGTGGCTGGCATACGCTCTATCGTCGCTCGTTGCCCGCGCCCGGCGGCCTGTCGCGTTCGCCGATCAGCTATGTCGGCGGCTATACCTTTCACATCGGCCTCGCGATCGTCGTGTTCCTGTTCGCGCCGCACATCAAGCTCGCCAGCAGCCTGGTCGGCCTCTCCTGGCCCGGTCTGCCCTCGCCGGTCATCGACGGGGTCACGGTCATTACCCTGGCGGCGATGCTGGTGATGCTGTTCGACCGGATCAACAAGCCGGTCAAGCGCTACCTCTCGACTTTCGAAGACTACTTCACCTGGGCGCTCACCTTCCTGCCGGTGTTCACCGGCTACCTGGCGGTGAAGCACTTGCTGCTGCCCTACACCACGATGCTCGCCGTACACATTCTGAGCGCGGAATTGCTGCTGATCGCATTGCCGTTCACCAAACTGTTTCATGCCATCACCGTGTTCGGCTCACGCTGGTACAACGGCCAAATCAATGGCCGAAGGGGGGTTCCGGTATGAGCGCCTCATTGCAAAGAGGCATCAACGTTCTCAAGGAGATGATCGACGCCCCGGTCGCCAGCTTTTTCAGCAGCTGCGTGCACTGCGGCCTGTGTGCCGAGGCCTGCCTGTTCTACACCGAGACCGGTGACCCCAAATACACGCCGATTCACAAGCTGGAGCCGCTGCGCCGCGTCTACACCCAGGAATACACCCTGCTCGGCCGCGTCGGCAAAATGCTGGGGCTGTCCAAGGCGCTCACCGACGATGAACTGGAAACCTGGAGCGAGCTGGTCTACGACAGTTGCACGATGTGCGGTCGCTGCTCGCTCGTCTGCCCCGTGGGCAACGATATCGTGTACATGGTGCGCAAGCTGCGCGAAGGCATGGCCGTGTCCGGGCACGCGCCGGAAGGTCTCCGCAACGCCGCCCGGCGGACGATTGAAATCGGCAGTCCCATGGGCGTGAAATGGCCCGCGGTTCAGCGCATTATCCAGCACCAGGAAACGGAAACCGGTCTCAAAATTCCGATCGACCAGCAAGGCGTGGAAATCATGGTGTTGCTCTCCTCCATGGAGGTAATCAACTATCCCGAATACCTCGGCGCCCTGGCCAAGATATTCCACAAGACCGGGGTCCGCTGGACGCTCTCCTCCAAGGCAATCGAGGCCACCAACGCCGGCATTCAGATCGGCGCTTCCGATCTCGCGCGTGAAATCGTCGACCGCATCGTTACCGCCGCGGAAAGTCTCGGTGTCAAGAAAGTCCTCTCCCCCGAATGTGGCCACGCCTACATGGCCCTTCGCTGGGAAGGACCAAACCTGATGGGGCGCCCGTTCAAGTTTGAGGTGGTGCACGTTCTGGAATTGCTGAATGAATGGCGCCGCGCCGGCAAGTTGAAGGTTAAAGACAAATTCAAGACACCCGTCACCCTGCACGACCCCTGCCAGATCGTGCGCCGCGGCGGCGTGCTGGAAGCGCCGGAACCGCTGCTAGAGCAGGTGGTGAGCGAATACCGGCCCATGACCGAGCGCAACAAATGGAACTGGTGCTGCGGCGGGGGCGGCGGCACTTCGGCAATCCACGAGCCCGACGCCGAGCAGCTGCGCTTCAAGGCGTTCCAGGTGAAGAAACGCCAGATCGAGGAAACGGGTGTCGACACCATGGTCACTTTCTGCGCCAACTGCCGCATCGTCATCGAGGAGGCGTTTGACCATTACGGAATGAACACCAAGTTGCTGGGCCTCACCGAGCTGCTGGCCCAACATCTGGAAGATTGAGGACAGGAATATGGCCACCGCACAAACTGTTGTCGTCGATCCGATCACCCGCATCGAGGGCCATCTGCGCATCGAGGCCGAAACCGATGCCGAGGGCCGCATTACCCGCGCTTCCAGTGCCGGCACCATGGTGCGCGGCATCGAAATCATTCTTCGCGGGCGCGATCCGCGCGATGCCTGGGCTTTCGCGCAGCGCATCTGCGGTGTCTGCACCCTGGTACATGGCATTGCCTCGGTGCGGGCGGTGGAGGATGCACTGAAATACGAAGTCCCGGCCAACGCGCAACTGATCCGCAACTTGATGATTGCCGCGCAGTACGTGCACGATCATGTGATGCACTTCTATCACTTGCATGCGCTGGACTGGGTGGACGTTGTCTCGGCGCTGAAAGCCGATCCGAAGGCCACTTCGTCGCTAGCGCAGGCGGTCAGCCCGTCTTATCCCAGATCCTCGCCGGGCTATTTTGCCGATGTGCAAGCGAAGGTGAAGACCTTCGTCGAAGGGGGCCAGCTGGGCATCTTCGCCAACGGCTACTGGGGCCACCCCGCCTATAAGCTCCCGCCGGAGGCTAACCTGATGGCGCTCGCCCACTACCTGGATGCGCTGGTGTGGCAGCGCGACGTGGCGAAGCTACACACGATATTCGGCGGCAAGAATCCGCATCCGAACTTCCTGGTCGGCGGCGTGCCGTGTGCCATCAGCGTGCACCCGGAACACGAGGGCCAGGGTAAAGGCCCGCACTATCGCGGAGGCGAGGGGGCGACGTCGCTAAACGTGGTGGGCCTGCAAAACATCAAAAATATTATCGACCAGATGCGCACCTTCGTCGATCAAGTCTATGTGCCGGACACGCTGGCCATCGCCGGCTTCTACAAAGACTGGGGCGCGCAAGGCGAAGGCATCGGGAATTTCATGACATATGGCGACTTCCCGGAAAAAGGCATGAGCGATCCCTCGACCTATCTCATTCCCTCAGGCGTGATTCTCAATCGCGACCTGTCTACGATTCATCCGGTGGATTTGCACGCGGACGATCAGATCCAGGAGTTCGTCGCCCATTCCTGGTACAAATACAGCGTGGGCAAGGACAAGGGTCTGCATCCCTACCAAGGCGAAACCGAATTCAACTACACCGGCCCCAAGCCGCCCTATGAACATCTGGACACGGCCAAGGATTACTCCTGGCTCAAATCGCCGCGCTGGAAGGGCAAGCCCATGGAAGTCGGCCCCCTGGCGCGCGTGCTAATGCTGTATGCCAAGGGCCACGCCCAGACCAGGGAGCTGGTAGGGATGACCCTGAAGAAACTGGGCGTGCCCATCACGGCGCTCTACTCGACCCTGGGGCGCACCGCGGCGCGTACGCTCGAGACCAAAATCATCGCCGATGCCATGCAAGGCTGGTACGACCACTTGATTGCCAACATCAAAGCGGGCGATGTCAAAACCTTCAACGAAAAGCTGTGGGATCCCTCTACTTGGCCGAAGGTTTCGAAAGGCGCAGGATTCATGGAAGCGCCGCGCGGCGCACTCGCCCACTGGATCGTGATCAAGGACGGCAAGATTGACAATTACCAGGCGGTGGTGCCCTCCACCTGGAACGCCGGCCCACGCGACATGCAAGGTCAGGACGGTCCGTACGAGGCGGCGCTGAAGGGGCACAAGCTGCACGACCCGAAACAGCCGATCGAAATTCTGCGCACCATTCACAGCTTTGATCCCTGCATCGCCTGTGCGGTGCATGTGACGGATCCCAACGGCGAAGAACTGGTAAAGGTCAAAGTCCGATAAGTCATCGAGGAGCACCATGAAACAAAAATCGATCGCACAACGTTTGATGGCGGCTGTCTTGCTTGGCGCAAGCAGCACCGCCCTCGCCCATCCCGGCCACGATGCGTTTGGGTTGATGACGGGCCTGATCCACCCATTGACCGGAGCGGATCATCTGCTTGCCATGATGGCAGTGGGTCTGTGGGCGGCACAGAGCGGCGGAAGGAGGCTGTGGTTATTGCCCGGCAGCTTTATGTTGATGCTCGCTGTCGGGGCCGGTGCCGCGCTGATCCATCCGTCCCTGCCGCTGCTGGAACCAGGCGTGGCCGCTTCTGTGCTGGTCCTGGGACTGCTTATCGCGCTGTCCTTGCAGTTCCCGACCGTGCTGAGTGTGGCGCTCACCGCGCTGTTCGGATTTTTACATGGCTACGCCCACGGTCTGGAAATGCCCGGGACCGCGGCGGCCTTGGCGTATGCGCTCGGCTTTCTCGCCACGACCGCGACGCTTCATCTCGGCGGTATCGCCATCGGCGTTTCCACCCGCGGCCGCTACGCGCGCCTGGCACAGGCGCTGGGTATGGTCATCGCCGCCAGCGGTTCATGGATGATTGCAACCGTTGTGACGTAGGGGTTTATTACGGAATACGGCCGCTCGCAGTATCCCGATACGGACACTCAACGTTCGGACCAGCCGACACTTCAGCGTCGGCGGCGGCTGGTTGTTGTACGTCTCATTCACAGCCCGCTCGCTGTTTTGCTGATGGTCGCTATCCAGCCACGAGGAGACATAAACTTTTCCTGGAAGCGGACGTTCCCATCGTGAAAAGCAGACCGTCGCAGTACCCTCAAACATTCAACGTCGCCTTAAGCGGCGCGCCGCCGTTTAGTGCGGCCGCTTGAAGGCACAGTGAGGGGCTTTGTATGCTGCGAAGCATAAAGATCAACAAGCCGACGGATC
>JBGPBL010000073.1:0-12272 GCA_041481225.1 Sulfurifustaceae bacterium | reverse complement strand
TCCGAGCCGTGATCAACATAAACCCGCGCCAGCAACTGTGCGAAGGGGTAATAAGCGGGGACCTTGGCGAGACCTTGCTCCAGATCCTGCTGTGCCTCACGCCAGCGACCATTTTGCAGCTCAAGACCCGCGAGCAGCTCACGCGCCTTGATATGCTCGGGATACGCTGCCAGCGCCGACATCAAATTTTGTTCGGCATCTTCTTTCCGTCCCTGCTGCAATAAGTTCGCCGCCTGGCGGTAACTGCCCTCCGCCTGCTGCTCGGGAGCCAAGGGAGTGATTTTCTTATCTACACGTGTCGTGTCCGACTCGGCTTCCTCACCGACTGACACGATACGCGGCGCCGTTTTCGCCGAGGCGACAGCCTGCACGCGCGGTTGCTTTGCTGACGCTGTTAATTTTTTCGGGTTCGGCCCCGTGGGCACGGTGTGGCTGGCTGGCGTGGAAGCAGCCTTATTATTAACCTTTGGTTTTTCCTTGACCGATTCAGCCGCCACAGGCGTGGCAACACTTTTCGTCGCTACGCTCGGTGGCTCACCTAACCCCGCGGAACCAGGCGCACTCGTGGAAACCTCAGCCAGCGGCGCAAGCGCCGTGCCTGTTGCCGCGGGCGTGTCAACCGATACCAGTTCTACTGGTTTGGGCGCCCTACGTGCGGCCATTGTCTGCTCTTGGGACGCACGGGCATGACCAGGCTCCGGCGACAAACCCGAACCCCACTGTTTCCACGCAAACACACCGGAGACCGCAACGGCCAGCAGTGCAAGAACCATGATGGGCCAGTGGCCCGATGACCGTGCCGAGGATATTTTGACGGAACGCAAACCATCGTAGGCAGATTTCTCGAGAATGACAGGCGCCGGGGTGTCTTTGCGTGACTCCAGGTCCTGGAGCATTTTGTTGATCAGGCTCAAGCCAGGCACCCTCCAACCGGGGATGCGCCCACCATCACGGCGGTGAGCAACGGAATGGCGACGATCAGGCTCGAAACCAGCGCCGTCAGATACTTCTTTAAGCGCGCCTTCACCGTGAACGCCTGATGCGTGGATTCGGTGTCGGAAACAGCGAGACGCACATGCTTCTCGGATACCGTTCGCACACCCTCGCCAAAAGCGGCCATCAAAGATTTGTGCGCCAGGATATTCAGCAGCCGCGGAATCCCGCGGCTGGCCCGGTGCAATTGCTTGACGGCCTTGTGTGGAATCAGCCGTGGCCCGCGGTAACCGGCCACCGTCAGGCGATGCGCAATATAAAATTCAATTTCGCTCAGGCTGAGCGGTGAGAGATGGCAGGAGAAACCGATGCGTTGCTTGAGCTGACGCACGGAAGGATTGTTGAGATGGGTATTCAGCTCCGGCTGACCGAACAACACCACCTGCAACAGCTTGCGCCGCTCGGTCTCCAAATTACTCAACAGCCGCAAGCTCTCCAGCGTCTCCAACGGTATCGCCTGCGCCTCATCCAGGCACACTACCACGCGTTTGCCTTGGGCATAGGTGTCGATCAAATTCCGTGTGAGCAGTTTGAGCAACTGGTGTTGATTGACGTGCTGTGGGTATTCAAGTCCCAGCTCATCCGCTACCGCCAGCAGCAGGGTCATGGGTTGCAGATAGGGGTTGGGGATGTAGGCGGTGACGGATTCACGGAAATCGAGTGTGGCCAAAAATTTTCGGCAAAGCAGGGTCTTGCCAGTGCCAACTTCGCCGATGACCTTCATGAACCCTTCGCCGCTGCGCACCGCCACCAGCAGGGTATTGAGCGCTTCCTGGTGCGAGGAATGCGCGAAAAAGAAACTGGTGTCCGGCGTAATGGTGAACGGTAATTCCTTTAAACCGAAGTGTGTCTTGTACATTCCCTTTACCCGTCGTTATCCATAACGTTAGCCATGGTCTAGGAGCCGCCGATCCGGATTTTCTTTACCCGTTCCTGCGACTCGCTGGCAGCATCGTTCCAATCCTTGTCGGTGCCAATGACCGTGGGCTTCAGCAGGATGACCAGTTCCTTTTTGATCCGTGAAACCTGCTTCTGCTTGAACAGATTTCCCAATATCGGAATGTCGCCCAATAGGGGAACAGAGGCATCATTGTCCGTGCTTGCTTCCTTCATCAACCCGCCGATAACGATGATCTGTCCGCTGCTTGCGCGCACGATGTTGTCGGATTCCTGTATGGAGCTTAGTGCCGTCGAGATGGTCTGGCTGGTACCGATACTAATCTGTTTGTCCGACACATCGCTCACCGACGGATGTATATGCAGATTGATATTGCCGGCATCATCGATCTGCGGTGTCACATCCAAGGCGATACCGGAGAAAAATGGCGCAAGTTCGGTGGTCACCGTGGGTGGTACGCCAGATGTGGTACTCGGCGTAATGTCCTGCTTGGTCACGAAGAAGGCATCGGTACCAACTTTAATGACGGCCTTCTGGTTATTCACCGTCGAGACGCGTGGGCTTGAAAGCACATTCAAACTACCCTGCGTCTTGAGCAGTTCGAAAAACGCCGCGAAGTTGTTGGACTGGACCGCGAGCGAAAACACTCCGCCGAAGGCAGAGCTGTTGGTCCCGGAAATGGGGCTGAATCTGCCGGATGTGGGATTCAGGTTGCCGGTATTGCCCGCGATTTCACTTGCACCGGTGCTGAAAGCGGTCCCGCCACCGACCTGGCCCAGGGTGTAATTCCTGCCGTTTTTCTGGGCAATGCTCGACCAATTGATGCCGGACTGAAAGCCTTCATTGAGATTTACTTCGAGAATCTTGGCTTCGATAATCACCTGACGGTTAAGACTTGCCTGAGTGACACCGAGGAAGTCTTCCACGAGCCGCATCTCATCCGGCATGGCCCGGACAACAATAATTCCTATCTGCGGATTTACCACCACCTTTCTGCCGCCTTCGGTGCCAATAATGGCGGAGAGGGTGGCGCCGATGTCTTTCCAGAAGTCGGATTGCGATTGGGTCTGGACTTGTACGCCGCTGTTCAACGACGAAGCCGCCGCTGTTGTTCCGCCTGTGGCTGCTGTCCCGGTCGACGTCAATCCGCTCGCCGATACACGGGTATCGGAATTTCCCTTACGCGTCAGGTTGAGGTAGTTGACCGGGAACAGCCGCGTCTGCATTTCGCGGCCGAGAATAATGAAACGATTGCCCTCACGCCGGTACTCATAGCCATATGCCTGGCGGATGGCATTGATTGCTTCGGGAACCGTTACTTCCTTAAGGTTAAGCGAGAAACTACCGCGCACATCCGGCTGCAGCACCATGCTGTATTGAGTGCCTTCCACCAGCCCCATGAAGACCTGACGCGCGGACGCGTTGTTCACGGACAGATCGAAGCGCGGTTCCAGCGGCGTGGTCTTGCCTTCCGGAAGCGAAATCTCGATTGGCGGCAGCAGTGCTTTGTTCACGTCCGCCGGCACCGGTTTTCCCTCTTTACCGGCAGTGTTAGCCCGCTGCAGGCTGTCTTCCACCTGCGCTTGCACCGAATCGTTCCAGCCGGGGGAAATACTCTGGCACCCGGCAAGCAGCGCGGCGAACACCGCCACGAGGGCGGGCGCACAATTTTTGCCGATGTTCTGTTTCTTCTTCATTTGTTTCTGCCTTCTTGGCTATCCTTTCCGCTTTGCGAAACTTGCGCTTCCTTTGTCAGCTTCGGCAGCAGGCGCAGATGCGTTTCACGCGCCCCTTGCTTCAGAACTACTTCGTAGGCCTGTATTTCCGTAATCACAGCGCCACCCACCTGATCGCCCACCCTGTACGACCGTCCGCTGATAACCGCGTGGCGGTTGCCGGATGAAATAAACGTCGACTGCAGCACCGGACCGGAATGGTATTCCACCGCTTCGGTCGTTGCCGAACCCATCGATGGGCTCGTGGGATCATCTGCCAGCCCTTCCGGCAAGTCCTCCGCCCGAACAGGACACGCGACGGTCACCCCCACGATCGCGGCAATCAAACCAGTCCTCATGTACCAATTTAGTTCAATTTTCGTGCCAACGCAGAGCTTCATAGCGTTATCCAGCTATCTTGGGTACTGAGGGTATAAATCAGCAATGTCAGCTTGGATGCTGGATACTCCTCGGTCTGAAGCGTCGCCTGCCCCCAAAAAACCTTCCACGGCAGGTCTTCCAGGGCGTGCAGATACCTAAGAATGTCCATATAACTGCCCTTAAGTTCGATACGCATGCCATGCTTGTAGACCATCAAGCCAGCAGCGGGCGTGGAGCCAGCTTTCGCGCCTCTGGCGCGGTCGTTCGGATTTGGCGCCGGGTTTTCCTCGATCAGGGGGGCGGCCGGAAGGCTTTCTACTTTTATTACCTGAAGCCCCTTATTTTTGACGAGTACCAGCTCCACCAGACGCGCCATCTCTTTGGGCGGCACCAGGCCAGTCGTGACCTTCTTCAGCGCTTCATCGATCATACTGAGATTCGTCTGCAGCGCATTCAAGCGCTCGCGTTTGGCAACGTCGGCACCCTGGACACCACCGGTCACCACGATTTGCACCTGGTTTTCAATTAGCTGGGTCTGCTCGCGCTTGGACTGAAGCTGTTTTTGCAGACGATCCTGCTCCGCCCTTATCGGTGTGAACAGGAGATTCACGGCCACGAAATAGAGCGCCCCCAGGATAGCGACGAAAATAATGCCGCGTTCACGCAAGCTGAGCGCATCGATGCGATCGGCCAGTGGTTTGAGTCTGACTTTCAGATCATCCAGCGTCATGGCTACCCCGGGTTCCCTGTGGTCTTGGCCTGGAATTCCACAAACTGCGCGCTCGCTCCCTTTGTGCCCACGGTCGGGCGATTCATCTGGAACACACGAAACTCAACCCCGGAGAGTGATTTCTCCCGGGAAAGTTTTTGCATGTAGCGCGGCACCAGTTCCGGGTTGACGCTGCGTCCTTGCAAAGATACCTGCTCCCCGGCGCCGACAATGTCAAACCCGGTCAACCACAGACCGGAAACACGCTGACGCGCCAAAGAAACAAAATATTCGGAGAAACCGCGTGTATTGTGAAAAAGGCCGCGTTGCAGGAATTCCTGAATACGCTGCCGGGAGGCGATCTCCTGCTCCAGACGCGCAATCTCCTCGTCCATGGACAGGCTGGGCTTGCGTCCGCCGCCAAATTTTTCCGTCACCTCGTCAAGGCGCTTTGTGGCGGCGGCGTACTTTTGCTCGGACTGAACCAGCTCCATCCGCAAGGAACGCACCTGCCATTGGGTATAGGCATACATCGCGAGGATTCCGGCAAACAGCAGCCCCGCCCCCTGCAGCATTGCCACCGCGGAAAATTTCCTCTCTTCCTTGCGGAAGATCGGCTGATAAAGATTGACCTGCTGGCTCACAGGGATTTCTCCTCCTGACGCAATGCCGCACCCAGCGTGGTCAGGCAAAGGTTCTGCAAGGCGGGGCTCATTTCCGCCTTCCATTCGACCAGTGTCGTCAGGTCCATCACCTGCACCGTCAAGCTGAGATTGGCTTTCAGATGCTCCATCAATCCGGGAACTTCTTTGGGTAACGGCGCGATGGCGAGCTGGGTGACCGGCGCTTGGCGAAAATGGCTATCGAAGTAATCCAGCGAGCGCTGTACTTCAAGGACAATGCGGTCAAAGAGGCTTGTGGCGTCGCTGCTCTGCGCGAGCATGTCGAGACCGACATCAATACCACGGCTCAGGTAGATCTCCGCCTGTTTGGTGATGGTGATGAGCCCGCCTTGCGGAGACAACGAAAGCAGCACTATCCCCTTGGCGTCCTCGGGCAGAAGCGCTGCCAGATTGCGCTGCGCCATCTCCGGAATGTCGATGACGTCGAGGTTGATGCCGGCGGCATTCATCATGTCCACGCGCTTCTGGATCGCTGCGCTGCGCGCAGCCACGGCGTACATGGAGCGCGTCCGGCCCGGCGTCTTTTCGCCCGGCAGGTCGAACACATCCAGGGTCGCGTCGTTGATGTGAAAATCGATCAGTTCCTTGATGCGCCAGCGAATGGCGGCGCGCAGCTCTTCCTTCGGCACGTCCGGGGCCTCGGTCAACAGCAGGGAATATTCGTTGGCATCGAGCACCGTGGTGCAGCGGGTGCGATTGAGCTGGTGTTCTGCCGCCAGCCGCATGAGCGTCTTGCCGTGGTCATCGCCCTCCCACGGCCGAAACTCAAAACGCGTGATGGCCGGACGGCCAGCGGCACGTTCGACCCGGACCACACACGCACCTTCCGGATGCAGACCGACACCGGTCAATCCGGAAAGTGTCCGTTTTTTGAGAAATGACAACAGAGGACAACTCCTTGTGCTCGCAAAGGCCGTGACTGCCCTGTAGGCCCTGATTGCACCCCAAAATCGCGCAACGTCCTAATTTCTAAGACTCAAATTAAGATTCGGTCAATAACCCACTGTTGTCAATGCAGTTTCTACAGAAAATTCCCCTGAAATCATGGGCATTTATCACCTCAATGGCGTATTTCCACCTCCATGGACATAGACCGGCAGTCTCCCGTCTGAGGGCAATCCTTGTCTCGGGAACGTTGTGCGCCGGTCCAGTTAAGGCCGTCACAATGATGAGGCGAGCGAGCGCGGATTCCATTGGGGCCCGGAATGCAAACCGGGGAGTCCATATATGGCTGACGCCGCGCGAGGCGCGGCTACCTCGGGCTCTTCTCCTCGGTGCTGCGGACCTTCCATGGCTCATCGCCCGTCATTACGGGAAGGTCGGAAGTCCGAAGTTTACAGTGGCTGGGATTTTGTATGGGGGGTCAACATCGACACCGCACCCCCGATTGGTCACATTGTCCAACTAAGCTCTTCTCTATGGACCTCCCAACAGTATGGCACATCTGTGCTTACGAGGCTGGGTGGCCCATATCATTCATTGATGTTTGAGGGAGAAAAGCTATTTCACAGCAATTTTCTTGGTTGCCATAATTGTATTGTTTGATTCATTGGATTCCGTCACTGCATTCGTCCAGTCAGCGATTGCGCCAACATAGTAAGTTCCTGGTGGCGTCGACGCAGGAACAGTTATTGTTGTAGTAGCAGCGCTGCTCCCGCCCACCGGTAAACCATTAACTATTCTTTGAGGAACGAGCAAAATATCGTCAGCGTCTCCAATAATGGAGTTTGAAGTAAGGACAAATTGAATGACAAATGCAGGCGAACCGCCGCTTCCTTGGTTTTTGACGGTATTCGATAGTGAAAAAGAACTGCCTCGTGTAACCGACGTAGACTTCGGTGTCAAAGCCGTCATTATTAAGTCAGCATTTGGAACAGTAACTTGCGTGCTGGAACATAGAGTATTGTTGGTCTCATCTGTTTCGCTGACAGCATTGCCAGTATCTGCCTTGCTGCAAACAAAATAGCTCCCGCCTATTGTTGTGCCAGGGATAGCGAGGTTAGTCGTCACCGTATTAGTACTGCTTGCGGCCAAGGACTTGACGGAACGCGTAGTGGCTATAGGAACATCATCTGCATCCCCATAAGTCGAGTTGAGCGACAAGCTGAATCCAACGGCGAAGCTTCCAGCTGATTGATTTCCCTGATTTTGAACAGCGTTCGTAACAGGAAGGGCGCTCCCGGCATTAACCGTAGCGGCATTTGGTGAGACCTGATTCATAACCAAGTCTGGTCCATTAATTGTATAGATTTCTGTCAACATTGCCGATTGGTTGCCTGCAATATCAGCACCTATAAATTTCAAAGTCGTAGACCTGCTAATGGGAATAAGATCCGAATATTGCGTACTATTCATGTTTGGCTGGGAACCATCAATCGTGTAATGGATCGTCGCCAACTCAGAGGCTGCCAATGTTACAGACTGCACTGAATTGTAAGCCCCTCCGGATGGTGTAGCCGTTACCATTGGTGGTGTAATGTCGTCTGACCCGCCGCCCAATTGAGAAAATTTTACAGTGAGAAAGTCAGCATTTGGATAAGAACCACCGCCCGCCCCAGTGAGATAAATATTCCCCCTTCCGTCTATCGACATTTGCTGGAGGAAATCATCTGCACCTGTGTCATAACTCACATTCCAAAGCTGCTGACCCGCTGCAGTATGCTTTGAGACTTTATAATCTTTATTAATACCGTTGAAACTTTGGCCGGCAACGTAGACACTGCCAGAGTCGTCAATTGCTAGCACCGAACCTGCATATAAATTGGTGTGCTTTGCTACCCAAAGTTGATTGCCATCGGGATCATATTTAATCGTTACATTCGTAGAATAGTCGAGTGTACTGATACCGCTAATGTACACATTCCCCAAATAATCCACCGCAATTGAGTAATCAGATATCGCATTAACATAAGTGGTTTTCCAAACTTGGTTGCCAAAACTATCGTATTTTACTGCAATCATGTTATAAGCATTCCCGTTGACGTACTCCGTGCCAATAATATGGGAGTTGCCGAAATGATCTATATTTATGGCATATCCTTGAGCATTCGGTATGCGTGCTGCCCAGAGCTGATTACCTAGCGCATCATATTTTATGGTAAGAGCATCAGGGTAGGCGCCTCCCGGCGCAAGCGATTGTCCTGTTACATAGACATTTCCTGCATCATCAACGGTCAGCGCTTGGATATCACCGGCGTCACCATATTGATATCTCGCGACCCAAAGCTGGTTACCAAAAGAATCATATTTCATAGTAACCAAATCAGTTGGGTACCATGGTGATATGTTAGTGCTATTCATGCCTGTAACATACACGTTACCTAATTTATCCACAGCAAGTGCTCTTGGGATGTCTCCTGACAAGACCTGATTACAGCCCAAATAGTCATAAGTTACATTCCAAAGCAAGCTACCAAAAGTGTCATATTTTAGCGTGACAAAATCGTTGTCGATAATGTTAAGTTGGCTGCAAACTTGCCCAAGAGTCTTAGTCGCCACATATACGTTTGCTTTGTCATCGACGACAATGCTCAATCTGCGTATATCTGCTGACCCATAATTCTGTTGCCACAGAAGATTACCATCCGTGTTATATTTGATTGTCGAAAATTGTTTGCCGTCGCCACCATTTGCTGCCACGTAACTGTTGCCACAGGCGTCGTTAGCAATAGCCATGCCCACATGAGTAATGCTAGATCGGTTTACCCATTGTCTGGCTAGCCCCGTTGGATCCAATGCATTGGCAAGATTGAGTCTCCCGTTGGTTCTTGTCCGACAAGTGGGGACAGCAAGTGGATCCACATCAGCAAGACGATCAACGTTGTACAAAAGTGCAGTTTTAACGCGATCGATCGTTAGGTTAGGAGACTGTGACATGACCAAGGCTGCGGCACCAGATACAAACGGCGCTGCCATTGAAGTTCCAGACAGCATGTTGTAACCAGAGGGGTCACAAAAAGCACAGATTCCTGTTGGAACAGTCGATAGAATATTCTGTCCAGGTGCCGCAATATGTACGGACTTTGGTCCGTAATAGGAGCGTGGAGCTATGTTATCGTTTTCATCTGAGTTGGCCACGCAAATAACATTTGGCAATTTGTAGTTGCAGGGATAAACAGGCGTCACGTCATTATTGTTTTGTGCTGAATTGTCAGCCGTGGTGTCGTTGCCCGCAGCTGCTATAAAAAGTACACCGTTTGAATACGCATATTTGATCGCATCTTCCAGGGCCATACTTCTAAAATTTTCACCTAGGCCTCCGTAACTGTTGTTAATCACCTTTGCGCCCTTGTTCACTGCATATAAAACAGCAGATGCGGCCGAGTCAAGCGAACAGAATCCACTCGCGCCGCATATCTTCAAAGCCATTATCTTTGCTTGCCATGATACACCTGCGATACCGATTCCGTTATTCCCGACGGCTGCAGCAACTCCAGCTACATGGGTCCCGTGCCCATTGTCATCCATCGGATCATTATTATTATTGAAAAAATTCCAACCCCTAATATCATCAATGTAACCGTTGTTGTCGTCATCTAGGCCATTGCTGACGACTTCACCTGAATTAATCCACATATTGGCTGCAAGATCTGGATGCGTGTAGTCGACACCACTATCAATGATAGCGATAGTTACACTGCTATTTCCGGTCTGGGCATCCCATGCTCTAGGCGCACCAATTTTTGTTAACCCCCACTGCAAAGAGAATTTCGGGTCGTTCGGCGTTGTGTACAAATGATATTGAATATTTGGCTCTACATATTCGACATCAGGGCTATTGCGATATCGCTCAAGCAGCACCTCGGTAGATTCTCCGCGCTTTGATCTAACATGATGCCATCCTATTTCTTTCAGAACTTTGATTACTTCAGTGCCTGCCTGTACGTGGGCCTGCATTTTTCTTCCTTCCGATGCCCCTTTTTTAAATTTCACCAATACTTCTCCAGGGGCATATCTGGACTGCTGCTGAGAAAGACTTCCTTGGTCACTAGTATTCTGAAGAACCGCAAATGCTGAAGAAGGACCGGCAACAAAAATGCAGAATAAAAAGCAAATTAATAACCCGTTCTTGTTAGTTGTTAGAATGTTCATGGACTCCTCCTAGCATTTGCCTATTTTATTTCGCCTCGATATTCCTACTTTATCGTTTTTTTGGTTCAGCGTCATAGTAATGCTAAACCGTTCCTCACAACATTCCTACCGCAAGGTATTTATTTTAGTCGCTGACACTTAAGACAAATTAATCGTTTACTGGAAGTTCTCGTGCCAGATATTGGTGTTGGTGCTATTGGCTGTGCCACTGCCGAAAGCGTACACGGGCACAGTCTGGGTATGGTCCACGTACACGCCATTGACATCGGTTACCCTCACAGCAAAGCTGCTTGTTTCCGCCGCCGGAGGAGTTGTCAAGAAAGACACGCTGAAATTGCCGCTATTGCCCGTGGGCATGCGGTCTGCGGGAGTGGCGACCGGTGCAGTAAGGGTTGTCCCCGCCACTGTCCATGTCTCAACAAGGCTGCTCACCGTATTGTTCACAAGCGAGTAGGTATCGCTGCTGGCCGTCCAGCTGGCAGGAACAGTGATCGCGACCTGATTGACATCGACACCGCACCCCCGATTGGTTACTGTCCAGGTTAACTCCTCATTGGTACTCGAGGCGTTGGTCGACACAGGAGAAACACTGACGACGTAATCATCGATTTCTTTCGGATTCGGGGTGGAGGTCGCTGTGGGTGTCGTAATCGGGCCTGTGGCCGTGGCAAAGCCCGTCACATAAAAATTCGGCTTCGTACCTGATGCCGGAACCGTACCGGTTACCGTCGCAGTCCAAACGAAAGTGCCAGAACTGCCAATGCCAATGCTAAGAGAAGACGGTATTGGGCCACTGAAAGCGCCAACGGCCGCGCCGTTAGCCACCGTTGGCGGGGAGAGCGAGGGTGTAACGTTGCTAACGGGGACACCTGTGCTATTGGTCACGGTCATCGTGAAGGTGGCAATAGCGCCCGGGAAGAGACAGGTCGGTGTCACCGCAATGGATACTGTCAACGGACTGACCGACAGCGTATTCGAATTGGCGCTACTGGATGTGGCGGAATTGGTACTGTTCCGGGCGTTGGCGCTGAAATAAATCGTTCCGCTGATGCCAGAGGTAGTGCTGTAAGTATAAGTGACCGTGCCGTTCGCGCCCGGCGCCAGCGTCAACGGGTTCGGGCTATAGGTAGTGGCGGTCAACGACGGCTGCCCACCGGGCCATGTTCCAACCTTGGTGGTCGTTGGCGGATTAGGGTTCGTAATAATACTGCTTTGGGTGACCGTTGAAATATTCTTGACCGTCATAACCAATTTGAAGCTGGTGCCTGACGCGATGGCATTAATAGGAAGGCCGGTGACCGCATCCACAGTCTGAAACGAAGTAATGGATAACGATTTCATCGTCCAGGATCCCGGGCCGTTCACTGTCGCCCTGCCGAGATAACTGAACGGCGGTCCGCCCGTACTACTGGTGTATTGGGCCCGCACGTCTCTGAACGTCTGGCTCACGTCCGCGCTCGAGGTGCCTACAATGATCACCGGAGAAAAATCGACAGGGAACCCGACGGCAATGGCATTTGCCCACGAGGTCGCCTGAAAAATAACTTGGGAGCTGCTGAAACTGATGCGCGTCCAGCCGGCTGGCGCGGCGGTGCTGGCGGAGAAGGTGGTCGCCGTGCAGGGCGATCCGGTACAGGAAGTCGATAGGCGAAATCTCACATAATAAATTCGTTCACCTGCGTTTGCGCCGGTATTGTTATTGGTGATGTGCATCGTGACTGACTGCGTACTGCCCATGCTGAACAGGCCGGGGGAAGTGGGAACGGTTTGGGTGGCCGAAAAAGTGCGCGTGGCATGGGCCG
>JBGPBL010000072.1:0-12469 GCA_041481225.1 Sulfurifustaceae bacterium | reverse complement strand
GGCGCGGAAGCGCGGCAGCCGGTCGAGGATGTAGAACAGGATCTGCTTCTGCTGCTCGAACGGCACATTGCGCAGCTCCAACATGAACGGCGTACGCAGGTCCAGCGTGCGCGATTGTTCCAGTGGTGCGATCACGGTCAGGTCGCCATTGCGCGCAAAGTCCTCGCCGAAATAGTGATCCAGCAATGGGTCTAATTTGAGCAGCAAGGGGTCTAGAATCGATTCGCACCAGTCATTGACCTCTGCCTCACGAAAGAACGACGGATGCAGCGTAAAGGCGTCCTGAAGCGTCAGGCGCACCACCGGGATACCCGCCTGCATGCATGCCTCGATCATCATGCGCGTCAAATAGCGGCCACTACCCTGGCTAGGGATCACGTCCAGCTCCTCGGCGGCGTTGTCGCCATACTGCGAATAAATCTTGTCGCGCCACTCGGCCTGGGTCTTTTCCTTGAGGCGCTCCCCGTTGATCAGCTTGACGCGCTCGTAAAGCCCATCGGCCAGCGCATCGTCGAAGGTGGTGCGGTGCAGCGAGTACGGCAGTTTGCCCGCGCGGATGTCGTTGACCAGCTCGTTGAACGGGTTGGCGTCGCCGCTGTGCGACGAGATGATGCGCACCCTGCCGCCCCAGATCAGCATCGCCATCGCGGCCTTGATCAGGCCGGGCAGATCGTCGTGGAACGCCGCCTCGTCGATCGTGACCTTGCCCTGCTTGCCCCGGATCGAGCGCGGGCGGCTGGACAATGCGAGGATCTTCCTGCCCGACGCGAAGTCGATGCGGAACGCCTTGATATTTTTCGTGTCGCCGTTCTCGTCGGTGTCCTCGAACACCGTCTCGTTCATCTCGCCGGCGGCCACGCTGTACGCCTTGGCCCACATCGCGCAATCGTCGATGTATTCGCGCGTCATGTCCTCGCTGTAGCCAATATACAGCGCATCCATCGCATCCACGGCGGGCGATGCCATCAGCACCGAATCGGACGCATCGCACCAGGATGCGCCGATCCGGCGGGATTTTTCCCACACGGCCACGTCGGACTGATCGGCGACCCAGCGCTGCTGGTAGCCGAGCAATACCGCAGGCGTTTGCAGGTTTATTTCCATAGCGATATCAAAATAACAATTGAAATAATGGCTGCGCCGACTCCGGCGCAAACTATCCCGGTTACTGCGAAGGCATCAATGATCAAGGTCATTTCGCAATCCCCAATATATCGCGGCGGATCATGTCCAGCGCGTCGGAAGACAGCCCGCCCTTCCTGGCGATAGCCCCCACGGCATCCGCCACGACGGTGGCCTTGGCGCGGATTTCGGCCTGCCATTTCTTCTGTATCACCGTGGCACGCGCCAGTTCGGCCACGGCCTTGGCGGCGCCGGTGATGCTGACGGGTATGACCGGGTCAGTCTGGACTTTAACCAGCGTCTGAAACAACTTCTCCTGCACCAGGCGCATCAGTGCCTCACTGACGGCGCCCTCGTCATCCGGCGATGCCTGCACGATGGCTTTGGCCTGCTCCGAGGCCATGCGCAGCGAGGACAGGCGGATCTCGAATTCCTGCCCGTAGCGATGGATCGCCGACTTGCTCAAGTCGAAGCCGCGCACTTTCATCTCGGCGGACAATAGCTCATATTCGCCAAAGCCGTTGGCGATCAGCGCCGTGTCCAGCCAGTCTTTAACGGCCTTCGGGAGCTTGGATATTTTGCTGCGCGGTGCCATCAACCTGTTCCTTCCCTGAAATCTTCGCACTTGACCACGCCGTCGCCGGCGCTGCGTTCTGCCGGGCTATGGCATTCGTGCTGCCAGGCCACCTGCCCCACTCTCCCCAAAACAATCGCCCAGTCATAATAATGGTAGCCATAACACAGCGATGGCCCGGCGTCCTCCAGCGAAGCTAACGACGCCTTCATTACGCCCAATACTTGGTCGGCCGCGCAATCCCCGGATCGCAATCCACGGTATATTCGGCCACGTCCACGCCGTCGCGGGTCAGATTGGCAAACCAGCGTCCGGAAGGCTCCTTGCGGAGTTCGACCAGGACGCGGTCGGCCAGGTAATCCAGCTCGCGGCGTATTTCCAGCGCGGTCGCATCGAGGTATATCGCCAGAATGGTAGACAGCACCAGCTCTTCGTACGCGCCGATCGGGCGGGCGTTGTTGAGCGTGAGAATAACCAGCCAGCGCATCGATTCGCGGCGGGTTTTCATATGGTCAATCATGTCTCGTCCCCCTCATCATTACCGACTCGAATTTACTGTAAATGGCGTCCAGCTTGGCTTCGATCACCGACTGTCCGCGAATGTAATCCTCGCGGCGCACGTATTGCACCGGCATGTCGCGCTGGAACAATAAAAATTCACGCTCGAAATTGCGTATCTGCCTGGCCACATCGGTCTCTTCCTGCGCGCGCTGGCTGATATCGTCCTGGATGGTCGAGAAGCGCTGGTCGAGTTGGCTCTTGAACTGGCGCACCAGGATCGTGCCGAACAGCCACACCATCGTGGCGAACGCGCTGATCAGCCCCGCGACGGCCAGAATCAATTGCCAAGGATCAATTTGCAGCATGTCTACCTTTCGTTCGTTCAAAATGTCCCTGGCATGCCAGGCACAACTGCACGCCCGGCATCGCCTGACGCCGCGCTTCCGGTATGCGTTCGCCGCAACCAGGTCCCGCGCACCACTTGGCCGACGGGCGCGTGGGCTGCGGCAGGATGGCCGCGGCCTGGTTGTGTTCGTGCTCGGCCAGTTCCAGCTCCTGCGCGCGGTCTTCCGGATTCATTTCCAGTGAAACCAGCCGAACAACCGCACCCCCGCCCAGATCATGTATCTGCGCCAGGCCGGCACTCCCGTAATCCGCGAGGCTTCGAGCAAAACCGCGTCGGCCATGCGGCGCCTCACCTGCTGCGTGCTGTATAAATAATCGTGCACCACCGCCGCTTCGCTCGATGTATCGCCGCACAACAGGAAGATGATCGGCAATCGCGGCACCGACGCGAGATCCGTGCGGAACCCTTTCGGCACCACGATTTTTCTTTCGGCAACATCCGAAACGTATCTCAACGGGCGAGAGACGATCCACCGTCCGTCGTCTTTGTTGTCGGCATCCTTGAGCGCCAACGTGGTCAAAAACTTCGCCATCCTTACAGCTTTCCGTCGAGGATGGCTTGAAGGTTATTCGCGCCGGATTGAATTTTCGGCGCAATAAAATTGCTCAACGGCGGCAATGTGGAGGCATCGGGGATGCCGCCCGAAGCATTGAATCCCGCCACGATCGTCGCGATCTGCGCGGTGTTGGCGGTGCGGAATTCATTCACCGCTTCTGCGGTATTCACCCCTTCGGCGACCCCGGCCTGCACGGTATTCAGCACCAAATCCAGTTTGCTCGCGCCCGCGCCCTTGCCGGGGAACAGCGATTCGACCTTGACGATCAGCCAGTGCAGGATGGTGAGTTTGTTATAAGCAGCTTCGATGGCGAGTAAATTAAACATTTGCGTCTCCTTGTTTTGGTTGAGAAAGTGACACCGAATTGGTGTCGGGGGGTAACGGGGTATCGGATTTTGCCGTGCCCAGCGCATGGGCGCACACCGCAATGGTGAGGGTTTGGGCATAGCTGATAGCCTCGATGGGTAGCTCCCATTGCTTGCCGAACAGCCATACTGCGGCGGCAATGAAGCCGATGATGAGGTGATAAATCTCGGATTTGGTCAGTTGATTCATAACGATCTCCTAAATGATGGTCGATGTGGTTTAAGCATTTTTATCCCAATTGCTCCCGCGGATACCCGGCAAAAAGTTGCTCCGGCAGCGATGGCGCCAGCGGCGGGGCGCTGCTCGGGATGAAGACGCGATGACCGGAATGCGGCGCGTGCGTCTGTAAATGCACCCAGGTGGGCGTCCAGCGCGGATCTTCCATCCACAGTCCGATCGTCTGCAGCTCGGCCAGATTCTGCAAACACCAGCGCGCGAACAACCGCGCCGGGTCATGTGTATCCAGCGCCTCAGCAGTGATGTGCGCGCTATGCGCGGCGGCGTTGACGGTCGCATCGTTCACTTCGACCGGACGCCAGCCAGAGGCCACCTCGTCGGCGGGGAAAACAAACCCCACATGGATCGCGGCGAGCTGCTTGAGCTGATTGGTCAGCAATACCGTCCATGCTGCATTGCGCCGGATCGTCGCATCGCATGCACCGGCATAAAGCTGATCGCGTCCCATGAAATATTGTTCGAGCGTAATCAAGTTATTTCCCCGGATTTAACCGGGCGCGCGCCCCAGCGCGACGTGATGAATTGGCAATCCGAAAGCCGATGGGTGTAATGCCCCACCGCACGTATGGCGCACTGGCCGTGATTCTCCATGCGCTCGTCTTCATGGCGCGTCCATTCAATGCAGTGTCCGCATATTTGCTTGGGCATTGTCGGGGTGTCCATGCCGCGAGAGTACGCGCGGGCGCGTGGCGTGTTAAGACGGAACAGGTTCCGCTGGAAAAAGAAAGCCCCGCGAGAGCGGGGCCGAGAAGGGTTAGTGCGATATTACGCCGAGATCAATTGCCGTTCAAGCTCGTTTACATCCTCTTGCGCCAGATCGAGCAAATCTCCCGCCGCTGCAATCAGCGCGGCGATGTGGTTGGTGCGTGCAAGAGGTGCGCCAGCGCTTGGTAGAGTCTCCATGTAATCAGAGGCGCAGGAAATCACCGCCCGTGCCTCATCTATGCGGCTGCCCACGTCATACCAGGCGCCGGGGAGATTGACGGGGGCGGTCATGCTGCACCGCCTTTCGCGTCACGCGCCCTTGTGCCATGATGAGGCCCCTTGGCGATCTTGCCCGCCTTGCGGGCACGAAACAACATGGTTTTAACGGTTTGTAATCCAACGCCCGTGCGGTCTACAATATCCGATGGCAACCAACCCTTGTTGCCCAGATCAAGCACCTGTGCGCGAATCTCATCGGAATAATGACCCAGGTAGGGATGTTCCGTTTGCGGTGCTGCCGGCGGGAATACCTGCGGCACAGCCTTGCCCTGCGTGAGTGACAGATACTCACGCACCGTGATCTGCATGGGCTTATCCAGTATGGCGTCAAGGCCGGATGGGGTCAGCACTGGCGATGGTAGAGCTTGAGGGGCTGCGGCCTGCGCCTTGGCGTGGAAATAACAGTCTTCCAGCTCCTCGAACACCTCCCAAGCCTGATCGGTACTGAGCAATTTGACGTGGCGCGCTGCGCCGCGTTCCGTCCAAAGGTTTACCACGCGTGCCTGTTTTGAAGGCGCAAATGGCGAGTAGCTATTAGTCACGCACGAAACGAATTCCTTGAGAGCGTCGCCTTGTAGCGTGATGAGATGCTTGCCTTCCTCGAAACGAGCGGCATTGCGTCGAAGGTTCTGACGGATATTATCGGTTTCGCAGCCATAAAGCTGCGCCAGCATTTCGGTGGTGGCAACGGGCTGGCCGTGAAAGGCCATGATCGGCAAGCTGGTTAGATTAACGATTTGATTCATTTTAACGCTCCTTTTTAGGGAAGCCCACAAAGGCCGTGGGCGGCCAGGTGCTAAAAACCGGCGTTAGTCGGCGGGCATATTCGCGGCAAGCCGCTCTTTTATTAGCCTCACACCCGGCCATCGATAAATTGATAGGCGTAAAAAAACCACTACTTTCGGGCGCGGTATCCGCTAACGCAGCTCGTGTTTTTAGCACTTGAGCGGATTCTGCGCTTGATTTGGTGGGATTGTCAATTGCCGCATCGCTCTTTTACCAGCGTGTGATAGCCGGGCTGTCCCTCTTTTGATGATTCCATTTCAACATAGGGGTGCCCAGTGTCCGGCGTACCAGTGACGTCAAATCCAGTAAACCCGGTATAGGCCCCATAGAGGTTTTTGCCGTTCACCTCACCGCACGTGATCACGTTATCTGCAGTCACTCTAACGTTGCGAAACAGCGCGGTTTCGCCATCGAGCAGCGTGGCTTTGACCGCCTCTTTTGCCCAGTTAATTTGTTCATCCCTTTGTCTTTTCTCGGTCGTGGCACCGTAATAAATTGCATAGCCGAACGCCGCCACGGATAGCAATAACCCTAATAGAATAGCCCACTTCGTTTTGGTTTTCATGTCATTCTCCTGGGTTAATAGTTAATATCAAAATGCCCCATACCTGTCAATTCGAGCGCGGTTTTCAAATCGGCTTTGGCCGATATTGCTTCGTTGAGTATTTGAATGCCGCGCTGGATCGGGCATTCGTCCGATTCGCCAGCAGCACCCGCTTCGTAGGCTCTACTCATAGCGGCATCAATCATTTCGGCCAACTCCTCTTTTGTCTTGCCCATACTTCCCCCGATTTACTGCGTTAAAAAACGGGCGTATGCCATACGCCCCTACACTCTAAAACAACTTCCTCTGGTTTCTGTTTTTTTTGACACAACTCTGTTTCTTCATTAATCGCGGACGCTTTGAATTTAGAATACGCGGCCGGTCTCGAAATATATTGTCGTAAATTCCCATGCTTATCCCGGTTTTCCACCCCATATCTATCCGGCCATTTATACAAGTTATTAGTGATTGTTGTGCCTTCCAAAACAATAATGATCCAGAAAAATATCTGGTGCGCAGCGCAGAACGAATGATTATTCCCATAGCTGCACTCTAAAACAACCCGCGCTGCCTGTCATCTACTTCCATCCCCAATACCTTGCGCACCGTGCGGTCGGTGGTGAGCAGCGCACGGGCGATCTCGGTATGGCTGAGCCCCTGCTATTTCAGCTCCCTGATCTTGTGGCGGCGGATCGCGCCTTGTTTGGCATGGTCTCCGGTCGCATGCAGCGCGATGGTGATGATCGCGCCGGGATAGGCCGATGCCAGCTTTTGCGCGGCCTCCTGCCCGATCAGCAGCGCGAGCTTGTGTCTCGCATCCACGCTCTTCGGCACGTACAGCGGCGTGCCTCCATAGGCTTCCACCAGCAGCAGGGCTTTCGACAAGCCGATCAGTTCGCTCAGGCCATATAGGAAGGGGGAGAGGTTCATATTTTGCCCGCTGCCTCTTGAGCCTTGTCCTGCCGCTTCACCAGCGCCGTCACGACGGCATGCAACTGCTGCGCATCGAGCCATTCCAGCCGGTCTATACCCTTGCCCTGCGCGCTGGTCTGTTTCTTGGCGATGGCGGCGGCATATTTCCACGGCAGCTTCATGTCGGCCAGCAACGCGCCGATCTTGCTCATCAGCGGGATCAGCTCGGGCTTGACGTTAGTGGGCTTGCCCGCGAAACCGATTTTCGCGCCGCACGCCTTGAGATGGTCGATCACTTTCTTGCGCCCGGCGTAATCCAGCGCCGCGCTGGAGCGCACCCGCGCCACCGTCCACAACATGCTACGGTAGGCGCTATCCTCGTTCTTGTCGGCGGTGTCCAGCCCGATCTGCGTGGCCGCCATATGAATGATGGCAAGGTCGTTGCGGCGGTCGGCGAATTTGGCGGGGTATTTGTTGGCCATGTCGTTTTTTTGTTAATTTAGGGTGTAATTTCTGGTGTTTTAGGGTGTCTACTTTACGTTGTGCGTCATCTTGCCAGCGCCATAGCAGCGCAAAAAATAGCCATGCAGAAACAAAAAATCATGGCCACTATCGAAAGCAAGTTGCCGCTCACAACTCCCGGCAAATTTATCAATGCCAAAGCTACGCAAATCACAAATCCCCACATCATTTTTCTCCTTATTGAAAGCGACGCACAACCCTACATTCAAGGCGAGGCGGTTCAGCGTGGTTTATGTTTCCTGATCGGGCAATGCGCCGCCCGCCTTAATTTGAACGTTAGCCGCCTTTAGCAGCAGCGCCACGTTTTACGCGCTCGCACATCAGTTCGTGCATCTTTTCGGCAGCTTCCCACGTTGAACACCGATCTTGTTCTTGATCTAATGCCCCACCGAAAACCATCGTTTCAAATAACAACGGTGGGCCGCTTCCAAACGAATGGTCTAGTCCTAGAAAAACTGTTGAGACCCTCACCTCGCCAACAGGATCACCATCTAATTTAACTGTTGCCGTATCTTTGCGCACGATACGGTCGGCTGTTTCAAACCATTTAGCCCATTTCATCAAGTCTGGTTCGATTACAGGCAATTTCCCATCAAGAATATATTTATCATTCATGTTTTTTCTCCGTTGTTAAAAATGCGGCTAACCTCACATTCAAGGCGAGGCGTTAAAGCGTGGTTCTTCGATCAGGGCTTTTTACGCGCCCGCCTTAATTTGAACGTTAGGGGTCATATAAGCCCTGCCGCTTCAAGTTCTACGAGCGAAAGCAGCCTGTCGTGGTAATCGTCGGCAATCCCTTCGACTGGAAACGCCTGAATCTCGCCACCCGGGTTGATGCCGAACATCCAGGCGCGCTGGCGCGCGTGCATAAGGCCGGGCGCCTTCGTGATTACCACGCCCAAAAACTGCTCGCCTTTCGGCTTATCTGGATCGCAAAATGACATCCACCACGAAATAGGCGGTTCGTTCCTTTCTTCTGCCAGCAGCGCCGCTTTCCGCGCTTCCACTTCCAATGCGTTCATACGTCAGCTCCTTTCGTTTTCTCAACCAGACGCCTAACCCGTCGGCCGCCCGCCTTAATTTGAACGTTATGCCTCTTCAAAATCCACTCCCTCGCTGTAGTAGCCGTTGCTCTCTCCGTACCAGCGAATGTCCACGTAGCCCTTGCGCGTGGCGAACTTATAGAACGTCCAAGTGAAGCTGTCTTGGTATTCCTTCGTCACGCCTTCCGGGTTCTTGTCGCTGGTCGCTTCTTCGGCCACAAGGATCGGCTCACCCACCAAGTCAGCGAGGTCGCCTACGATGTCCTCCACCGTCACCGACTCGCAGCAGTCTTGCGAGTGGTACAGCTTGTACCGCTTCCCTTCGTTGGTCAGGAAGACAATCTTGTCCTCGCCGACTTGTTCCGCTTTCGTCAATGTCTTGCCAATTAGGTCTTTTATCTCTGCCATTTCGTTCTCCAATCGTAAAAGTCGGCGCTGGTGCTACGGCGGCATAACCCGTCAATCAACCAGGGTACGCTAAAGCGTGCCGGTTATTTCTGCGTTATGCCGCCACCTCTTGCTCGAACGGCGTGATCACGAAGTCTTCCACGCCCGTTACAACGGTGATGCCGGCGATGCCTTTAACGGCATCAGGTTCGTTGAGGATGGCGTCCTTGTTGATTTCTTCCTTGATGCGCACGAATTTGCCCAGGCCGAGGCGCTTGAGGGCTTCGATGACGCTTTCCGCGCCGCGCACGCCGACGCTGGGCGGGCGCTGGCGCCACTGCACTTCACCGGTGATGAGGTTGGCGGTTTTTACCTTGCCGTCGTTGGTCATCTCGCTGCGGTGCGCTTCGCAGTAGGCTTGCACGCCTTCCTGCAGGCATTTGAGCCGCACGCCGACCGCTTCCAGCGTGGGCTGATGTTCGGCGGTGATGTTGGCGATCGCGTCGTTCATCGTGGCCGAGATGCGCAGTATCTCGCGCTGCAGGTCGCCGATGATGCGGATGTCGGCGGCAGCTTCGCCCCGGTTTTGCGGGACGGCGAGCTGCGCCTTGGTTTTGAGCCGGGTGGTTTTTATCACGATACTTCCTTTCATATGGGCAAATGAAGCTGTCCGAGCAGATCGGCCAGCGGAATCTTGGAGAGGCGGCTCATCTTATGCAGTTCATGCAACGCACGGCCCCGATGAAAAGCCAGTGTTTCGGCCAGTTCTTCGGCCGTGGCGGCGATGAAATAACCGTCCCTGGGCGTGCCGCAGATCGCCACGTCTGATTCGTCGATGGCATCGGTGATCTGCTTGCGTACGCTGCGCGTGTTAATACCCATCTCTTGCGCAAGCACTTTGCCGCTGATGCCGTTACCGCGCCCGATGTGGCGCGACAGCACGGTGAGGAGTTGATTGGTTTTATTCATGTTGGCTCCGTCCCTTTACGTGGATTTGTTGCGCCAAAACTCGCGGAAAGCCGCATACTGTTTGCTCCTCTTCTCTGGCGGCATCAATTTTGCCCGTCCTGAACCCCGAGGAGCCGCCCATATGGCCTCGCGCGCCAGCACTTCGGCCTGCGCACGCGGCAGTCTGCCGTCGTACTCCATGATCGCCGCGCGTTCCTCGAAGGTTTCCTGCCGTTTTATATCCATCGGTGGTCATTTACTTCATCCGGTGAATGATATGGCCCGGCTTGGTCATACTGCTTTCTGGTTCCAGCCTGCCTTTGGGAGGAGGAAATGCCGGTATAAATCCGCTGCCGATGCCGCCGATCACGCGCAGCGCGTCCACTTCGACTTTGGCGCTGTTGATGATGGTCTGCGCCACATCGTTGATCGCTTTGGCGCGATCGATATCCATCGGTTTGTCCTTGTTGCTCAATGCGCGAAGGGTATCGAACAGCGTGGTGCGCAGTGTGGTGATGTCATTAATTTGGGTCGGTTGGTTGCTGCTCATCTTTTTCTCTCCGGTTGATCTTGCGTTGAAGGGCGCCGCGCAGCTGGATGAGCAGAGCGATTTCCTTGGGATAGTTGTGAGAACTGTTGCGCCGCATGTTCTCGGCGCGGCTGATCAACTCCACCCTGTCAGGTGTAATTTCCTCCAGCACAACAGAGCGCATACCAGGCTTGAATACGACGATATATCCATCAGGCACAAGCCCGTTGGCTTCGATCCAAACCAGCCGATGCACGGCTACCCAGCGCCGTGCCGGCGGATTGATCGTCATCGATGTTTTGCGCGCCAGATAATTGTCTGCATTAATTAGCAGCATTCCGAGGGGAGCCTCTTTGTTGTTCTTGTGCCCCGGCTTGAACTGCGTGGCGGCGCATCCCGGATAATGGATGCCCTTGACACCCTTGTTGTGCGTGATATGGCCCTTTTTGAAACGATACGCTGCCCCTATGTTGTCGCCGCGGCGCAACCGGCACGCATCCTGGCTGACGAGGTATTCCGGCGTTTTCCTGAGTTGCAATACACCGGCCTTGCAAAATATCTGTTCTTCAGTCATGCCGATATCCGCCGCGATCTTCCCGGTCTTTTCGTGCGGATAGCGGGCAATCATGACCGCCTCTTTATCGGGAGTCCAAACCGCTCTGGGTTTGTTGATGCCCCTGCATTTGGTCATATTGCCGCCTCGGCTGCTTTTGCCTTCTTGCGCGCCGAACTCCAATAGGATTCGGTCTTGGCCACCTGGATGGTCAGCCACCAGACCGTGCGCGCCGATCCGTTCCTGATGATCTTGCAGTAATAGATCTCGTGCGCCTGGTACAACTCCTGCAACGCGGCCTCGACATGGCTGCGCTGATGGCCTTTAACCAGCACGCCGGTGTCCACCGGCTGCAGGCTGGACGATCCGGCCAGCGCCTTGCGGATGGCAGCTTTTAACGAAATGTCTTTCACGTTCATGCTATACCGCCGATCTCATCCGTCCAGCGCACCTCGCAATCGAAGCGGATTGCCACCCAGCCGCGCCGCGCGCCGGTTGCGGTGCGCTCATAGATGAAGATCGCGCCTTCCAGCGCCGAGCAGCGGCGGCAGGTCTGAATCTCGATACGCGGGTTGCGCCGACCCACCGCCACGGACAGCACGGTGAAACCCTGCGCCACCAGCCATTTGGCACAGCCCTTGGCCTTGTCCATGTGGTTCATGGCGTGTTCGTTCAATAGATTGCGGCGCTTGATTGGCTGCGCTTCCTGCAATTCCCAGCTCACAGTTCTTCTCCCATCATCCACATCGCCACGACCAATACGATATAAATCAAGGCTTCCTGACATTTTTTAACAAGATTCATGATCTGCTCCTTTTCGATTTGATGGTGCGGCCATAGCCGGCCGGGCCTGCTGCGTAAAAACACACGGTCATATCGCGGCGCTGCTCGGAACTCAGCAGCCGCTCGCCGCGTTGCTCCGAAGGGCATTCGCGCTGCGCCGATGCGCGCCCCGAGGCATAAATGCACCACGACCCGAGCGCGCCGGCGATGCTGATTCCGGAACCGATTAAAATGCTGGCCACGAGAGTTTTGGTTTTCATAATAAAAACCTCGCTTGCAGACCGGCAAAGCCCCATATATGATATTTTTCAACGGTGGGGACGGCGATGATGTTGATACCGGACTTCCCCCATTGGTATGAAGCCAACAGCCCGGCGCCGGGAACAACGGGCGCATAGTTGTAGCCTGTCAATGCTCCGCCCACCACACCGACGCTTAAACCGCCAAAACGAAGCGGCGTGTAGCCGATCAATGCATAGATAGAGTATTTCCGGTTGCTGTTGTGATACACGCCCAGCATGCCGCGCAAGTCATCATTATCAAAAGCGGTCTCGAAGCCGATGCCGGGGTTGTTTTCGCTCAGGTTGCGCTCCCTGACGCGGCTTCTGTCCCAGTGGTGCGCAGCCAGATTCCAATCCATGTAAGTCTCTGCCCGGGCTGTTGAAGCCATTAAAAGCACAATAAAAAAACAAATAGGACGGTTCATTGGTCTTCTC
>JBGPBL010000071.1:0-12660 GCA_041481225.1 Sulfurifustaceae bacterium | reverse complement strand
GGCCTGACGCAGACTGGCCAGCGCAGGGCCGTTATAGAGGGGTTGGGTGAGGCTCAGGGAATATTCGTTACTGTAATTAGGTCGCCTGTCCCGTGGCCTGAAAGAAGGAAGGCCGGTCGCTGAGGGTTTCGTTGTCGTTACGGTTGCGCGCCGCGCTCGTCTGGGCACGGGGCAGCAGACCCGCACGGGCCTGCGGGGTCCGCTGCTCGGCGGCGTGGTAGTTCGCCTCGGCCGCCCGGTAGCGCGGGTCGTTGTCCACACCGGCGCGGTAGAGCGTCATGAGGTCGTCGGCGAAAGCCACCATGGGAAAAAACAACGCCAGGCTGCACAGCCAAATAGCGGTTTGCCGGCGCACTGAATGCCTGCTGCTCCCCCGTGGCGGGCATGCCCGCAGGGTGTTTTTCTTCTCCCCCATGGTTCCGTAATAAGACCTGATGTCGGGCCTCGAATCAAGGTGCGGCGTGTTTTGTGACTTGTGTGAGAAATGCCGCCTCTCGCGGCAGCGATAGTCGCGGATTTCGGACCAAGCTGCTGAGGATTCCGGCGAAGCCGTGCCGGTATTGCGGATGACCGGCCTACCGACGTGGCGTATGAGTGTGTGAGGAGATTAAGCGCAGGTTGCGCAGGAGTTTCGTGCACCTCGGCAGTAAAGGTCAGGATGAGGGGGCATTAAAAAGCAAATGCGTATTGGAATATGAACACTATCACCCCGGGCCCTCTCCCGCAGGGAGGGGGAGTTTTCAGCAACCTGCTAGGCATTTTTTTTAAAGCATGCGATGCTTCCCTGTGACTTCTTTCTGTTGTTCTCCCTGACGGTGAAAGTGGTTAAACTAAAGCAATCTGACTCAGATTTGGCCATTCCGTGGAAATATTCAAGGTATTCACTCTCGAAGCGGCGCATCATTTGCCCAATGTCCCGGAGCACCACAAGTGTCGGCGTCTGCACGGACATTCGTTTCGCGTTGAGATTCATATTGCCGGGCCGGTGCAGGAGAAGACCGGCTGGATTCTGGACTTCGCCGATCTGACCCGCGCGTTTCAGCCGCTTTACGACCAGCTCGATCATCATTATTTGAATGAGATCAAGGGGCTGGAAAACCCCACCAGCGAACACCTGGCACGTTGGATCTGGCAGCGACTCAAGCCTGCGTTGCCACTGCTCACCAAGGTCGTGGTACGCGAAACCTGCACTGCCGGTTGCGTCTACCTTGGTGATGAGTAAAGCCGGGGCGAATGGATATTCATTCATCGGTTGAACCCCCTGTTGAAATCGAAATCGGGCCCAAGCCTTCGCTGGCGGTAATCTGGTTGCATGGGCTTGGCGCCGATGGCCATGATTTTGAGAGCATCGTCCCGGAGCTTCGACTCCCATCGGAACCGGGAGTGCGATTCATTTTTCCCCATGCCCCTCACCGTTCGGTAACCATCAATGGTGGCTGTATCATGCGCGCCTGGTACGATATTGCGCTGTTGGATCATGGTTTCTCGCAGAATGCCGATCACATACGCGACTCAGAAAAGATCGTGCATGGCCTGATTGAGCGGGAGAATAGCCGCGGTATTCCGAGCGGACGTATTGTGCTTGCCGGATTTTCTCAGGGTGGGGCCATTGTGCTCCATGCCGGGTTGCGCTATCCCCGGCCACTCGCGGGGCTACTCTCGCTTTCCGCCCCCGTACCCTTTATTGAGGACCTGATGGCGGAAACCCATACCGTGAACGCACACGTTCCCATCTTTATGGCTCATGGGACGGGTGACCAGATGGTTCCCTACGCCATGGCCCAGCAGGCCCGGGCACAGATGGAAGTAAAGGGACTCAATATTGAGTGGCATGCCTACGTGACCGGGCATTCCATGGTGCCGGATGAGATCCGGGATATCAGCCGCTGGTTTGGGCGTGTTTTCAGCGAGGGCGGTGGGCGAGGTCAGGGGCCCTAGCCGTCAACTGTTTGCCCTTGGGCGCGGGCAAAGGTGGGTATTGTGCAGAATTTGAGCAATTCCTGCTGGGCTGCATTTTTGTGGAAATGCATCTAGACTTAAAGCTAGGCGCTGCCATGGGGCATAAGCAGCCGATCACCGTTCAACAAGCAACAGGAGAGCTTTGTGGTTATATTAAAGGAGTCGCCGCGAGACTGGGCCCTTGTCATCGTCGTTGCTCTTTTGAGCGTTGCCTCCAATCTTCCTGCGGAGTGGACCGAGAGCATCAATCTGGAGCGCAAGTATCTGTTGGCAGGGTTGCTCGGCGTCGTCGGCGTGGCCCTGATCAAGTACCTCAAATTCACGTTGATCCTGGTGATTGTCATTCTCGCGGTCGGCGCCAACCTGCCGACGGATATCGCCAAAGAGTTCAATATCGATCCGCAGATCAGCCTGCTCGGGTTGGTCGGCATGATCGTAATCTCGCTCAGTAATCGTGTGCTTAAGCTTCCGACCGGCCTCGAAAAGAGCGGGCGCTCGAAGACCGCCCACGGCGCCGCGGCCCTGTTTACGGCCATTCTCAAAGGACGCATCGCCGTGGTGCAATCCTTGCTGGGGCAGGGCGTGAATGTGAATGTCCGGACCGTCAGTGGAAAGACACCGCTGATGGCGGCGGCCTACAAGGGCTATGGCGACATCATCCAGATGCTGCTGGACAACGGCGCAGAAGTGAATGCCGTGGACGGTCGCGGGGACACGGCGTTGAAGATCGCCGAACGGGGCGGGTTTACGCGCATTGCCGAGCTCCTAAAGAAGGCTGGTGTCTGATAAATACGTTGAATTGATGTGTTGGTGGGGAAATGTCCAAAATTAAAGGGGGCCTTCTGGCCCCCTTTAATTTTGGCGCTCCCAAGGGGATTCGAACCCCTGTTACCGGCGTGAGAGGCCAGCGTCCTAGGCCACTAGACGATGGGAGCGTAAGGTATTGGCGCGTGGCGCCGCAAGCAGTGGTATTATACGTACCAGCAAACAAACCACCAACTGATTGTTATCCGCCCGATCTTTTGCTTTTGATCGAAAGGTGAAAGAACGATTAACGTCCCGATCATCATTCCACGCGCGCAGCATCCTATCTCTCGCGCGCTGATCAGCGAAAGTGCCATCAAGGTTCTGCACCGTCTGAAAGACGCCGGTTATGCTGGCCTTTTGGTCGGCGGGTGTGTGCGTGACCTGATGCTCGGGCGCGAACCCAAGGATTTCGACGTGGTCACCGACGCGCGCCCCGAGGAAATCCGCAAGCTGTTTCATAGTGCGCGCGTAATCGGACGGCGTTTTCGTCTGGTGCATGTGCGTTTCGGGCGCGAGATCATCGAAGTGGCCACCTTCCGTGCCATACCCCGCAGCATCGCCGAAGAGGTCCGCTCCGGGGACGAAGAAGGGGATGATTCCGACAGCGACAACGGCAGCGCTGAAAACGGCCACGCGATGGAAGCGGCCGACCAAAATGTTTTCGGTACGCAGGAAGAAGATGCCGTGCGGCGCGATTTCACCGTCAACGCGCTCTACTACAACATTCGTGACTTCACGATCATCGACTATGTCGGTGGTGCGGATGACCTGAAGGCCGGTATCCTCCGCATCATTGGCGACCCCGAAACCCGTTATCGCGAGGATCCGGTACGCATGCTGCGCGTGGTGCGTTTCGCCTCCAAGCTGGCGTTCAAGATCGAGGAAAAAACTGCTGCCCCCCTGCATGATCTGGCGCCACTGCTGGCCGATGTGCCGCCGGCCCGGATGTTCGAGGAAGTGCTCAAGTTGTTTCACGGCGGCTATGCACTCGAAACCTTCGAACAGCTGCGTCACCATGGCCTGTTCCGCTACCTGTTCCCGCTTACCGAACAAAGTCTCGAGCGCGAGGAAGAAGGATTTCCCGTCACGCTGGTGCCACGCGCACTCGCCAATACCGATGCGCGCATCAACGAAGACAAGCCGGTGACACCGGCGTTTTTGTTCGCTGCCCTGTTGTGGGAGCCGGTGCGCCTGGAAACCGGCAAGCTCATGGCCCAGGGTATGAATGCACACGATGCCCAGCAGCACGCGGCCGAACATGTGTTGCACGATCAGCTGCACCATGTTTCCATCCCCAAGCGTTTCAGTGTGCCCATGCGTGAGATCTGGTCGATGCAGACCCGCTTGGAGCGCCGTGCCGGTCAGCAGGCCTTCCGGTTGCTTGAGAGCAAACGTTTCCGCGCGGCGTATGATTTTCTGTTGCTGCGTGCCGGTACGGGCGAGGCGGACACGGAACTGGCGGATTGGTGGACACGATTTCAGACAGCGACTGAGTCGGAGCGCCATGACATGGTTGCGCAAATCGCGCCGTCAGGTGGCGGAGGCAAGCGACGCCGGCGCCGGCGCAAATCGCGTACCACCGGACCGTGAGCGCAGGCAGGGGCCGCGACGTGGTTATCGTCTATGTGGGCCTTGGCAGTAATCTTGACGACCCGGTGTTCCAGGTGCGCGCGGGGGTGACGGCGCTGGGGCAGCTCCCGCATACGCGTTTTGAAGCATGTTCCTCGTTTTATGCGAGTGCGCCGGTAGGCATTCAGGCGCAGCCAGATTTTATTAACGCTGCCTGCCGCCTGCAAACGGCGCTGGAACCGGATGTACTCATGCGCGGTTTAATGGAGATTGAACAGGCGCATGGACGGGTGCGTCGGGGAGAAAAGGGCGGACCGCGCACGCTCGACCTCGACCTGTTGTTGTTTGGCGCTCAGGTTATCCACAGTGAGGCATTAACCGTACCACACCCGAGACTCCACGAGCGCGCTTTCGTCCTGTATCCTTTGTCCGAGCTAGACCCGGGCTTGGAGATTCCAGGGCAGGGACGGGCATCCGATCTGCTGGCCATGTGCGCTGATCAGATCGTACGAAAACTGGTAATACGACCGTAAGACAGAGCGACAGACCCAAACAGAGATTTTGTGGCACATGAATACTTTTACCCCCGGTTATGTGGTTGTCGAAGGACCGATTGGCGTGGGCAAGACGAGCCTCGCCATGCGTCTCGCCGATGCTTTTGGCGCGAAGCCCCTGCTCGAACAGCCGGAGGAGAATCCGTTCCTCGAACGTTTTTATCAGTCACGCAAGCATTTTGCGTTGCCCACCCAGTTATTTTTTCTGTTCCAGCGTGCACGCCAGATTGAAGCCCTGAAGCAGGGCGACATGTTCAGCACTGGTCACGTGGCTGACTTCCTGCTCGACAAGGACAAATTGTTTGCCCGCGCTAACCTGGACGACGACGAGTTGCGGCTCTACGAGCAGGTTTACGCGCAGATGAGCCTGCATCTGCCGATACCGGATCTCGTCATTTATCTGCAAGCCTCGGTGGACGTATTGCACGAACGTGTACGGGGTCGTGGCGTGGAGTACGAACGGATGATCGATCACGATTATCTGCAGTTGCTGGTGGACGCCTACACTCAGTTCTTTCACCACTACACCGCTGCGCCGCTGCTGGTTGTCAATGCCGAGCGCATCAACATTGTCGACAGCGATGCGGATTTCAAAATGCTGCTCACGCACATCCGCAAGATCCGCAGCGGCCGTCATTTCTTCAATCCCATGGTCGCCAGCCTGTGAAGCCCGTCACGCTCACCACGCTCAAGGACATGAAGCGGCGTGGCGAGAAGATCGCCTGCCTGACGGCGTATGATTTCACCTTTGCGAGTTTGCTCGATCAGGCGGGTGTGGATCTCATCATGGTCGGTGATTCGCTTGGCATGGTCATGCAGGGGCATGCGACCACGTTGCCTGTGAGCGTGGCGGACATGGTTTACCACAGCCGTTGTGCGGCGCGCGGCATACGCCGGGCGCTGCTGGTTGTCGATCTGCCATTCATGAGTTATCAGGAGAGCCCTGAAAAGGCATTGGCCAACGCCGGACGTCTGATGCGCAAGGGCGGAGCCCAGGTCGTCAAGCTCGAAGGCGGAGCGGTGATGGTGGAGACGGTGCGTTTTCTGGTTGAGCGTGGCGTGCCGGTGTGTGCCCATCTTGGGCTGACGCCGCAATCAGTGCACCAGCTCGGTGGCTACCGCGTGCAGGGGCGTGAGGCCACGGCGGCGGAGCGCATTCGGCAGGATGCTAAGGCCCTGCAGGAGGCGGGTGCCGGAGTGTTAGTGCTTGAAGCGGTGCCGGCGGAATTGGCGCAGACAATCACTGCCGAGCTGGCGATTCCCACCATCGGGATCGGGGCGGGCAAGGATTGCGACGGGCAGATCCTGGTGTTGCAGGATATGCTGGGCATCTACCCGCGCGGCAGTCCCAAGTTTTCCAAGAACTTCATGGTCGGTGCCGCCTCGATCGAGGATGCGATCAAGACCTATGTCGCGTCTGTCAGGTCTGGTGCCTTTCCCGGTCCGGAGCACAGTTTTCACTCGGCATGATTACCATCGAAACCGCTGCCAGCCTGAAGGAACACATGGTCCGGCTGCGCAGCGGTGGCAAGCGTGTGGCCTATGTGCCGACGATGGGCAACCTGCACGCGGGGCACCTGCATCTCATGCAGGAGGCCCGCCGGCACGCGCAGGTGGTGGTCGCCAGCATCTACGTGAATCCCCTGCAATTCGGCAAGGGCGAAGACTTCGACGCCTACCCGCGCACTCCAGCACACGACAAGACTGCATTGCTTTCCGCAGGCGTGGATCTGCTCTTTATGCCGAAGGAACCGGAGGTCTATCCTCGTGGTCGTGAGGTGCAGACCTGTGTGGAGGTGCCGGGCTTGAGCGATATTCTTTGTGGCGCGTTTCGTCCCGGACATTTCCGCGGCGTGACCACGGTGGTAAATCGTTTATTTAATTTGGTGGCGCCGGACGTGGCGGTTTTCGGAAAGAAGGATTACCAACAATGGCTGCTCATTCGTCTCATGGCGGCGGACCTGGGCATGCCGGTGGAGATAATCGGCATCGATACGGTGCGTGATCCCGATGGACTGGCCATGAGCTCACGCAATAATTATCTGACGCCTGACGAAAGGCATATGGCGCCGCAGCTTTATGCGGCACTGTGCGCGGTACGCGATCGGATACGTCACCAAAACATTTCTTTTGCCGAGGCGGAGGAGGGCGCAGCACGTGCGCTGAAATCGGCCGGTTTCCGGCTGGATTATGTCAGTGTGCGGCGCTGCCAGGATCTGGCGCTACCGCAGCCGGGTGATCGTAAGTTTGTGATTTTGGCGGCGGCGTGGTTGGGCCGTACGCGGTTGATTGATAATCTGGAATTCGAACGGGAATAGCGATTTGAATCCGCCCGCATAAAGACCGATAATATGTATATTCGTTGGAGGATATATATGCGCCGTACCATGCTCAAGTCCAAGCTGCACCGCGTGCACGTCACGCATTCCGAACCCGATTACGAAGGTTCGGTCGCGATCGACAGCCGCCTGCTGGAGGCCGCCGATATCCGCGAGTACGAGCGCATCGATGTCTATAACCTCAAGAACGGCGAGCGCTTCTCCACCTATGCCATTCGTGCCGAGGCCGGCTCCGGCATCATCTCCGTCAACGGCGCAGCTTCACACAAGGCTAATCCGGGCGATATCGTTATCATTTGTACCTATGCGGACTTCGAGGAAAAAGAACTGGCGACTTTCAAACCGCGTCTTGTCTATGTCGACAGCAGCAACCGCATTACCCATACCCGCAACGCGATTCCGGTTCAGGTAGCCTGATCGTCGCGTTTGTTTCACTTGGGTGGGCGGGTATTTGTTTATATTTCCACGCTTGACCATTGTTCTTTCCATCTGCGACAGCATCCTGTAGATTTTATTTGTTCCTGTCGTAATGGCAGGCGGCATGCAGGATCTGGAGGGACTCATGGGTATGGTCCAACGGCTGGGGCCTCAGGCACTCTGTGCACACTGCGATCCGAACCGATTTACCTTTGACACGACACTACAACTTGCTGACCTGACGGAAGTCATCGGCCAGGCACGCGCTACGGAGGCGATCCAGTTTGGCATCGGTATCCGTCGCGAAGGCTACAACCTTTTCGTCCTTGGCGCTCCGGGTACAGGGCGGCACACCGTCGTCCGGAAATTTCTCGAACGCAGGGCGACGGCTGAGCCTATCCCTTCCGATTGGTGTTATGTCAATAATTTCGAGCAACCGCATAAGCCGAGAGCCCTGCGGTTGCCCGCTGGCATGGGCGTGAAACTGCGCCACGATATGGAACAGTTGATGGATGACCTCCGCAGCGCCATACCGGCGGTGTTTGAAAGCGAACAATACCGCGCTCGTCGGAAGGAACTGGAACAAGACCTGAAGGAACAACAGGAACGTGCATTCGAGGAACTCCGGCAACAGGCCGAAGGCCACGGTGTGGCGCTCATCCGCACCCCTTCGGGCATGGCCTTTGCTCCCATGCGCAAGCACGAAGTCCTGAGTCCGGAAGAATTCCATAAGTTTCCGGAGCCGGAGCAGAAACGCATCCAGGCGGTGGTGGCATCCTTGGAAGAGCAGCTCGAACGCATCGTCCTGCAGTTGCCGCGACTGCTCCGGGAAGGCCAGCGGCGTATCCGCGAACTGGATCGTGACGTCACCATGTCGGCTGTCGGAGTTCGGATTGATGAGTTGAAAAAGGAATATTCCATGTTGCCCGATGTGGTGAACTATCTGCAAGCGGTTCAGCAGGACGTGATCGACAATGCGGATGATTTCAGGCGCCAGGAGGAGGGGCAGGAGATCACGTTTCTGGGTGTATCTCTTTCGCGGACAGGGAGCGCAGCTTCCATGCGGCGCTTTCAGGTCAACGTGTTGATCGATCACAGCGACACGAAGGGTGCGCCGGTTGTGTACGAGAATAATCCCACTTTCCAGGCATTGGTTGGGCGCGTCGAACATTTGGCGCAGATGGGCACGCTCGTGACGGATTTCACACTGATCAAGCCTGGTGCGTTGCATCAGGCCAACGATGGTTATCTGATCCTTGATGCACGCAAGATTCTGATGCAGCCTTATGCGTGGGAGGGACTCAAACGCGCCTTGTCCTCGCGTGAGTTATGCATCGAGTCACTCGGGCAGGCCCTGAGCCTTGTCAGCACTGTTTCAATCGAGCCCGAGCCCATTCCTCTGAACACGAAGGTTGTCCTGCTCGGCGAACGTCTGCTGTATTACCTGCTTTACCATTACGATCCCGATTTCAGCGAGTTCTTCAAGGTCGCCGCGGATTTTGAGGACACCATGCTGCGCACCGAGGAAAACGACCTGCTGTACGCCCGCCTGATCGCCATGCTGGCGCGAAACGAGGGATTGCTTCCGCTCGACCGGACCGCCTGTGCACGTGTGATTGAACAGGGCGCGCGCATGGCGGCGGATGCCGAGAAGCTCTCTGTCCGGTTGCGTGATATTACGGATCTGCTGCGTGAGGCAGACTACTGGGCCAGACAGGCGGGCCGAAGCGTGGTGATCCGCGATGATGTGCAGCGGGCGCTGGATGCCAAGACTTACCGTTCTGACCGCTTGCGTGAGCGTTTACAGGAAGAAATTTATCGTGGCACGCTGCTCATTGACACGCAAGGCGAACGCGTAGGTCAGGTAAATGGATTGTCCGTCGTGGGTTTGGGTGATTTCATGTTTGGCCATCCGAGTCGCATCACCGCGTGTGTGCACCTGGGTAAGGGTGAAGTGCTCGATATTCAGCGCGAGGTGGAATTGGGAGGTCCGATCCACTCCAAGGGTGTATTAATTCTCGCGGGGTTTCTTGGCGCACGCTATGTGCCAGATCATCCCTTGTCGCTCTTCGCAAGCCTCGTGTTCGAGCAGACCTATGGCGAGGTGGAAGGTGACTCCGCCTCGTCGGCAGAATTATACGCGCTACTTTCGGCACTCGCGGAGGCGCCGATGAAGCAGTCACTGGCGGTGACCGGCTCGGTCAATCAGCACGGCATGGTTCAAGCCATTGGCGGGGTGAATGAGAAGATCGAAGGCTTCTTCGATGTGTGCCACAAGCGCGGGCTGACCGGTGAGCAGGGCGTACTGATTCCGTCCGCCAACGTCAAACATCTGATGCTGCACCACGATGTTGTGCAAGCCGTGGCCGATGGCAAGTTCCATATCTACCCGGTCAGTACCATCGACGAGGGAATGGAGCTGCTCACCGGCATTCCTGCCGGTGAGCGGGATGAAAACGGCCTGTTCCCCGATGGGTCGATCAATCAGCGTGTGGAAGTAAGGTTGCTGATCCTGGCCGAGCAGGCACGTGCTTTTGGGGCGCTGCCGGAAGCAGAAAAATCCACGTGAGCCGCCAAGCCATGTCAGCACCCATCCGGCGTATTCTGGTGGCACTTGATGCTTCGGCGGCGAGTGGCGCGGCACTGGGTGCTGCTGTGCGGCTGGCGGCGGGAATGGAAGCGGAATTGCTGGGATTGTTTGTCGAAGACATCAATCTGTTGCGATTCGCCGGCTTGCCTTTTGCCCGTGAAGTGGGTTTTCTCACCGCCAGGACGCGCCGCATGGGCAGCGCGGATATGGAATCCGCACTGCGTGCACAAGCGTCGCTGGCGCAAGAGGCATTAACCACCGCTGCCCAGGGACAGCATCTACGCTGTTCTTTTCGTGTGGTGCGTGGTGAAGTTTCTGCACAGTTGCTGGAGGCGGCGCATGAAGTGGATCTTCTCGTGATCGGCTTGAAGACACGCGATGTTCGGCGCGTGGGCGCGACGGTGCGTGAGATCATCACTGTCGCGCCACGCCCGGTGTTGATTCTTCCCTCGGGGGTTGATGTCAGACCGCCGATTCTGGCTTTTTATGACGGCTCACCCGGATCCACCCAGGCGCTGTCGGTGGCGACACGTCTTGCGCAGATGGAGCGCGGCGTGTTGACCGTCTTGTATCCCGCGTCTGAGCATCGTTTGCATGAGGAGATTGCCGGATCACTCGAAGGAAGCGGGTTGACGCTGCGCTACCGTGGCCTAACGCGCACGGATGTCACAAGTCTTGCGCATGCCGCACTCACGGAAGCGGCAGGCGTTCTGGTGCTGGGCGCAGGCTTCCTGTTTGAGGAAGGAACGCTGGAGGAGATGTTGGGTCGCCTCAACTGCGCCGTTTTACTGGCGCGCTGAAGATAAACTTCGAACCCCCCGAGTTTCTCGGGAGCCGGCATCGTCGGGAAGGGTAACGTGAAGGAAGCGGACGCTGGTCTTCCTGCTTACAACTGAACGATATGATCCATCGGATGGATGCCGTACGACCCTACGGGTAGAACACGGGAAATTTTGATCTCTTGGCCCTTGCCGTCCGTGTGTTCCATCAGATCGGTGATGACTTTATGTTCGTAGGGAGTTTTATTGGCGGTCAGGACAAGCGCCACCTTGGGTTTGAGGCGACGAGCCCGATTGATCGTGATGACGACGCCGATACTGCCCGTGCTCAGCTCCACCAGTGAGCCGATCGGAAAGATTCCCATACAGCGAATGAACTCCTCGACCAGTTGCGGATGGAAATCCTTTTCGCGCCATTCGTACATGCGCTTCAGTGCATCTTCCGCCGAGAGACCACCGGAATAGGAGCGGTCGCTTGTCACGGCGTCGTAGACGTCGACAATTGAGCCGATCAGACCCGCCTGACTGATGGCGTCACCTTTCAGGCGCACTGGATAACCGCCCCCGTCGCGGCGTTCATGATGTTGCTGGACAACCTGCATGGCCATCGGTGAGACGCCGCCGGATTTGTTCAGGATCGCAACGCCCCAACCCACGTGTCGCTTCATGGTTTCGAATTCCTGGGGGTTCAGGCCCGTGGGTTTGGTGAGGATCTCCTTGGGGATCTTTACCATTCCGACGTCGTGTATCAGAAAACCCAGACCCAGGGTGATCAACTCGTCTTTGGTGAAAACCAGATGGCGCCCGAAGGCGATTCCCAGGATACAGGTGCGAATGCTGTGGAGCGCCGTGTACTCGTTTATGTTCCGCAGGTACGTCAGGCATACCATGGCGTCAGGATTGCGCAAGATGCTCTCTACCATACTGGTCACGGCCATGGTGGCGCGTGCGATATTGAAATCCTTGCCTTTTTGGACATGCTGGATGACCTCGTGCATGACCTCTCTGGCGTCGGTCTCGACCTTCCTGGCGCGCACGATTTCCTGTTCAAGTGGAATTTGGTCGACATAGGCCGGGCGTGAGCGCGGTGTGGCGGGCGAGTCAGCGAGTTGCCTGACGGTGCGGTCGATTCTTTCTTCCTCCACCTGGATGGCGCGCATGCGCGATTCGTACTCGGCACGGTTATGCGACGGCAGCACATCAGCGCCTTTTTCGACATCGATGTAAACGTATTTGCAGTGTTGTTTGATTAATTCCATCTCCTGCGAGGTTTGCAGTTCGAATCCCTGAAACAGGAAGGGAGTTTCGAGCCAGGGCCGATCCAGTTCGGAGATGTACATCCCTGGCCGCAGATCAATGACATCAATTTTCTTTTTCATCTATATGTGCACTATGCGTAAATAATACAAGCAAGATATATGCCAGCTAGGACGTACAGGTATTGTTGCATGTAAGAAATATTCGCGCCATTTTAAGGCACAGGCATAATCGGGTTGTACCCGGATTTGGGTAAACGGGTCAAGGCATACCAGCGGAGAGGCTAACTGCAGGGTATACAATGTCTTGTGGTTAAATTGACAAAGAGGTTACGACCGCGATCGGTAGTGCGGAAAGTAAAATTTAACTGCTGACGGTTGCGAAGGTTT